>DASUQS010000276.1:0-4717 GCA_036280455.1 Acidimicrobiales bacterium
GGGAGATCTCGGGACGCCTGGGGCTGCACGTGTTCGCCTCCGAGGAGGAGGACGCGATGCTGGGCCTGCGCCCGCCCGCCGTGCAGCTCGACTGACGGCAGCGCTGACGGGAGCTTCGGGTCGGGTCGGATCAGCGGTCGAGGAGCTTCATGGCGCGGAGTCGTCCACGGGCGGCGTCGGCCCGGAAGGCGGCCGCGCCGTCGTCGTCGCCCATGAGCTCGGCCGTGTCCGCGAGGGCGTCGAGCCGGTCCGCGGCCTTCCGCAGGTCCCGCACGGATCGCTCCGTCTCGTCGTCCACCCGCCATTCCTATCCGACGAGCGCCGACCAGCGTCGGGTCACCCAGCCGGGTCACCCGACGCCCGGTCGACCATCCCCTCGGCCGGAGTCCGGGTCGGGTGGGGACGCGGGCGTCCAGGTGAACGATGGCGGGCGCTTGGCGACGAAGGCGCGGATCCCCTCCGCGGCGTCGGTGCTGGCGGCGGCGGTGCGCGCCCAGCGGGCCACGACCTCGTCCGGCACGGTTCCGTGGCGCGCGGCGAGGTCGACCATCTCCTTGCTGGCCATCTGGGTGAGGAGCGACCGCCGGTGGGCCAGCAGGTCGGTGAGCTCGTCGACCCGGGCGGCGAGCTCGTCGGGCCCGTGAAGCTCGTCGACGAGCCCGGTGCGCAGGGCGCGCGCCGCGTCGACGTGCTCGGCGGAGTACAGCAGGTGCTTGGCCGCCGATGCGCCGATCAGCCGGACGACCCGCTCGATGGCCGGCGCGGGGTAGAGGATGCCGAGGCGGGCGGGGGTGATGCCGAAGCGGGCGGTCGTGTCGGCGATGCGCAGGTCGCAGGCGACGGCGATCTCGGTGCCGCCACCGATGCACGATCCGGTGATCACGGCCACGGTCGGCACGGGAACGGCGGCGATGGCCTCGTCCGCGATCTCGTTGGCCCGCCGGTACTCGTCGGCGTCGACCGACGCCATGCCGGCGACGTCGGCCCCGGCGCAGAAGTGGGCGCCCACGCCCCGCACGACGACCAGCCGCACGGTCGGGTCGGCGGCGAGCGAGCGGCAGTGTGCGGCGATGGCCCGCCACATCTGGAAGGTGACCGCGTTGCGCTTGGCCGGCCGGTTGAGCCAGAGCGTGGCGATGCCCTCGTCCCGGGTGAGGACGAGATCGCCGGCGTCGGCTGCGGGGGACAGCGCGGTCATCGGACGATCCCGGCGTCGGCGAGGACCTCGGCGGTGTGCTCGCCCAGCCGTGGCGGTCGGCGCCGGATGCCGGTGTGGCTGCGGGTCATCTTGATCGGCTGGCCGGCCAGGGTCACGGGGCGGGATCCGTCGGGCTGGTCGACCTCGACGAGCATGTCGCGGGCGGCGACGTGGGGGTCGGCGTAGATGGCGGGCATGTCGTTGACCGGGCCGACGGGGATGTCCCCGCCGAGCAACCCGACGATCTCGGCGGTGGTGCGGGTCTGCGTCCAGGCGGTCAGCTCGGCGGTGAGCGCCGCCCGGTTCCGGAGGCGGTCGGTGGCGCCGGCGAACCGGCTGTCGGTCGCGAGGTCGGGGCGACCGATCCGCTCGCTCAGGCGCCGGAACAGGACGTCGGTCGGCGTGCCGATCGCGCAGTGCCCGTCGCTGGTCGGGAACAGGTCGAACGGGGCGATGACGGGGTGGCCGTTGCCGGTCGGGGTCGGGGTCCGGCCGGTGTAGGAGTACTGGTAGGCGGCGCCCTCGCAGAGGCTCAGCACGGCGTCGTACATGGCGACGTCGACGAACTGGCCGCGGCCCGATGCCCGGGCCTCGACCAGGGCGGCGAGGAGGCCGACGGCGTTGAGCGCGCCGGCGAAGATGTCCCCGACGCTGGGGCCGGCCTTGGCGTGGGCCTCCCGGCTGCCGGTGATCGACACGAGGCCGCCCATCGCCTGGGCGACGATGTCGAAGGCGGGCCAGTCGACGTAGGGGCTGGCGCCGGTGCGAGGGTCGCCGAAGCCGCGCACCGCGGCGTACACCAGCCGCGGGTTGGCCTCGGCCAGCGTCTCGTAGCCGACGCCGAGCCGGTCCATCACGCCGGCGCGGCTGTTCTCCACGACGACGTCGGCGGTCCTGGTGAGGTCGACGAAGGCGGCGCGGTCGTCCGGGTCCTTCAGGTCGAGCACGATCGATCGCTTGCCGCGGTTGATGCTGGCGAAGTAGCCGCCGTAGGCGCGCTCCGTGTCCTCGTCGGTGAACGGGCCGGGGAACCGCGTCATGTCGCCCGTCGGGGGCTCGACCTTGACGACGTCCGCGCCGAGGTCGGCGAGGAGCATCGTGCAGTACGGCCCGGCGAGGGCTTGGGTGAGGTCGAGCACGCGCACCCCGTGCAGGGGGCCGGTCCGCTCGGGGGGAGCGTCGGTGGGCAAGGGGCCTCCGGGTTCGTGGTCGGGTTCTGTGCGCCAGAATGGTCGAGCGCCGACAACTCTGGGGCACGGAGCCCGACGCCGGCCACCCTCGGCCCGAACCAGCCCGCCGGACGAGGCAACGCACACCCGCCGCCGCGACAGGTTTCAATTTCGACGTCGACGTAGAGACTCCCTTGCCGTCGTCATGGCACGAGTGCCAAACTCAGTTTCGACGTCAATGTCAAAGACTGAGGTGGAGCGCGTGACGCGGAGAGACGTGGGCAACGACGAGATCGACAGGGCTGCGCCCCGCCCGCCGCGCCGCCGTCACCGGCTGCTCGCCTGCGTCGCGGCGATGGGCATCGTCCTCGCCGCCTGCGGCAACTCGGGCGACGGCGACACGGCCTCCGACGACGGTGACGACGCCGGATCGGCCGACGCCGGCACCTCCGTGTCGCTCGACGGGGTCCCCGGGGTGACGGACGAGGCGATCAACTACGCCGTGCTCTCCACCGGCGAAGCCAACCCGCTCGGCTACTGCCTCCTCGGCTGCCTCGCCGACGGCGTCGAGGCGTACTTCGCCTTCCGCAACAGCGAGGGTGGGGTCCACGGTCGCGACCTGGTGCTGTCCGAGGTGGTCGACGACGAGATGGGGAGCAACCAGGTCAAGGCCCTCGAGCTCATCGAGAACCCCGACGTCTTCGGCGTCATCAGCGTGCCGCTCGTGGCCAGCGGCTTCGCCGACCTCGCCGACGCGGGCGTGCCGCTCTACACCAACGTGGTCAACTCCACCGAGTCCGCCGGCCACGAGTCGATCTTCCAGATCACGGGCACGCCCTGCCTCTCCTGTCCGAACCCCGCCCACCTGCAGGCCGCCGTCCTGTCGGACGCCACCACCGTCGGCGTCCTCGGCTACGGCGTGTCCCAGGGCTCGAAGGACCAGGTCGCGTCGTGGGTGGCCTCGATCGAGAAGTGGGGCGACGACGCCGGCCTCGAGCTCGGCTACAGCAACGACGAGCTGGCCTTCGGCCTGCCCAACGGGCTCGGCCCCGAGGTGACCGCCATGAAGGAGGCGGGGGTGGACTTCGTCGCCACCGGCCTCGACCAGAACGGCAGCCTCACCCTCTCGCAGGAGATGGAGCGCCAGGGCATGGGCGACGTCCCCATGCTCGTCCCCCAGGGTTACGCCGACACGGAGTTCGTGTCGGAGAACGCCGACCTGCTCGAAGGCGACCTGATGCAGACCTACGTCCGCCCGATCGAGGCCGACCCCGAGGAGACGCAGATGGTCGACTTCCTCGAGTGGATGGAGGAGATCGACGCGGAGGTGACCGACCTCGCCCTGCACGGGTGGGTCGCCGCCGACCTCGCCTACACGGGCCTCGTCGAGGCGGGTCCGGAGTTCGACCGGCAGTCGGTGATCGACGCCACCAACGAGGTCACCGATTACACGGGCGGCGGCATGGTCGTCCCGGTCGACTTCAGCCGCCAGCACAACCCGCCGACCGCGGAGGATCCGGTCACCAACGGCGGGGAGTCGCGGTGCGCCGCCTTCGTCCGCATCACGGACGGCGAGTTCGAGCTGGTCGGCGAGCCCGGCGATCCCTGGTACTGCCACGATCCGGCCGAGGACAGCTGGTCCGAGCTCGCGCAGACCGACTTCGAGTGACCTCGCTCCACAGACCGTGACCTTCGCCGCATCGATCGGCACGGACCTGCTCCGGGCGGTGCTCCAGGGAGCGCCGCCCGGGGCCGTCTACGCCCTCGTCGCCCTCGGGTTCGTCCTCGCCTACAAGACGTCCGGGGTGTTCAACCTGGCGTTCGGGGCGCAGGCGTACGCCTCGGCCGTCGTCTACTTCAAGACCCACACCGAGTGGGAGTGGGGCATCGTCCCGTCGCTGCTCGTGTCGGTCGTGGTCCTCGCCCCGCTCATCGGGTTCGTGCTGGAGTGGCTGATCTTCCGCCACCTGCGCACCGCCCCGGCCGTGTCGAAGCTCGTCGTCGCCCTCGGCGTGGCGGTGGCGCTGCCGAGCATCGTCAACCTGGCCACCGACTTCCGGACGGTGACGGGCAAGACGCCCGAGGGGATCGTCCCCGACGGCAACAGCGTGTTCTACGACCCGTTCGGGGTGTACGCCTTCAGCCGGAACGAGCTGGTGGCCATCGGCGCCGCGCTCGCCGCCATGGCGGCGCTGGCCGCCCTGTTCCGGTTCTCGGCGATCGGCCTGCGGATGCGGGCGGTCGTCGAGAGCCCGCGCATGACCGAGCTCGACGGCATCGCGGCCGACCGGGTCTCGGCGTTCGCCTGGGCGCTGTCGTCGTTCTTCGCCGGTCTCGCCGGGGTGCTCAT
>DASUQS010000277.1:0-8668 GCA_036280455.1 Acidimicrobiales bacterium
GCCCCCGCCCCCGGGCCGGTCGTCGTCCGGCGGCGCACACTCGGCGCCGGCATGCGCGACGAGATCGAGGTCCGCAACCGGGGCGACGAGCCCAGCTACGTCGAGGTCGAGATCGACCTCGCCGCCGACCTGGCCCCCGTCGCCGCGGTGCGCGACGGCGGCACGGTGCCCGCCCTGGTCGAGCCCGGCGGGTCGGGCCCGCAGGAGGTGCTGTTCGTACGCGGCCGCGGCCCGGGGCGCACGGGGTGCCGCGTCACCGGCTCCGACGGCGTCGTCGCCCACGGCGGCGGCCTGTCGTGGGAGGCCATCGTCCCCGCCCGCGGCACCCGGTCGTTCACCCTGGTCGTCGCCCCGATCGTGGCGGGTGCCGAGCTCGTGCCCGGGCTGCTGCTCGGCGATGCGCCCGACCGCAGCGAGTCGGCCCGCCAGCTCGTCCGCTGGCACCAGACGGTGCCGCGGATCGCGAGCGACCACACGCCGCTCGCGACGGCCGTGCGGCGCAGCGCCTACGAGCTGGGCGCGCTCCGGGTGCTCGACCCCGAGTACCCCGGTCGGGCGGTGGTGGCCGCCGCTGCCCCGTGGTACCTCGCTCTGCACGGGCGCGACGCCCTGCTCACGGCGTGGATGAGCCTCATCGTCGACCCCGAGCTGGCGCTCGGCACCCTCGAGACCCTCGCCCGCTTCCAGGGCACCGACGTCGACGAGCGCACCGAGGAGCAGCCGGGCCGCATCCTCCACCGGCTCCGCTTCGGCACGGCCGGCTTCGGCGTCGACGGCAGCGCCGCGCCGCGGGCGGTGAGCTACGGGTCGGTCGACTCGACCCCGCTCTTCGTGATGCTCCTGGGTGAGCTGCGACGCTGGGGACTGGCACCCGAGGTCGTCGACCGCCTGCTGCCGCACGCCGACCGGGCCCTCGACTGGATCACCGAGTTCGGCGACCGCGACGGCGACGGCTACGTCGAGTACCAGCGGGCGACCGATCGCGGCGAGCGCCACCAGGCGTGGAAGGACTCGGTCCGGCCCGTCGGCTTCCCCGACGGCGTCGAGGCCCAGGGCCCGCTCGCCCTCGCCGAGGTGCAGGGCTACGTGTACGCCGCCTACCGGGCACGGGCGCACTTCGCGACCGAGGTGGGCGACGATGACCTCGCGGCGACCTGGAACGAGCGCGCCGCCGTGTTGCGCGCCGCGTTCAACCGCGACTTCTGGGTCGACGACGCCGGCTGGTTCGCGCTGGCGCTCGACGGCGACAACCGGCCGGTGCCGTCGCTGGCCTCCAACATCGGGCACTGCCTGTGGAGCGGCATCGTCGACGAGGACAAGGCCGCCGTCGTCGCCAAGCACCTGGTCGCCGACGACCTGTTCTCGGGGTGGGGTGTGCGCACGCTGGGCGCGTCGATGGGCGGCTACGACCCGCTCGGCCCGCACACCGGCGCCGTGTGGCCCCACGACAACGCCCTGTGCGTGGCGGGCCTGGTCCGCTACGGCTTCGTGGAGGAGGGTCACCGGCTGATGCTCGCCCAGCTGGACGCGTCCGACCTCGACGGTGGGCGCATGTCGGTGCTCTGCGGCTTCGACCGCGACGACATCACCGCCCCCGCCCGGTTCCCGGATGCCTGCGAGAGCCGGGCGTGGTCGGCGGCCGCGCCCCTCCTGCACCTCCGGTCGCTGCTGCGCCTCGATCCGCACATCCCCCAGGGCAAGCTGTGGCTCTCGCCGGTGCTGCCCGCGGCCATCCGGTCGCTGCGGGTCGAGCGCATCCCTCTCATGGGCGGCACCGTCACCGTCTCGGTCGACGGCGACCGAGTCGAGGTGGACGACCTGCCGAGCGGCATCGACGTGCTCGCCGAGCCCCGGCGCCCGCTCGCGGCCGCGACCTGACGGCGGCCGGTTCGGCCGGGTCAGCGCCCCGCGTGCCCGCCGAGGGCCGGGGGAACCTACACTCGCCCGGACCTCGCAGCGCAGCCCGCGCCGGCGCGTGACGACCCCCCGTCGGAGGGTCGCACAACCCCCCTGTCCGCCCGGGTGTGCCGCGGCCCCGACGCGCACGCCAGGAGGACCTCCCGTGTCGTACAACCCCCCGCAGCCGCCTTCGGGCGCCCCCGACTGGAACCAGCAGCCGCCACCGGACCAGGGATGGGGGCAGCAGCCGCCGCCCGACCAGGGATGGGGCCAGCAGCCGCCGCCCGCTCCCGGTCCCTCGGGTGCCCCTGCTCCCGGCTGGGGCGGCGAGCCCGGCTACGGCCAGCAGCCGCCGCCCGAACCGGGACAGCCGCCGCCCGGGTACGGGCCCCCGCCGGGGTACGGGCCCCAGCCCCAGCCGGGGTTCGGCGGGCCGCCGGCCAAGAAGTCGAGCCCGCTCGTGCCGGTCCTGCTCATCGTGGCGGTCGTCGCCGTGATCGCCATCGGCGCGTTCTTCCTGCTGTCGGGCGACGACGACAGCGGTGCCGAGGCGACAGCCCGGACCTACGTCGAGGCGACCATCGATGGCGACTGCGGCACGATGGCCGATCTCGTGGTGCTGCAGGACCAGACACCCGAGGAGTTCCGCTCCATGTGCGAGTCGATCTTCGCGACGGGCGACGACGCCCTGGATCTGCCGGACGAGGCCCTGGCAGACCTGCCCGCCGAGATCCTCTCGACCAGCGTCGACGAGGAGTCCGACAGCTCGGCCACCGTCACCGTCGAGTTCCGCAGCCGCGCCGACACGACGGAGAGCGAGCCGGTCCGGCTGACGAAGGTGGACGGCGACTGGAAGGTGATGGCCGGCGAGGCCGTGTCGCCGGAGGACCTCGAGGTGCCGGACGACACCACCGACACGACCGAGACCACCGACGACACGGACACCACCGAGACCACCGACGCCACCTCCGGCGATTCGGGCGGCGACGCCGGTCCCGCGACCGCGCCCCCGCTCGACAACGAGGAGGCCGAGGGCGACCCCGAGCTCGTCGATCTCGCCAACGCCTGCGAAGGCGGCGACATGGCGGCGTGCGACGACCTCTACCTCGGCACCGATCTCGGCGGTGAGCTCGAGGAGTACGGGTCGACCTGCGGCGGTCGCCTCGCCGAGGAGGTCTACGGAGGCTGCGAGACGCGCCTCGGCTGATCGGCCGCACGCCCGCACGGGATGCCCCTGGTGGCCGGCGACGGCCGGCCGTCAGGGGTCCCGTCGGACGGCCGCTGCCATGCGGTGGGGGGTTGGCCGCTCGGCGGTTCCGTTGTATTCTCCACTAATTCAGTCGGAATAGTGGCCAAAGAGGCCGTCCCGTCATCTGGCGGGCATGTCCGACGAGCCGTGGAGGTGACGTGCGCCGTCTGTTGGTCTTCGCCCTGGCCGGGCTGGTGGGCCAGCTCGTCGACGGCGCGCTCGGCATGGCGTTCGGCGTCACCACCAGCACCGTCCTTCTCTCCAACGGATTCTCACCGGCGGTGGCCTCCGCCAGCGTCCACCTCGCGGAGGTGGGCACGACGCTCACGTCCGGTGTCTCGCACTGGCGCTTCGGCAACGTGTCCTGGCCGCTCGTGCGGCGCATCGGCGTGCCCGGGGCGGTCGGGGCGTTCCTCGGGGCGACGGTCCTCACGTCGCTCACCGGCGACTGGCTGAAGCCGTCGGTGGCGGTGGTGCTGTTCGGCCTCGGCACCGTGGTGATCGTGCGCTCCGTGCGGGGCGACCTGCGGGGCGAGCGGCACGATCCCGGTCACCTGCGCCGCCGCCTGCTCGCCCCTCTGGGCCTCGGCGCCGGCTTCATCGACGCCGTCGGCGGCGGCGGGTGGGGGCCGGTCGCGACCCCCACGCTGCTGGCCGCGGGGCGGGTGGAGCCCCGGTTGGTGATCGGCTCGGTGTCGGCCGCCGAGCTGTTGGTGACCGTGTCTGCCAGCGCCGGCTTCCTCGTCGGCCTCGACGGCGAGGGCGTCGAGCTGCCCCTCGTCCTCGCCCTGCTGGCCGGCGGGGTCGTCGCGGCCCCGCTCGCCGCCTGGTTGGTGCGCCACGCCGACTCGTCGGTGCTCGGCGTGGTCGTCGGCACGTTGCTGCTCGTGACCAACGCCCGCACCCTGCTGCTCGAGCTGGGCACTCCCGGGCCGATCCGCTTGCCCGTGCTCGTCGGCATCGCCGCGGCCGGGCTCGCCATCGCCCGGCACGTCCATCGCGTCCACCGGGTCGACCGCGCGTCGGCGACGATCGAGGCGACGGGAGAGGACGAGGGCGCCGCCCACGTCCCCGAACCTCCGGATGTCGTGGTCGAGACCTAGCGGGTGGTTCTCTCCTGCGGTGTGCCCGCAGGGGGCGGCATCACGCCACGTCCCGCCCGCGAGCCCGGGCCAGTCCGCCGAGGACCATGGCGATCAGTCCGAGCGCCACGGCGACGACCGCCCCGCCCACGCCGTCGCCCGAGCCGAGGCCGCCGTCGGCGGTGGCGAGGAAGACCGCCCCGAGAACGACGGCGGTCGCACCCAGCCCGAGGGCCGTTCCGGCCCGGCCCGGGCCGCCGATGGCACCGATGTCGGCGCCGGCGCGGCCACGGCCGGCGCGGCGGGCGAGGGCCAGGCCGCCGATGACGGTGCCCACCAGTCCGATCAGGGCGGCGATGGTGGCTCCGAGCCGCCCGCCGCTCATGGCGACGATGCCGGCGACGACCGGCTGGAGCGAGGTTGTCGCGGTGATGTCCATGGCGACCACGTTCCACCTTGCGCGTGAAGAGGCCGTGAAGACGTGGTGGGGATGGAGGGAACGGCCGCCGGCGACCGATCGTGGGATCCGACCGGCGCGGTGGGCCGGATCCCCGGGGCTCGAACCGTCCCGAGACGCGAGATGTGCCGAGGGCGACCGTCGGTGGACGGTCGCCCCCGGCACGATCTCGTGGTCAGGTCAACGACGTGCTGCCGTCCCGCGGCGAGCCGGGCCGGGCCTCAGGGCCAGTTCTTGGACTCCATCTCCCACTCGGTGCCGCTGCACAGCCCGCAGTCCTGCCCGACGAACTCGGCACGTGCCTGCGCGTCGTCGTACAGGGTGGCGTCGAGCCAGTCGGCGGCCACGCCGATGATCTCGCGCTCGATGGCGGGATCGGTGAACATCGCCATGTGGCCGACGTCGCCGTAGGCGCCGAACACGGCCGGCACCCGGCTGGGCACCCGCCGGTAGTCGTCCTGGGCGTTGCTGTAGGCGATGTCGGACGGGCCGCCGTTCAGCCATGCCACGGGGCCGTGCAGCTCGTCGAGGGCCTCCTTGCCCACGTCGCCGATGCCGCCGCTGGCGAAGATCCCGCTGTTCCACAGGATCGTCGAGTCGACGCGCGGATCGCTGCTGGCGTCGATGGCCTCGAGGCCGCCGCACGACTGGCCCATCGCCGTGATGTTCCCGACGTCGAGCTTGCCCTGGTACTTGCTGCCGCCGCGGCTGTTCTCGGCGACGGCGAAGTCCATGGCGTCGATCAGCATGTCGGAGGTGGTCGAGCCGGACCCACCGGGCTCGCCGCTGGCGATGACCAGCACGCCGTGCGCGGCGAGCGGCTGCAGGAACTCCTGGAACCAGGTGCCGTCGGCGCGGCAGGCGCCGTTGCCCCACACGACGATCGGCATCAGGTCGGCGACGACGCCGAGGTTCTGCGGGCGGTAGATCGTGTGCCCGTCGAGCCGTGCGTCGGTCTCGTAGATCGCCGTGTACTGCTGGCGGAGCGGCGGGCGTTCGCCGCCGCCGGGCTCGGTGGTCGTCGTCGATCCGCCGGGCATGGTGGTGGTCGTGCTCGGCGGCGCGCCGCAGTCGTCCACCCGCGTCCAGACGCCGGGCGCTGTCTGCTGGAGCGACGTCGTCGACCAGATCGAGCCCAGGTAGTCGTTCGATCCGACGGCGCGGACCGTGAAGATCAGGCGGGTCGCACGGCCGGCATCCACGTGGTCGCGATTGCTCGCCTCGATGCACTGCGTCTGGGCCCCGGCGACCGAGTCGCCGGCGCCGGCGAACAGGATCGCGAGCGCACCGGCGATCAATGCGGTGGCCGCGAGGGCGGCGAGTAGCCGGCGCCTCGTGGGCGCGGGCGAGATGGCTGATGACATGTGTCCCCTCCGTGATCGTCGAAGCCCCCACGGCCTCGACCTCTGCCGGGCGCACCCGGACCAGGACCAGAAGTCGACGACCGCCCCGCTGCCGTACTAACGGAAGATGACGTCGAGTTCAAGTATTTCGACGTCGAAAGGACGACATCACGCATTCGTATCGCTCAGCTAGTTGTCATACGTGGGCGCCAATGGCCCTGGTCAACGGACGCACAGGTAGCGCATCGACCGACTCACGGCGAGCAGGAAAGAGTGACAGGTCGTCACCGGCTGGCCAGCGGGTCGTCGAAGGTGCGCGATCGCGCCCGGACGTCCCCGGCGGATCACTCGGCGTCGCGCAGGTCTTCCTTCCACGCCCGGAAGCGGGTGTGGGTCGATCCGCTCGGGCCGATGCCGGAGCCGTCGCCGGTCGCGTGCAGCCGGAACGTGTAGGTCGTCGTGAGGTCGTCCGCACGCGCCACCCAGTAGCGGGCCTCGGCGCCGGCGGCCGGCCCCGCCCGCCACAGCAGCCATGGCCCGATGCGCCGCTTGTAGTCGGCCACCGGGGTGCCGGGCAGGTCGTCGCCCAGGCGACGCAGCTCCTCGGGGGCCTCGATCCAGGCCGAGGCCGGGATGTTGCGGTCGCGCACCGGCGTGGGCGGCAGGTCCTCGGTGTGGATCGGTGTCTCGTCGTAGGGGCGCTCGTCGTAGCGGAGGGCGTCGGCCATCACCAGCCCCGGTCGATCCACTCCTGGAGGTGCGGTCGCTCCGTGCCGATCGTGGTGGGGTCGCCGTGGCCGGGCAGCACGCGCGTCTCTCCGGGCAGCGTGAGCAGCTTCGACTCGACCTCGCGGATGATGGTGGGGAAGTCGCCGCCGGGGAACGACGTGTTGCCGACCCCGCCGGGGAACAGCGTGTCACCGCTGAAGAGCACGGGCGCCCCCTCGACCAGGAAGCACATCGAACCCGGCGTGTGGCCGGGCGTGTGGATCGTGCGCAACCGCAGGCGCCCCACGGTGACGACGCTGTCGTCGTCGAGGATCTGGTCGTAGGACGGGAGCATGTCCGCGTCCTGCGCGGTGACGTGCACCTCGTAGCCGGCGTCGCGCAGCTCGGGCACCGCCTGGATGTGGTCCCAGTGGCCGTGGGTCTCGAGGACCGAACGCACGTCCAGGGCTCGGCACAGGTCGAGCAACCTGTCGTGCTCGTTCGCCGCGTCCAGCAGCACGGCCTCGCCCGTCTCGGTGCAGCGCAGCACGTACACGTTGTTGTCCATCGGGCCGACCACGACCTTGTGGATCTCGAAACCGTCGCCGGTGTGGAAGAGGGTGCCCATGCATGAGAGTCTGCCGTGCGCGCACCGCGGTGCGGCGCAGCGGCGCCCGCCGCGACCGTCCTCACCACGCTCGGACCTCCGTGTCGTATGGTGCGGTCGTCCTCTCCCGGAGCTCCCCCCGGAGGCCATGCATGGCAGCGACGAGTAGCCGAGTTCGCGAGGCCGCGAGCGTTCCGCCACCCCGCCCGCAGATCGCCGGGCTCGACCGCAAGGGCGTGCTCACCGGGGCCGCACTCGTCGTCGTGCTGCTCGTCCTCGTGTACGTCGGGAGCGAGGGGCTGCGCTGGTTCGACGCCGCTCTCGCCGGTTACCTCGTCGGCACGTTGCTGGCCGTGTTCGCGGTGGCCTACCGGTACGTCGTGTGGATCGAGCGGCCGCCCACGCGCACGCTGCGCATGCGGGGCTGGCAGGCGTTCTGGGGCAGCGGGCGGCGGTTGCGCAGCATCGCCCGGTTCCCCGACGTGCTCTGGGGCCACCTCGTCGGCCAGGGGTTCATCCGCCGGCGCTCGTTCAGCCGGTGGTTCGCGCACCAGTGCCTGTTCTGGGGGTGCATCCTCGCCGCCCTGGTGACCTTCCCCCTCACCTTCGGCTGGCTGCACTTCGAGTCGGTGGGCCAGGACGACCAGCGCTACCAGGCGTTCGTGGCCGGCCTCGGCACGATCGAGTTCGAGAGCCGCAGCGTGTTCGGCTGGCTGATGTTCCACGCGCTCGACGTCTCCGCCGTGCTGGTGCTGATCGGCGTGTTCATCTTCCTCGTGCGCCGCATGCGCGACCCGGGCGCGATGGCCGTCGAGCGCAGCAACGACTTCCTGGCGCTGGCCGGGCTGTTCGCCGTGTCGGTCACCGGGCTCATGCTCACCGTGTCGAGCCTGTGGCTCGACGGCCGGCTGTACACGTTCATCTCGACGGTGCACGCCGCCACGGTGATCCTGGGGCTGCTCTACATCCCCTTCGGGAAGCTGTTCCACATCTTCCAGCGGCCGGGTACCGTCGGCCTGGCCTACACCAGGGCCCGGTGGGCCGACGAGCCACAGGCCCTGTGCCGCGAGTGCGGCGAGCCCTATGCCCCGGCCACGCAGGTGCACGACCTCCGGGCGGTGCTGCCCGAGGTCGGCTTCGACTACGACATCGGCGCCGCGGAGGCGAGCGAGGGCAGCTACCAGGAGGTGTGCCCCCGGTGCCGCCGGCGACTGGTGGCGCTGGCGCAGTCGGTGCGGGTCGGGGGCTTCGGCTGATGGCCCGGGTGCCGGTGGCCGAGGGTGCGTTGATCGACAGGTTCGGCCCCCACGTCAGCGCCGCGCC
>DASUQS010000278.1:0-6437 GCA_036280455.1 Acidimicrobiales bacterium
GGGTGACCGAGCGCCACCTCGGCAAGAACAAGCTCGGCACGACCAAGCGGGGCATCGGCCCGGCGTACGCCGACAAGGCGGCCCGGGTCGGCTTGCGCGTGCAGGACATGTACGACCCGAAGATCTTCCGCCAGAAGCTCGAGCTGGCCCTGCGCGAGAAGTCCCAGACGCTCGCCAAGGTCTACAACCAGCTCCCGCCCGACGTCGACGAGATCTGCGACCTCTACCTCGGCGAGCTGGCGCCCCGCGTCGAGCCGTATGTGGCCGACACGGTGAACCTCACGCATGAGGCGCTCGAGCTGGGCCAGAACGTGCTGTTCGAGGGTGCGCAGGCCACGTTCCTCGACCTCGACCACGGCACCTATCCCTACGTGACCTCGTCGAACCCCGTGGCGGGCGGCGCGTGCACGGGCGCCGGCGTCGGCCCTCGCTACATCGACCGGGTCGTGGGCATCGTCAAGGCCTACATCACCCGGGTCGGTTCGGGGCCGTTCGTGACCGAGCTGTTCGACGAGGTCGGCGACGCGCTGGTCGATCGGGGCCACGAGTACGGCACCAACACGGGGCGGCGCCGCCGGGCCGGCTGGTTCGACGCGGTGATGCTGCGGCACGCGGCGCGGCTCAACTCGCTGTCCGAGTTGGCGCTCACCAAGCTCGACGTCCTCGACGCCTTCGACACGGTCAAGGTGTGCGTGGCGTACGAGGCCGAGGGCCGGCGGCTCGAGCGGTTCCCCGACGACCAGTCGCTGCTCCACAAGGCCACGCCGGTCTACGAGGAGCTGCCCGGCTGGTCGACCGACCTCTCCTCGGTCACCGAGCCCGGCGAGCTCCCCGCCAACGCCCGCGACTACATCGCCTTCCTCGAAGAGCAGGTGGGCGTGCCCATCCGGCTCGTCGGCGTCGGCCCGGGCCGCGACCAGTACGTGCAACGCAAGCCGTAGCCAGCCGGGGGATCCGCCGTGAAGGTCTGCGTCATCGGTTCCGGGGGGCGCGAGCACGCGCTCGCCCACGTCCTCGGCCGCACCGCCGAGGTCGTCGTCACGCCCGGAAACCCGGGCATCCCCGGCTCGGTGGCGACCCCGCCGGGCGACATCGACGCCGATCTCTACGTGGTGGGCCCCGAGGCGCCGCTGGTGGCGGGCATGGCCGACGAGCTACGGGCCGCGGGCAAGCTGGTCTTCGGCCCCGGTGCCGACGGCGCGCGGCTCGAGGGGTCGAAGGCGTGGATGAAGGAGGTCGTCGAGGCCGCCGGTGTGCCGACCGCCCGCTACGCGGCGTTCACCGAGGCCGAACCGGCGATCGAGTTCCTGCGCAGCCTCCCCGGCCCCTGGGTCACCAAGACCGACGGACTCGCCGCCGGCAAGGGGGTGCTCGTCACCGACTCGCTCGACGAGGCCATCGCCGACGTGCGGGCCAAGCTGGCCGGCGAGTCGTTCGGCGACGCGGGCCGCACGGTCGTGATCGAGGAGGGGATGACGGGGCCGGAGCTGTCGATCCTCGCCGTCAGCGACGGCACCCGGGCCGTCGCCCTCGCTCCCGCCCAGGACTTCAAGCGGGTCGGCGACGGCGACGCCGGGCCCAACACGGGGGGCATGGGCGCCTACTCGCCGGTGCCGGGCGTCGACGACGACGTGGTCGCGGACGTGATGGCCCGCTTCGTCGAGCCGACCCTCGCCGAGCTGCGCCGCCGGGGCATCGACTACCGCGGCGTGTTCTACGCGGGCCTCATGCTCACCCCGGACGGCCCGAAGCTGGTCGAGTTCAACGCCCGCTTCGGCGACCCGGAGGCCCAGGTCGTACTGCCCCGGCTCACCACCGACCTGGCCCAGCTGCTGGCCGCGGCCGCGGCGGGCGACCTCACCACGGCGGCGGCACCAGAGTTCTCGAACGGCGCGTGCGTCACCGTCGTGCTGGCGGTCGAGGGCTACCCGACGTCGCCCCGCACCGGCGACGTCATCACGGGCCTCGACGCCGCCGAAGCGACGGGGGCGACCGTCTTCTGCGCCGGGGTCGGCCGCGGCGACGATGGCGCGCTCGTCACCGCCGGGGGCCGGGTCCTGGCGGTCACCGGGCATGGTCCGACCGTCGCCGCCGCCCGCGAGCACGCGTACCGGGCGGCAGAGCTCGTCTCGTGGCGGGGTATGCACCACAGATCCGACATCGCACAGGAGGCATCACGCTGATGGCCCGCAAGAAGGTCGCCGTCCTCATGGGTTCGCCCAACGACAAGGACAAGATGGCCCCCGCCGGCGACACGCTGGCCCGCTACGGCGTCGAGGCCGACGTGCGCGTCATGTCGGCGCACCGCACGCCGGCGATCGTGGCCGAGTTCGCCTCGGCCGCCCGCGACAACGGGTACGCCGCCATCATCTGCGGCGCGGGCATGGCCGCCCACCTGGCGGGCGTCGTCTCCGCCCACACCACGCTGCCGGTCATCGGCGTGCCCCTGTCGGGCGGCGCGCTCAACGGCGTCGACGCGCTGTACGCCACCGTGCAGATGCCGAAGGGCATCCCGGTGGCGACCGTGGCGGTCGACGGTGCGATGAACGCCGCGCTGCTGGCGGTACAGATCCTGGCCGTCGAGGACACCGAGCTGGTCGCGGAGCTGGCGAAGCACCGCGAGGAGATGGCCCCCAAGCCGGGCTGAGTACCGGGGCTGCGGGCCCCACCTTCCTTGAAAAACTAACGTGACGCGTTACATTTTCAAGGATGGACCCGCTCATCGAGCGACAAAAGGACGTCGATCAGCTCGTTCGGGCTCTTGAACGAGCGCCGATCGTGTTGCTCACGGGGCCTCGCCAGGCCGGAAAGTCGACCCTTGCCCGCCAGGTCGTCGACGCGCCTCCGCCGAACGTCTTCGACTTGGAGGATCCACGGGACGTCGCCCGCCTCGGGGAACCGACCCTCAGCCTGCCACGGCTGGACGGAACGGTGGTGATCGACGAGGCCCAGCGACAACGCGATCTCTTCCCGATCCTGCGGGTGCTCGCCGACGACGACGACCGGCCGGGTCGCTTCCTCATCTTGGGGAGCGCATCTCCCGAACTGGTAGGGCTCGCCTCGGAGTCGCTTGCCGGACGAGTCGCCCTCGTCGAGCTCGGGGGATTTCGACTGGTGGATGTCGGGGAGGAGGCGGTCGACCAGCTGTGGGTTCGCGGTGGCCTGCCGCGGGCGTTCCTGGCCGAGGACGATGCCGCGTCCGCTGCATGGCGCGACGATTTCATCGCCACGTTCCTCGAGCGCGACCTCGCCAACCTGGGGGTGCGCATCCCCGCCACGACGATGCGCCGGTTCTGGACGATGGTGGCGCACTACCACGGTCAGACGTGGAACGGAGCCGAGTTGGCCCGTGCTCTCGGCGTCTCACTGCCGACCATCGGGCGCTACCTCGATGCGCTCACCGACGCCCTCGTGCTCCGTCAACTGCAGCCCTGGTTCGCCAACGTCTCCAAGCGGCAGGTCCGATCGCCGAAGGTCTACGTGCGTGACAGCGGTCTGCTCCACCGCTTGCTCGGCGTGACCACGTACGAGGATCTGCTGGGCCATCCGAAGGCTGGAGCCAGTTGGGAGGGCTTCGTGATCGAGCAGATCGTCGCCTCCCAGGTGGCAGAGCCCTACTTCTGGGGCACCCATGGCGGAGCCGAGCTCGACCTGATCGTCCGGGTCGACGGCAAGCGGGTCGGCGTCGAGGTCAAGCGCACCGACCGGCCGTCCCTCACGCGGTCGATGCGCGTCGCCGCGGCCGACCTCGACCTCGACCGGATCGTGGTGGTGCACGCCGGCGATCAGCGGTTTCCCCTCGCGGACGGTGTCGAGGCCATCGGCGCCCGCGAGGCGCTGACCCAGGGCCTCGCCTGATCGCCCACACTGGTCTCGCCGGATCCCGCAGCGAGCGGCGACAATGGACCGGTGAAACCCGTGCTGCCCGATGTGCTCGCCTCCCGCTACGCGAGCGAGCCGATGGTCGACCTGTGGTCGCCCGAGCGCAAGGTGCGGCTCGAGCGCGAGCTGTGGGTCGCCGTCATGGCCGCCCAGCGCGACCTGGGCATCGACATCCCCGCCGAGGCGATCGACGACTACCGCGCCGTGATCGACACGGTCGACCTCGCCTCGATCGACGCCCGCGAGCGCGTCACCCGCCACGACGTCAAGGCCCGCATCGAGGAGTTCTCCGCGCTCGCCGGCCACGAGCACGCCCACAAGGGCATGACGTCGCGTGACCTCACGGAGAACGTCGAGCAGCTCCAGATCCGTCGGGCGCTCGAGCTGGTCCGCGACCGCATGGTGACCGCGCTCGCCCGGCTGGCCGAGCGCGCCGCCGAGTACGAGACCCGGGTGATGGCCGGGCGCAGCCACAACGTCGCCGCCCAGGCGACGACGCTCGGCAAGCGGTTCGCCAACGCGGGGGAGGAGCTGCTGCAGGCCTACCACCGGGTCAGCGACCTGCTCGCCCGCTACCCGCTGCGTGGCATCAAGGGCCCGGTCGGCACCCAGCAGGACCAGCTCGACCTGCTCGACGGCGACGCCGACAAGGTCGACCGCCTCGAACAGGCGGTGCTGCGCCACCTCGGCTTCACCGGCGCGCTCACCAACGTCGGGCAGGTCTACCCCCGGTCGCTCGACTTCGACGTTGTCGCCGCGCTCGTCCAGGCGACGGCCGGTCCGTCGAGCCTGGCCACGACGATCCGGCTGATGGCCGGCCACGAGCTGGTGACCGAGGGGTTCGCCCCCGGCCAGGTCGGCAGCTCGGCCATGCCCCACAAGATGAACACCCGCTCGGCCGAACGGGTCAACGGGCTGGCGGTCGTGCTCCGCGGCTACCTGTCGATGACGTCGGAGCTGGCGGGCGACCAGTGGAACGAGGGCGACGTGTCGTGCTCGGTCGTGCGCCGCGTCGCGCTGCCCGGGGCGTTCCTCGCCACCGACGGACTGTTCGAGACGTTCCTGGCGGTGCTCGACGGGTTCGGTGCCTACCCGGCCGTCATCGAGCGCGAGCTCGACCGGTACCTGCCCTTCCTCGCCACCACGAAGGTGCTGATGGCCGCCCTCCGCAACGGGGTCGGGCGCGAGCAGGCGCACGAGGCGATCAAGGAGCACGCCGTCGCCGTGGCCCTGGCCCTGCGCGAGGGTGCGGGCACCAACGACCTCGCCGACCGCCTCGCCGGTGACGAGCGGCTCGGGCTCGACCGTGCCAGCATCGACGCCGTGCTGGATGACAGGGTCGGGTTCGTGGGTACGGCTCCGCACCAGGTGGCGGCATTCGTCCACCAGGTCGAGGCGATCGCCGCCGAGCACCCCGACGCCGCCCGCTACCGTCCCGAACCGATCCTCTAGCCGCCCGCCCACTGCTGGCGCGTCCAGCTCGGCCGACGTCCCGTACCGCCTATCCGCCGCCCTTCCGGTCCCGCCGCCACCCATTCCCCTCCTGCCGCCCTCGCCGCGGCCACGCCCCACCCCTTCGGAGGCTCTTCCATGACCGATCTCGGTCTGCCGCACGTCCACTCCGGCAAGGTCCGCGACATCTACGCCGTCGACGACGAACGCCTGCTCATGGTCACGAGCGACCGCATCTCGGCGTTCGACGTCGTGATGGACGAGCCCATCGCCCACAAGGGCCGCGTCCTCACCGCCATGTCGGCCTTCTGGTTCTCCCAGCTGGCCGACGTCGTGACCGGGCACCTGCTGTCCACCGACGTCGCCGATCTCCCGCCGAGCGCGCAGAAGGTGGCCGACGAGGCCGACCTCGCCGGCCGGGTGATGCTCACCCGCAAGGCCGAGATGCTGCCGGTCGAGTGCATCGTGCGCGGCTACATCACCGGCTCGGCCTGGAAGGAGTACCGCAAGGCGGGCACGATGCACGGCGCCTCGCTGCCGGAGGGACTGCTGGAGTCGGCCAAGCTTCCCGAGCCGGTCTTCACGCCCTCGACGAAGGCCGAGGTCGGCGGCAAGGACGAGAACATCAGCTTCGACGCCTCGGCCGACCTGATCGGCGAGTCGCTCGCCGCCAAGGTGCGCGACGTGTCGCTCGAGATCTACCAGCGCGGGGCCGACTGGGCCCGCGAGCGCGGCATCATCATCGCCGACACCAAGTTCGAGCTCGGCCTCATCGACGGCGAGCTCGTGCTGTGCGACGAGGTGCTGACGCCGGACTCGTCCCGCTTCTGGCCGACCGACGCCTGGGAGCCGGGCAGCACGCCGCCGTCGTTCGACAAGCAGCCGGTGCGCGACTACCTGGAAACCCTCGACTGGGACAAGACCCCGCCGCCGCCGCCGTTGCCCGACGAGGTGGTCACGGCCACGAGCGACCGCTACATCGAGGCCTACGAGCGCATCACCGGCCGGTCGTTCGCCGACTGGCCGGGAGCGGGTGGCTGACGACACCCGAGGTCCCGGGCCGGACGACGGCCTGCCGCCGATGAACGCCGAGCACGGCCAGC
>DASUQS010000279.1:0-6030 GCA_036280455.1 Acidimicrobiales bacterium
AGCGGGCGGTGGCCGACACCGTGGCGTGGTGGCAGGCGTGGTCGGGCCGCTGCGACATCGGCGGCCGGTGGCGGGAGCCGGTGCAGCGCTCTCTGGTGACCCTGAAGGCGCTCACCTACGCGCCCACCGGAGGGATCGTCGCCGCCCCCACCACGTCGCTGCCGGAGGCGCCGGGCGGCGAGCGGAACTGGGACTACCGCTACTGCTGGCTCCGTGATGCCACCTTCACGCTGGAGGCGCTCCTGGCCGCGGGCTACGAGGACGAGGCGGTGGCCTGGCGCGACTGGCTGCTGCGGGCCATCGCCGGCGATCCCGACCAGCTGCAGATCATGTACGGCGTGGCCGGCGAGCGCCGCCTGCCCGAGATGGACCTGCCGTGGCTCGGGGGCTACGAGGCCAGCCTGCCGGTGCGGATCGGCAACGCCGCTGCGTCGCAGCGCCAGCTCGACGTCCCCGGCGAGGTGATGGACGTGCTCCACCAGTCCCGCCTGGCCGGCATCCCGCCGGACGCCGCGTCGTGGGGCGTGCAGCAGGCGATCCTCGACTGGCTCGAATCGGGGTGGCGGGAGCCCGACAGCGGCCTGTGGGAGATCCGCAGCGCCCCGCGGCACTTCGTCCACTCGAAGGTGATGTGCTGGGTCGCGTTCGACCGGGGCGTGCGGGCGGTCGAGCGGTTCGGTCTCGACGGGCCGGCGGAGCGCTGGCGGGCCCAGCGCGCCGAGCTGCACCAGGAGATCTGCCGGGAGGGCTGGGACGCCGACCGCGGCACGTTCACCCAGTCCTACGGCTCGACCGAGCTCGACGCCAGCCTGCTGCTGATCCCGCTCGTCGGGTTCCTCCCCCCGACCGACGAGCGCACCGTCGGGACCGTCGAGGCCGTCCAGCGGGAGCTCGACCACGGCGGCCTCATCGAGCGCTACCCGACAGAGACGGGGGTGTCGGTCGACGGGTTGCGCGGGCGCGAGGGGACGTTCCTGCTGTGCACGTTCTGGCTCGCCGACGCCCTGGCGATGATCGGGCGGACCGCCGAGGCGACGCGCACCTTCGAGCGCCTCGTCGGGCTCGCCAACGACGTGGGCCTGCTCGCCGAGCAGTACGACCCCGTCGCCGGCCGGATGCTCGGGAACTTCCCGCAGGCGTTCTCGCACGTCGGCCTCGTCAACACGGCGCTGAACCTCACGCAGGACGCGGGTCCGGCCAGCCGCCGCATCGAGCGCTGATCGGATCGCGCCGCACCGCTTGTGGCGCGAGCCGATCCGGGCCAGACTCGCAGCGCTGTGCACTCGCACAGCAGGGGGACGAGCGAGCAGGGGGACGGCATGGCCATCCGCGTCGTGCAGTGGACCACGGGCAACGTGGGCAGGGAGTCGGTCAAGGCCATCGCCGCCAACCCCGGCCTCGAGCTGGTCGGCTGCTACGCCTGGTCGGAGGCCAAGGTCGGCGCCGACGCCGGCGAGCTGGCCGGCATCGGGCCGCTGGGGGTCGCCGCCACGGACGACGTCGGCCAGCTGCTCGACCAGAAGCCCGACTGCGTCGTCTACAACCCGCAGTGGCCCTCGGTCGACGAGCTGGTCCGCATCCTCGCCGCCGGCGTGAACGTGGTGACCACCGCCGCATTCATCACCGGGCAGCGGCTCGGCGCCCAGCGCGAGCGGCTGGTCGAGGCGTGCGAGCGGGGCGGCTCGACGCTGATGGGCACCGGCGTCAGCCCCGGGTTCGCCGAGCTGGTGGCGCTCACCGTTGCCGGGATCTGCAACCGCATCGACAGGGTCACCGTGCTGGAGCAGGCCGACACGACCCTGTACGACTCGCCCGACACCGAGCGCCCCGCCGGGTTCGGCCACCCGATCGACACCCCCGGCCTCGCCGAGATGGCGCGGGAGGGCACCGCCGTGTTCGGCGAGGCCGTGGCCATGGTGGCGGACGCCCTCGGCGTCGAGCTGGACGAGATCGTCTGCGAAGCCGAGTTCGCGCAGACCACCGCGGACGTCGAGATGGCGTCGTGGACGATCCCCGCGGGCTGCGTCGCCGGGGTCTCGGCCAGCTGGCAGGGGCGTGTCGGCGGCCGCACGGTGGTCGAGCTGGGCGTCCGCTGGAAGAAGGGCGCGACCCTCGACCCCGAGTGGATCATCGAGAAGGACGGCTGGACGATCGAGGTCCAGGGCCTGCCGACCGTGACCGCCGCGCTCGACTTCCTGCCCCCGCCCGACTTCGAGGCCGAGACGATCGAGGACTTCATGGTGATCGGCCACATCATCACCGCGGTGCCCGCCCTCAACGCCGTGCCCGCGGTCGTGGCGGCCCCGCCGGGCATCGTCACCTACGCCGACCTGGGCGGGCCGATGCCCCGCGGCTGGGTGCGCACCCCCTGAGCAACGAGGCCCGACCCCGGCCGTGACCGGGGGCCGGATCGGCTCGGGTCCGTTGCCCGCGGCACCGGGCCGCCGCCGCGGGGACGGCCGCGGCGGCCCGACACCCGGGGCCGAGGCATGATGTCGCCGTGACCTCACCCGCCGCGGACGACGACGTGGACGAGCTGGTTCTGCGGCCGATCGGGTCGGTCGCCTCGCCGCTCGGCTCCCGCGCGGATGCCCCGCGCCAGCCCGACGAGGGTGCCCCCGGCGCTGCGATCGTGATCCTCCCCCAGTTCCGGGCCGCGGCCGCGGGGATGACCGCGGGCGACCGTGTGGTGGTGCTCACCTGGCTCCACCTCGGCGACCGCACGGCGCTCACGGTGCGGCCCCGCGGCGACGCCGCCCGCGAGCCGACGGGCGTCTTCGCCACCCGGTCCCCCGACCGGCCCAACCCGATCGGGCTCCACGAGGTGACCGTGGTCGCCGTCGAGGACACGCCCGCCGGCACGCGGATCGACGTCGACGGGCTCGAAGCCGTCGACGGCACGCCCGTCGTCGACCTCAAACCGGCCCTCGGGCGGATCGACGACCGCTGACACCGCGCGGCCACCGGTCCGACCCCCTAGGAGAAGCCCGTCTCGCGGACGGTGATGCTCAACCGGCCGGGCGGGAGGCCGAGACCCTCGGGCGCGGTGCCGGGTGCCACCTTCGGCACGCCGTGGAAGATGCGGCGGTTGGTGCGGCCGAACACCAGCAGGTCGCCGCTGTGCAGCTCGACGTCGGTGAACGGTCCCGTGCGGCGGTCGACGCCGGCGAGGCGGAAGGTGCAGGTGTCGCCCAGGCTGATCGTGACGACCGGGGCGGCCGCGGGCTCCTCACCGTCCTGGTGGAGGCCGAGCTTGGCCCCGGGCGCGTAGAGGTTGACGATCGCCGCGTCGGGCGCGTACCCGGCGATCTCGGGGCTGTCGGCGCCGTAGGCCTCGGCGACCGCGGCCTGCGCCAGGGCCCGGACGTCCGGCGGGAGCGGCTTGACCGGGGCGCCGTCGGTGTCCTCGGCGATCCGCGAGTAGACGTACGGGTACCAGTGCCACCCCAGGCAGACGGACTGCACGCTCATCAGCTGGCCGGTCGGCATGCGGGGATGGCGCAGGCCGGCGGGCGGCCGCGCCCACCGCCGGAAGTCGGCCACCAGGCCGCGCTGGGCGTCGAGATCGAGCCAGCCGGGCACGTGCACGACGTCCGGGATGACCTCGCGCCGGTCACGGGGCGGTGGCGGCACCGCGAGCGGCATCGCCAGCTGGCGGCCGGTTCCGATCCCCGCGGCGCCTGCGTCGGCGTCCGATGCGACCGGGGGCAAGGTCGTCGGCAGACCGCCGAGGCGGCTGCGGGCTCGTCCCCGGTGTCGGGTGTCGGCGCTTCCCATGCCGGATGAACGACGGGCGCGGCGCCTCCGTGAGATCGACGACGGGAACGCTGAGATAGGCCTCCCTAACAGTCAGTGGCTAGGATGCATCATGCCGCTGGGGACGCCGTCCCGAGGGTGAGGTCCCGAGGGCCCGTCGGCAGCGACTCCGAACCGACCATCAGGAGAGCGCCATGGCGATCGTCACGCACGACACACTCATCCCCGGTCAGGCGGTGCCGGTCGACCGCATGCCCGGCCACTGGCTGCTCGCAGGACTCGGCAAGCGCGTGCTGCGCCCCGGCGGGCGCGAGCTGACCGACAGGCTGCTGGGCGCGCTCGCCATCGGCCCCACCGACGACGTCGTGGAGCTGGCGCCGGGCCTCGGATCGACGACCGAGCTGGTCCTCGGCCGCGACCCCGCGACGTACGTGGGCGTCGACCGCGACCCCGTGTCGGCCGAGCGGATCGCCCACGTCGTCGCCGGTCCTGGGCGATCGGTCGTCGAGGGCAGCGCGGCGGCCACCGGGCTCGACGACGACTCGGCCGACGTCGCCTTCGGCGAGGCGTACCTGACGATGCAGCCCGCCGGGCAGAAGAAGCGGATCGCCGAGGAGCTGGCCCGCATCGTGCGTCCCGGCGGTCGTGTCGGCCTGCACGAGGTCGCCTTCACCCCCGACGACATCGACGGCGCGACCGCCGAGTCGATCCGCGAGCAGCTCACCGGCGCCATCAAGGTGCACGTGAGCCCCCTCACCGTCACCGGCTGGAGCGCGCTCCTCACCGATGCCGGGTTCGACGTCCAGGCGCGTTGCACCGCCCCGCTCCACCTGCTCGAGCCGCGCCGGCTGCTGGCCGACGAAGGCCTGGTCGGCGCCGCCCGGTTCGTGGGCAACGTCATCCGCCGGCCCGACGCCCGGGCACGGGTGCTGGCGATGCGCCGGGCGATGGGCGGCAACGCGGCCCACCTGCAGGCCTGCGTCGTGGTCGCCACGCGCCGCAGCGAGCGGTCGAGCCTGACGCTCGCCGACACCCGTCCGCTCCAGTGATGTCCCGACTCCTCGCCGGGCACGGCGACGGCGGCAGCGGGGGACCCGGTGTCGGCAGCGGGTCGGGGGCGGACGGGCTGACCGCCGGTTGACATGCTGGAGGCCGTGGACACGCAACGACTCGGCCGCAGCGACATCGAGGTGGGGCGCATCGCGTACGGGTGCTGGCGCCTGGCCGGTCCCGACGCCGCGGCGCCGGGCGCCGTCGCCGAGGCCCACACGAAGATCGAGACGGCCCTCGACTGTGGCATGACCCTGATCGACACCGCCGACATCTACGGGCGGGGCGGGCCCGGCTTCGGGACCGCGGAGGAGCTGCTCGGCCGGACGCTGGCCGCCTCGCCGTCACTGCGGGACCGGATGGTGATCGCCACCAAGGGCGGCATCGCGGCCGGCGTGCCCTACGACTCGTCCGCCGCCTACCTGCGCACCGCGTGCGAGGCGTCGCTGCGCCGGCTCGGGATCGACGTGATCGACCTCTACCAGGTGCATCGGCCGGACCTGCTCGCCCATCCGGCGGAGGTGGCCGGGATCCTCACCGAGCTGCGGGAGTCCGGCAAGGTGCGCGAGCTGGGCGTCTCCAACTACAGCGCCAGCCAGCGGGCCGCGCTCCAGGCCCACCTGGGCGACGTCCCGCTCGCCACGATCCAGCCCGAGCTGAGCCTGCTGCGCCACGACCCGATCGACGACGGCGTGCTCGACGGCGCCATGGCGACCGGCCTGACCCCGCTGGTGTGGAGCCCGCTGGCGGGCGGGCGCATCGCCGGCAGCGAGCTGCAGGACCCGCTGGCCGCCGAGCTCGACGCCCTGGCCGAGCGCGAGTCGGTCACGCGCAGCGCGATCGCCCTCGCGTGGGTGATGGCCCACCCGTCGGGCGCCATCCCGATCATCGGCACCCAGCGCCCGGACCGCATCCGCGAGGCCGCCACCGCAGCCACGGTCCGGCTGACCAAGGCCGACTGGTACACCCTGCTCGCCGCGGCGGGGCGGCACCTGCCCTGAGCGTCGTGGTGCCGTCGTCGTACCGGCGGCGCGGTCCCGCCGGAGGGATGCGCTGACCGCGTGACCGGCCGCTGACGGCAACCCGCCGAGCGCCTGCCCGTCACAGCCGGGGATCGACCGGTTCGCTCTCCAGTGCCAGCACGCCGAAGACGCATTCGTGCACCCGGTGCAGCGGTTCGCCGGCGACGAAGCGTTCGAGGGCCTCGATGCCGAGGGCGAACTC
>DASUQS010000280.1:0-12965 GCA_036280455.1 Acidimicrobiales bacterium
TACGCGTACCTGTTCCATCCGCGCGACCGGGTGCTGACCGAGGAGGCCTACGAGCGCCTCAAGACCATCGGCGAGGCCACCGAGCTGGGCTCGGGCTTCAAGATCGCCATGCGCGACCTCGAGATCCGGGGTGCCGGCAACCTGCTCGGCACCGGCCAGTCGGGGCACGTCGCCGCGGTCGGCTACGACCTGTACTGCCAGATGGTCAGCGAGGTCGTCGCCGAGCTGAAGGGCGAGGAGGTGCGCGAGCCCGCCGAGATCAAGCTCGACCTCCCGCTCGACGCCAACCTGCCGAAGACGTACGTGGCCAAGGAGGAGCTGCGGCTCGAGGCCTACCGCCGCCTCGCCGAGGTGACGACGGAGGCCGAGGTCGACGACATCCGGGCCGAGTGGGAGGACCGCTACGGGCCGGTGCCCGACGAGGCCGCCGCCCTGCTCGAGGTGGCCCGCCTGCGGGCCGAGGCCGCACGCCTCGGCATCCGCGAGCTCAACGTGGTCAAGGTCACCGGCATCGGCGCCGCGGTGTGGACCGCCCGCATGACCCCGGTGAAGCTCAAGGTGTCCGAGGAGATCCGGCTCAAGCGGCTCGTGCCGAAGGGCATCTTCAAGGCCGATCTCGGCCAGCTGGTCATCCCGGTCAAGGGTGGCCGCCACGTGGCGACCGAGCTCGTCGACCTGCTGTCCACGCTGTTCCCCGCCAAGGAGGCGGCCGCGTAGCTGCGGTGAGGCGCGGGACGCGTGCCGTACCGGCCCGGTTCGTCGCGACCTCCCCGAGTCCCTACGATCAGGGCGTGCTCCACCGACGCCTCGCTTCGTTGCTCGTCACCGTCTCGGCCGCCGGCCTGCTCGCCGCCGGCTGCGGCTCCGACCAGGCGGCCGCGCTCCGAGTGGGGGACAAGAGCTTCTCGAACTCGGAGATCGAGGACGACCTCGACGCGTACGCCGAGAACGAACTGATCAACCCGGATGGCGACGCCTTCCGCGGCGCGACGGCGGAGAGCTTCGACCAGGCCATGGTGTCCCAGGTCCTCGAGCAGCGGCTGATCTTCACGCTCGAGGAGCAGATCTTCGACGACGAGGGCCTGAGCCTCGACGACGAGGCGCGGCAGGCTGCGGTCGACTCCCTCAGTCCCGAAGAGCAGCAGATGATCACCGGGTTCCCGGACGACTATCGCGAGTGGCTCGTCGACGGCTTCGCCCGCCGGGTCGTCCTCCAGGACGAGCTGGGCGCCGACGAGCTCAACCAGGCGCTCGTCGCGCTGGCGGACGAGGTGGACATCGAGGTGAGCTCCCGCTTCGGCTCGTGGGACGCCGACGCCTACAGCGTGGTGCCGCCGGACGGTCCGGCGGACGCCCCCGGCGCGACCGCCACGACCGACGCGACCGACCCCCTCGGTTGACCGGCGCCGGGGTGGCCAGCGGTCCGGCGATGACGCCGCCCCTGCCCCGGGTGGTCGTCGTCGGGCTCGGCCCGGGCGGCCCCGACCTCGTGACCGCGGGCGTGACCGCCGCGATCGGTCGCTGCGCCGTCCGGTTCGTGCGCACCACCCGGCACCCCTCCGTGCCGGTTGTCGGGCAGGCGGGCAGCTTCGACGACCTCTACGAGCAGGCGGACTCGATCGAGGACGTCTACGGCGGCATCGTGGAGTCGCTGGTGGCGGCAGCGGCCGAGCATGGCGAGGTGCTGTACGCGGTGCCCGGTTCGCCGGTCGTCGCCGAGCACACCGTCGAGCTGCTGGTGGCCGACGCGCGGGTGGCGATCGAGTTGGTGCCCGCCCTGTCGTTCGTCGACCTGGCGTGGGTGCGCCTCGGCATCGACCCGGTCGAGCGGGGCGTGCGCCTCGTCGACGGGCACCGCTTCGCGGCCGAGGCGGCGGGGGAGCGCGGCCCGTTGCTGGTCGGCCAGTGCGACACCGTCGACGTCCTGTCGGAGATCAAGCTGGCGATCGGCGACGTCCTCGACACCGGTTCGCCACCGGCCGACGCGGCGGTGTCCCCCGAACCGACCGCGATCGTGCTGCAGCGCCTGGGTCTGCCCGACGAGGCGATCGTCGAGGTGCCATGGCACGAGCTCGATCGGGCGATCGAACCGGACCACCTCACCTCGGTCTACGTCCCCGCCCTCGCCGCGCCCGTCGCCGGGGAGGTCGCCGCGTTCGTCGAGGTCGTGCGGCGCCTGCGAGCCGAGTGCCCGTGGGACCGCGAGCAGGACCACCACAGCCTCCGTCGCCACCTGCTCGAGGAGGCCTACGAGGTGCTGGAGGCCATCGACCACCTCGACGTCGAGGCGGGCGAGGGCTTCGACCACCTCGAGGAGGAACTGGGCGACCTGCTGTTCCAGGTCGTGTTCCACTCGGTGCTCGCCGCCGAGGAGGGCCACTTCACGCTGGCGGACGTCGCCCGGGGCATCGCCACCAAGCTGATCGGCCGGCACCCGCACGTCTTCGCCGGGGCCATCGCGGGCAGCGCGGAGGAGGTCGCCGCCGGGTGGGAGCAGCTCAAGAAGACCGAGAAGGGCCGGGCCAGCGTGATGGACGGCATCCCCGACGCCCTGCCCGCGCTGCTGTACGCCTCCAAGATCCAGAAGAAGGCGGCGTCGCAGGGCGTCGACTGGCGGGAGCTGGTGGCCGGCGATCCGGACGTCAGCGACATCGGCCGGCGGCTGCTCGAGGTGGTCGACGCCGCGCGTTCCGCCGGGGACGACGCCGAGACCGAGCTGCGCATCGCCGCCGAGCATGTCCGCGACCGCTACCGGGCCGGGGAAGCAGCGGAGGCCCCGGCCGGGCCGGAAGGCAACGACCCGCGACGAGCGGGCGACGGCTGAGAAACCACGCGGCGGCCCGGCCGACCGCCGCGGGCGGTAACGGTGGACGGTCGTGCCAACGCACAGCGCAAGATATTCGGGCAGATGAACCCGCCCGAGGCCACACCCACAAGTAACGTGAACAACACTTGCAACAGGAGCAACAGCAGCGATGTCCAGCATCGAACATGTCGTCGGCCGTGAGGTCATCGATTCCCGGGGCAACCCGACCGTCGAGGTCGAGGTCTTCCTCGCCTCCGGCGCAGAGGGGCGCGCCATCGTCCCGTCCGGCGCGTCCACGGGGCAGTTCGAGGCGGTGGAGCTCCGCGACGGCGGCGATCGCTACGCCGGCAAGGGCGTCGAGACCGCGGTCGACCACGTCAACGCGGAGATCCGCGAGGCGCTCCTGGGCTTCGACGCGACGGAGCAGCGCGAGGTCGACCGCCAGATGCTCGACCTCGACGGCACCGACAACAAGGCGCGCCTGGGCGCCAACGCGATCCTCGGCGTGTCGCTGGCGGTGGCCAAGGCGGCGGCCGACGAGCTGGGCCTGCCGCTCTACCGCTACGTGGGCGGCACCAACGCGCACGTGCTGCCCGTGCCGATGCTCAACGTGCTCAACGGCGGCGCCCACGCCGACAACAACGTGGACTTCCAGGAGTTCATGATCATGCCGGTCGGCGCGGCCAGCTTCCGCGAGGCGCTGCGCTGGGGCGTCGAGACGTACCACGTGCTCAAGGGCGTCCTCCACGACCGCGGCCTGGCCACCGCCATCGGCGACGAGGGCGGCTTCGCGCCGAACCTCGGCTCGAACGAGGAGGCCCTGCAGCTCCTCGTGGAAGCGATCGAGAAGGCCGGGCTCACCCCCGGCGACGACGTCGCGCTCGCGCTCGACGTCGCCTCCACCGAGTTCTTCGCCGACGGCCGCTACACGCTGGCGGGCGAGGGCCGCGAGCTCGACCCCGCCGAGATGGTGGGTCTACTGGCCGAGCTCAGTGGGAAGTATCCGATCGTGTCGATCGAGGACGGCTGCGGCGAGGAGGACTGGGACGGCTGGGCCGAGCTCACCGCGAGCGTCGGCGACCGCGTCCAGCTCGTCGGCGACGACCTGTTCGTCACCAACGTCGAGCGCCTGCAGCGGGGCATCGAGGCCGGGGTGGCCAACAGCATCCTGGTGAAGGTCAACCAGATCGGCACGCTCACCGAGACCCTCGACGCGGTGTCGCTGGCGGCCGCCTCGTCCTACACGAGCGTGATGTCGCACCGGTCCGGCGAGACCGAGGACACGACGATCGCGGACCTGGCCGTGGCCACCAACTGCGGGCAGATCAAGACGGGCGCACCGGCGCGGAGCGACCGCGTGGCGAAGTACAACCAGCTGCTGCGCATCGAGGACGACCTCGGTGAGCAGGCGGCGTTCCGCGGGCGATCGGCGATCGCCCGCGCCGGCGGAGGAACCACATGAGGAGCAGTTTGCGATGACGGAGCGCCGGCGGCGGGACGGCGATGACGACGCGATCGATCGGGCCCGGGCGGCGGGCCCACGATCGGAGCCGACCGGGCAGGATCGACCCGGAGCGGCAGGCACGGCCGAGGACACGCCGCGCGTGCACGGCGCCTGGACCACCCCGGCCGTGGTGGTCCGGCGGCCGGACGGGTCGGTCGTGGGCGACGGCGGCGACAAGCGCCGGCCGCGCGTGCGCCCGCGGCGCATCCCCGGTGCGCCCGGCGCCGTGCTGCACCGGGCGACCCTCACCCCGGACGCCGACGGGCGCGCCGCACTGCGGCCGGCTCGGCGCGTCGCGGTGCCCGCCTCGCCGCTGCCGCCGCGCCCGGCGAAGCGCGGCCGGACGGATCGCGATCGGGACGAGCGCGGCCAGGACGAGCGCGGCCGGGAGGAGATGGCAGCGGCCTCGACATCCCGCCCGGCGCTGCGCACCGTCGGCGGCACCGCCTCCACGCCCGACGACTCCGGCGACGGTCGGCGTCGCACGCGTGGCCGCCGGGGCCCTGGCGCGCCGGACGGCGCCCGCAGGCGGCGCGCGATCGACGTCGTGGCGGGGCTCAACTTCGACCGGCTCGTGCCCGGTGACGAGGAGGCCCGTCAGCGCCGGGCCGCCCGGCTGCGCCGGACGAGCGTGCGCCTGGCCGCGGTCGCGGTCGTGGCCTTCGTGATCTACGGCGTGTTCCCGGTGCGCACCTGGATCGATCAGCGGGCGGCGACCGACCGGGCGCGGGAGCGGCTCGAGGTCTTCGAGCGCGAGAACGAGCTGCTGGCCAGCGAGAAGCGCGACCTCAGCACCGACGAGCGCATCGAGGAGGAGGCGCGGGAGATGGGGTTCGTCCTGCCCGGCGAGGAGTCCTACGGCATCTATCCGGCGCCCGATCCGACGGCGCCGCCCTCCGGCACGACGTCGACGACGCAGCCCGGCGGCTGATCCGCCCTCGGGCACGACGTCGACGCCCCGGCCCGTCGGCCGATCTCACCGCACCGGTTGCGGTCACGGCGTCGAGCGGGTGCCCGGGAGGGCAACCCGCCCGGCCTCCCGGGCACCCGGTCAGACCGAAGCGGGGACGCGCTCTGCGCCGCTGTCGGCGTCGGCGCTGTCCACGGCCGACCCGCCCTCGGCCTCGGCCCGGCGGCGGGCGAGGCGGCGGCCGGCCTTGCCGATGCGGGCGATGCGCTTGACCAGGGAATCCCGGGCCTGCTCGCCGGCGTCGGTCAGACCCGTGAGGTCCTCGACGCCCCAGTGGCGCATCACGACCGGCAGGAGGATCTGGTCGTGGTGGATCTGGAAGTCGTAGATGCCGGCCTTGGCGATGGCGCGGGCGTGGGCCTCGAAGTCGATGATGCCGGTGCCGGGCATCTCGAACTCTCGGACCTGGCGCTCGATGGCGATGACCATGCCCGACGGGTCGATCTCGAGGGCGGCGGACGCCAGGTCGCGGTAGAAGAGGTGGTGGCGGTTCTCGTCGGAGGCCACGCGCTTCATGATGTCGTAGCCCACAGGGTCGTCGACGACCTTGCCGGTGTTGTGGTGGGCGATGCGCGTGGCGAGCTCCTGCAGGGCGACGTAGACGAGGCCGTCCTGCGGGGTGGTGGGCTCGGGGACCTCGCCGCAGCTCACCTGGGCCATGCGGGCCCGCTCGAGCGCGACCGGGTCGAGCGCCCGGGTCACCGTCAGGTAGTCGCGCAGCACGATCGAGTGCCGGCCCTCCTCGGCGGTCCACCGGCGGCTCCACTCGCCCCAGGCCGAGTCACGGCCGAACATCGCCTCGATGGTGCGGAAGTAGTAGGGCAGGTTGTCCTCGGTGAGGAGGTTGACGAACAGGCTGGAGCGCACCTCGTCCGACAGGTGGGTGTCCTCGGGTTGCCACTCGTAGTCGGGCTCGAAGTCCTGGCCCTGGCTGTAGGGCACCAGGGTGTGCGGGAACCACTCCTTCGCCTGCGCCATGTGGCGCTCGAGGAGGCGAGCCGTGACGGGCTCGAGCTCTGTGAGGAGGTTTGCGGCGTCCATCATGTCGCTGTGCACGAGTGGCAGCCTACCTACCAGTAGGTAGGCAGGCGAGCCGCGTGACGGATGTCTCGTGCGTCCTTTCATCACGCGGCTACCCGCGATGCGGCGGGGGCGAAACGCGTCGACCGTGTGGCAGATGCCACTGCCCCCGAGCGCCAGCCGTGCCACCGGGCCGACGCAGGGGCGCGAGACTGCCGTCATGGTCGACCGGGGGGATCACCGCATCGGCGATGACGAGCGCCAGCAGGCGATCGACATGCTGCGCGTGCACACCGGCGCGGGCCGCCTGACCCTCGACGAGTTCTCCGATCTCGCCGGCAAGGTCTATGCCGCTCAGACCTATCGCGAGCTCGAGGCCGTGGCGGAGGACCTGCCGCCCGGCCTGGTGCCGGAGCCCGGCGCCCCCGCCGGCGCCGCCCCGCTCGCGGGACCGTTCGCCGCAGTTCCGGGGCCGTCCGACGCCGTTCGACAGACGGGTGCGGGGTCACCCGCCTTGCCGCGTGCACCGGGCCACCCGGATGCGCCGGTCGACGGCCGACCGGCTCGCCGTCGCTTCGTCGCCGTCATGAGCACCTCGAAGGCCCGAGGGCGGTGGCGCCCCGCGCCGACGGTCTCCGCCGTCGCCTTCTGGGGCGGGGTCAAGATCGATCTGCGCAAGGCCGACGTGGCCACCCCCGTGGTCGACATCACGGCCTGGGCGATCATGGGCGGCGTCACCGTCGTCGTCGATCCGGGCACCCGGGTCGAGCTGGACGGCATGGTCCTCATGGGCGGTTCCCACGATTCCACGCCGGCCGACGACCCGCCCCCGGCGGGTTCGCCGCTGGTGCGGGTGCACGCCCGCGGGCTGTGGGGTGGCGTCCACGTCCGCACTGGTCACGCCGACACCGTGGCCCGCGTCGAGGCGGCCCGACGAGCGGCCGCCGAGCGCCGGACCGTTCCCCGCCCGGGCGCCACCGACGAACGCGGGGCCCCGCCCGGCGCGGGCGCCACCGACGACCGCCGGCACGAGCGGCCGCCGAACCCGCTGGAGCTGCCCCAGCACGTGCTCGACGACGTGGCGGCCGCCCTGCCGAGAGTGCTGACCCCGCCGTCCGGGGTTCCGGTGCGGAGACGCCGGCGCAGCGGGCATGCACGCGGGCGATCCGACCCCTGGCCCGACGATCGACCGCAGGACGCCCCGGGTGCGACCCCGCCGCCGTCCACCCGCACCGGGCAGGACGGCGACGGGCCCGGCGCCGGCCACGAGGGTGCGGGCGCGCCCGACGGCGTCCCGGCGGATCGCCTCTCGGCGGATCGCTCCGGGAGCAACGGAGCCTCGCCGCACACCGTCATCGGCGGTCCGACACCGTCACCGAGTGGCACCCTGACCATGATGGTCACCGACATCGCGGCATCGACCGCGCTCGCCGAGCGGCTGGGCGACCGCCGGTGGATGGACGTGCTCGGCGCCCACAACGCCCTCGTGCGCGAGCAGGTGGCGGGGCACGGGGGCACCGAGGTCAAGGCCCAGGGGGACGGCTTCCTCGTCGTGTTCCCGAGCGCGCGGCGGGCCATCCTCGCGGCGATCGAGGTGCAGCGGGCGCTGGCCCGGTATCGCGACGATCACCCCGACACGCCGGTCGCCGTGCGCATCGGGTTGCACACGGGCGAGATCGTCGACGTCGACGGCGACGTGTTCGGCCAGAACGTCGTGGTGGCGGCCCGCCTGGCCGCCGAGGCCGATCCGGACGAGATCGTGGTGTCGGCGTTGACCCGCGACCTCACGGTGTCGGGCGGCGACCTCACCTTCGGGCCCGCCGCCGAGGTCGAGCTCAAGGGGCTGTCCACGCCCTGGCGGGTGCACCGGGTGCCGTGGTCCGTCGAGTCGGCGTGACCGGCGATCCTGTCCCCGGGCCCGGCCGTTCGCACGGCGACGTCCCGCGCCCGGGCCGCACGCGCAGCGACGCCCCGGGGCGGGTCGCAGCCGATCCTGCCGACGCCGCCGAGGTCGAGCGCCTGCTCGGCCGGCGACCGCAGGGCGACTACGAGGTCGTGGTGCGGCATGCCGACGGGTCGCCGCTCGTCATCCGCAACGCGCCCCTGCTGGACGACGGCACCCCCATGCCCACCCGGTACTGGCTGGTCGGCGAGCCCGAGCGCACCTGGGTGTCCCGGCTCGAGAGCGCCGGCGGCGTCGATCGGGCCGAGGCCGAGGTCGACGCCGACGAGCTCGCCGGCGCCCACGCCCGGTACGCGGAGGAGCGCGAGGCGGCCCTGCCCGCCGACCACGCGGGACCGCGGCCCTTCGGCGGGGTCGCGGGCACGCGCCAGGGGGTCAAGTGCCTCCACGCGCACTACGCCTGGTTCCTGGCCGGCGGCGACGACCCCGTCGGCCGTTGGGTCGACGAGCGCGTCGGTCCGGAGGCACCCCCTCCGAACGCGCCGCCGCCAGAGGCGGCACCGGGTCGCGCCGGGGAACCTGACGATGACGACGAGCGCCGATAGCTTGCCCGGGATGACGGCACCGATCGCGTCGATCGACATGGGCACCAACTCGACCCGTGTTCTGGTCGGCCATCCCGCGGGCCGCGGTCTCGACATCCTCGACCGCCGCATGACGATCACCCGCCTCGGCCAGGGCTTGGGTGCCGCCGGCCGGCTCGCCGACGAGGCCGTCGAGCGCACGCTCACCACCCTGCGCGACTACCGCGCGGTGCTCGACAGCCACGGGGTCGAGCGGGTGCGCGCCGCCGCCACCTCCGCCGCCCGCGACGCCGCCAACCGCGACGAGTTCTTCGACGCGGTCGAGCACGTGATCGGCGTGCGGCCCGAGCTGCTGAGCGGCGAGGAGGAGGGGCGGCTGTCGTTCCTCGGGGCCACGGGCGACCTGGACGGGGCGCGGGGGCCGTTCCTCGTCGTCGACATCGGCGGTGGCTCGACCGAGTTCATCGTCGGCACCACCGCGGTCGAGGGCGTCATGTCGGTCGACATCGGGTGCGTGCGCCTGACGGAGAAGTTCCTCGACCACGATCCGCCGCTGCCCGAGGAGCTGACCGCCTGCATCAGCCTGGCGGACGCCTACCTGGACGACGTCGTGCGCGAGATGCCGGCCGCCGCCGAGGCCCGCACCGTGGTGGGCCTGGCGGGCACGATCACCACGGTGGCGGCGGTCGAGATCGGCCTCGAGACCTACGACCGGGACCGCATCCACCACTTCCGCCTCACCCGTGAGGCGACCGAGGACGTGTTCCGCACACTGGCGACGGAATCGCTCGCCGACCGGGTGCACAACCCCGGGCTCGAGGCGGCGCGTGCGGACGTCATCGTCGGTGGGTGCTGCGTCCTCGTGGCCGTCTTCCGGCGGTTCGGGCTGGAGGAGATCATCGTCTCCGAGGCCGACATCCTCGACGGGCTCGCACTCAGCCTCGTCGAGTAGGCCGGCCTCGATCCGCGTCGCTACCGTCAGGAGCCGCATGCCGCTCACCGACCGGGTCCTGATGGGACCCGGCCCCTGCAACCCCTACCCGGAGGCCGTCGAGGCCCTGGCGCGCCCGATGCTGGGGCACCTCGATCCGGAGTTCGTCGCCCTCCTCGACGAGACCTGCGACCGTCTGCGCACCGTCTTCCGCACGACCAACCCGATGACGCTTCCGGTCTCGGGCACCGGTTCGGCCGGGATGGAGGCCGCGTTCGTCAACCTGGTGCGGCCGGGTGATCCGGTCGTCATCGGGGTCAACGGCGTGTTCGGTGCCCGCATGTGCGACGTGGCCGCCCGCTGCGGGGCCGAGGTCGTCGCGGTCGAGGCGCCGTGGGGTCAGCCGATCGATCCCGAGCGCCTGCTCGCCGCCCACTCGTCGCCGCGCCTCATCGCCGTGGTCCACGCGGAGACGTCCACCGGTGTCCGTTCCGACATCGCGCCGCTGGGCGAGGGGAAGGGCGACGCCCTCCTGCTCGTCGACTGCGTCACGAGCGTGGGCGGCATCGAGGTCGACATCGACGGGTGGGGTGTCGACGTGGCCTACGCCGGCACGCAGAAGTGCCTGGGCGTCGCACCCGGGCTGGCGCCGCTGACGGTCAGCGAGCGGGCCCGGGAACGCCTGGTCGAGCGCAGCCCGAGCTGGTACCTCGACCTGCGGATGATCGGGCGGTACACCGGCCCGGCCACCGGCGCCCGCACGTATCACCACACCGCGCCCGTCTCGATGATCATGTCGCTGCACGCCGGGCTGGGTGCCGTCCTCGACGAGGGCCTGGACGCGGCGATCGCCCGGCACGCCGAGTGCGGCGACCGACTCCAGCGTGGCCTGGTCGACCTCGGGTTCGAGCTGTTCGCTGCGGAGGGGCACCGCCTGCCCGAGCTGACGACGGTGTGGGTGCCGGACTCGCTCGACGACGCCGAGGCCCGGGCCACGCTGCTCGGCCGCTACGGCATCGAGGTGGGCGGCGGGCTCGGCGAGTTCGCCGGTCGTGTGTGGCGGATCGGCTGCATGGGCCACACCGCCCGTCAGCGCAACGTGACGCTGCTCCTCGGGGCCCTCGCCGAGATGGTGGGCGAGCGATGACGTCGCTGGCCGGACGCCGGGTGACGCTCCGCTCGCTGATCCCGACCGACTTCAAGGCGTGGCAGGAGGTGCGACGCCGCAACGACGCGTGGCTGACCCCGTGGGAGCCCGCCCGCAACCCCAACCTCCCCGACGTGGTCGAGTCGGCCGAGGCGTTCGCGATGCGGTGCAGCGCCCGGGAGCGCGAGCGCCAGCTCGGCACCGGTTTCGGCTTCGGCATGTTCGTGCGGGCCGAGGGGGCGCGGCGCCGGTCGCGCGAGCAGTTCTGCGGCGAGATCAACCTGTCGAGCGTGCAGCGGGGGCCGTTCCAGTCGGCGTACGTCGGCTACTGGATCGACCAGGCGCACGCCGGCCACGGCTACATGCCCGAGGCGCTGGTGCTGGTGGCCCGGTTCGCGTTCGAGCAGGTGCACCTGCACCGCATCCAGGTGTCGATCATCCCCCGCAATCACCGGAGTCGCCGCGTGGTCGAGAAGCTCAAGCTGCGCGACGAGGGCATCGCCCAGCGCTACCTCGAGATCAACGGCGCGTGGGAGGACCACGTCCGCTACGCGCTCACGGTCGAGGAGTGGAACGACCGGCGCGACGAGTTGACCCGCACATGGCTCTAGGGCGCGGGAGGGCGCTGGTCCGCCGGGTGCGGGCCCTGCCCGTGCGGGCGCGCCTCGCCCTCGTGGCTGCGGTCCTGCTGTCGGTCGTGGCGGTCCTGCTGCTCGCGTGGCCGAGCGGGGACGACGGTGGCGATGCGGGAGACGACACCGCCGCCGCGGAGGACGACACCGCGGCCACCGACGACGTGCCCCAGACCAGCTCGACCACGATCTTCACCGGTGGCATCGAGGTCGAAGCGCCCGACGGCTGGCAGGAGATCCCGGTTCCGGCGCTCCGCGTCGGCGTGGCGGTCCCGCCGGGCTGGGAGTCGGTCCTCCTCTCGCCCGAGGGCCTCGGCACGCTGGCACAGGCGGACCCGCTGGTGCCCGGGTTCGCGGAGAACGCCCAGGCCGCGGCCGGCGTGGCCGGGGTGCTGTACGCGGCGGGCGCGGACGATGCGGGCCAGGTGAGCGACCTGACGCTACGGGCCTCCCCCCAGCCCGAGGTCGCCGACCTGGCCGGTCTGGAGGCGTACGCGGCCGACCTGGCCGCCGAGGCCGGTCGTGCCGATGCCCAGGTCGAGGCCGTGGCGGGGACCGAGCACCCGACGGTGCGGCTGCAGTTCGAGGTCGGTGCGGGCGAGGAGGTGGCCCAGGGTACGGAGACCCTGGTCCTCGGCCCGGACGGCTTCGTGTGGTCGGTGACGGTGACCTCGGACGACGCAGCGATCCACGAGCAGCTGGCGCAGCAGATCACCGACACGCTGACGTTCGCGCCGGCGGAGTAGGCCGTCCCCGCCTCGTCTCGCATCAACCACACTCTGTGCTTCAAACGTCAGATTGGTCACAGAGCGTGAAATCTGAACGCTCCCCCTTTACAGTTTCGTGACGGACCTCCCCGCTGGGGGGAGGTGCGAGCGGACTGACTGGGGACAGCAGCCATGCCAACCACCCTTCGCGGCGCGCGCGTCGCCGCGGTGTTGACCGCGGTGGCGAGCCTGCTCGGCGCGGGACCCGTGCGCAGCCTGACGGGGCAGCACGGGCCCGAGACCGACTCCGCCACCACCGCCCTGCCGGCCGTGGCCGATCCGGAGACAGCGCAGGGCGAGGAGCTCGCCGCCTCGCTCCGGGCCTTCGACGACGCCGTCATCACCCTCGCCGAGGAGGCGACCGCCGCCGACGCGGCACGGGCCACCGCCGTCGCCGACCTCGAGGCGGCGTCCGAGGCCCACGAGGCGCTCCTCGACGACGTGGACGACGCTGGGGGCTCGCTGCCCGCCGCGCCGACGGACGCCACACGGACCACCGACATGTTCCGGACGCTGCACGTGCGCACCCCGGCAACGACGCCCCTCGGGGGCGCGCTGTCCGACGGCGGCGGCGAGTCCGACGAGATCGCCGCCGCGGCCCGCGCCGAGGCCGAGGCCGAGGCCGCAGCCGACCAGGTCGCGGCGGAGGCGGAGGCCGCGGCCGCCGCCCTCGCCGAGGCCGAGGCCGAGGAGTCCGACGT
>DASUQS010000281.1:0-3926 GCA_036280455.1 Acidimicrobiales bacterium
GCAGCGCCGGCTCGGTGTCGCGCCACGCGGCCACGTCCATGGCAGCCAGCCGCGTGCTGCGCTCGGCCAGGTCGGGCCGCTCGACCAGTGCCTCCTCGACGGCGACGGCGCCCACCACGCGGTCGAACCCGATGCGGGCGAGTCGCGTCCGCGCCTCCCGCTCCCGACCGGGGTCGGTGGCCACCACGACCTCCTGACCGGCCCGCAGCACGTCGCCGGCGTACTCGGCGAACCGGCCGTCGAGGCCGACGTTCACGGCGCCGGCGAGGTGGCCGGCGGCGAACCCGTCCGGGTCGCGCACGTCGAGCAGCACCGCGCCCCGCTCGCGGGCGGCCTCCACGGTGCGGAGGTCCATGGGCTGCGGCCGCGCGTCGTCGAGCAGCTCGCGGGACTTGCGGTTGAGGACGGCGTCGTGCAGGAAGTACTCGGGCGCCACCGGCTGGCCCTCGGTGACGATGTCCACGAACCGCTCGCGGGTCATGTCCTGGAAGGCGTAGTTGGTGAGGCGCTGCTCGCCGATCGTCGACATCGTCTCGGTCGACAGGTTCTTGCCGCACGCCGACCCGGCCCCGTGGGCCGGCCACACCCGGGTGGCGTCGGGCAGCGGGAGGAGCTTCTCGCGCAGCGAGTCGTAGAGCATCGAGCCGAGCTCGCCGGCGGTGAACCCGATCGAGGCCAGCAGGTCGGGCCGGCCGACGTCGCCGATGAAAAGCGTGTCGCCCGTGAGCACCCCCCATGGCTCGTCGTCGTCGGCGTGCTCCCACACGACCACCGAGATCGACTCGGGTGTGTGCCCGGGGGTGGCCCGGAACTCGAGGACGACCTCGCCGAGCGAGATCCGCTCGCCGTCGGTCACGAGGCGCGCCGGGAACTCGGGCTTGGCGGCCTCGCCGAACACGATCTCGGCGCCGGTGGCGGCCGCCAGCTCGAGGTGACCGGAGAGGAAGTCGGCGTGGAAGTGGGTCTCGACCACGTACGCGATGCGCAGGCCGGCCGCCTCGGCGTCGGCCACGTAGCCGGCGACGTCGCGCTGGGGATCGACCACCACAGCCAGGCCGGAGCTCTCGTCACCGATCAGGTAGGAGGCGTGGGACAGGCATTCCAGGTAGTACTGCTCGAATCGCATACCCCATAGGGTATTGGGTACCCCGCCGGGTATCAACCAGGCGGCCGTGGGTCCCCGCTCTCAGAGGGCGAACGGGGGCTTGTTCATCTGGTCGCGGACAGGGACGACCTCGGGGTTGGTGAGGCTCCGCCGCTGCCAGTTGGCGCCGTCGACGACGAGCGTGTGCCCGGAGACGAAGCGGGCGTACGGCGACGCGAGGAACGTGGCCGCCCAGCCCAGCTCGCGGAGGCGACCGACCCGCAGCGCCGGCTGCACGCGGTCCTTCTCGTGGGTGCGGTCGAGGTTGCCCGTGATGTCGGCGGTCATGTCCTCGTGCGGGAACAGGCCCGGGACCAGCCCGTTCACCTGGATCCCGTACGGGCCCCACTCGACGGCGAGGGTCTCCACCATGTTCTTCACCCCGGCCTTGGCCGCCGCGCTGTGGGCGAAGCCGGGGCCGCCGGTCCACGCGTACGACGCACCGATGTTGACGATCGACCCGGGCGTGCCGGCGGCCAGGTGGCGGCGCGCGAACTCGCGGGCGCAGAAGAACGTGCCGTTGAGGGTGATGTCGACGACGGTGCGCCAGGCGTTGGGCGACATGTCCTCGGCGGGCACCGGGAAGTTGGCCGCGGCGTTGTTGACGAGCACGCCGGGCAGGCCCACCTGCTCCTCGGCGGCGTCGAACGCGGCGGCGACCTGCTCGGGGTCGCGGATGTCGCACGCGACGGTGACGACCCGCGTGCCGAACGCGCCGAGGGCCTCGGCGCCGGCGGCGAGGTGCTCCGGCTTGCGGCTCGCCACCACGATGTCGGCACCGAGGCGGGCGAACTCGGCGGCTGTCGCCTTGCCGAGCCCGGTGCCGCCGCCGGTCACGAACACGGTGGTGCCCGCGAACGTGCCGGGCGGCAGGGCGCTCGCGCCGGCATCGGGCGGTTCGGGCAGTCCGATCAGGTCGGCCACGTGGGCAAGTGCCTTGTCCATGAGCGTTCGCTCTGTCCACGGCGAGTCAGATCCGTCGCTCGCAAGGACGCAGGAGGAAGGCGCATCCAGAGATGCGGCGACGACGAGGACGCCGCGAGCGGCGGATCTGGCCGGCGTGGCAGGGCGCAAACGTTCGTGGACAAGGCACTAGCTCCCGGTGTAGGTGGGCGGGCGGTCCTCGGCCCTGGCGGCGCGCATCTCCGCCATGTCGTCGGACCGGCTGACGAAGGTCTGGTAGACGAGCTCGTCGTCCATCGACGACCGCAGGGTCGGCTCCGACAGGTGCTTGACCACCCGGCGGGCCATCTTGATCGTGACCGCCGGCGCGGCGGCGATCTTCTCCGCCATGTCCCGGGCGGTGGCGTCCAGGTCGTCGGGCGGGACCACCCGCGACACGACGCCGTGCCGGAGCGCCTCCTCGGCGTCCATCGCCCGGCCGGTCAGCACCATGTCGGTGACGACCCCGTGCCCGCACATCTGGTAGAGGCGCCCGATGCCGCCGGTGTCGGGGATGACGCCGTAGGTGGTCTCCGGGAGCATCATGCGGGCGCCCTCCGCCGCGATGCGGATGTCGCAGATCAGCGCCCGCTGGAACGACGCACCGATCGACCAGCCCTTCATGGCGACGATGATCGGGGCCTCGATGTCGAGGATCTGCAGGATGCCGCGGTGCCCCCGCGTCATCAGCTCGTGGTGCGACAGCTCCACCTGCCCGCCACCGATGGCGGCGACGTCCCGACCGGACGAGAACGACTTCCCCTCGGCCCGCCAGATCACCGCCCGGACGTCCCCCCGGGCCTTCAGCTCGCCCAGGATGTCGAACAGCGCCAGGTCCATCGCGTCGTCGAAGGCGTTGTGCTTGGCCGGGTTGTCGTTCGTGATCGTGGCGATCGGGCCCTCGATCTCGAGCCGCATCCGCTCGTCCCCCATGCGCCACGCTCCCCTCGTCGTCCGTCGGCGCCGCCCGCTCACCGGCCGGGCCCGCCGTGCGGTGGTTCTAGCAGCGTGGCGGCCGTCACCCCGCCCCGTTCGTCGCCCGCCCGGTGCGCAGGTCGACCTCCCCGGCGACGTCGAGCGGGTTGCGGAGGACCTGCCACAGCGACATGCCCAGCGCATAGGTGATGGCGCGGGCGGGCAGGGCGATGCGCAGGAAGCACCCGCCGTCGAGGTCGAGCTCGCCGTGGCCGGTGACCTTGTCGAGCCGGCCGGCGGCCGCGAGGCGGACGATCTCGGGGTCGTCGTTGGCGAGGACGGTCGCGGTCGCCTGGAACTGGATGCTCGCCGGCGGACCGACGGGCAGTCGCCGCACGGCGATGGCCACCGCGGCGGAGCCGTTGTCGGCGATGTTGCGCGCCTTGCGGCTCGTCTCGTGGGTGCTGACGAACAGGGCGTCGTCGACGCACTGGTACAGCACCGTCGCCGCGTGCGGCCGGCCGGCACCCGAGACCGTGGCGAGGGTGGCGACCGAGCGGCGCTCGACCGCCCGGCGGACCGTGGCCGCATCCGGATGGAAGACGCCGGGCCCGGCGTCGGGGGCTGTCGTCGTGGCTGTGGGGCTTGCCGATGTGGTGGCCGGTGTGGTGGTCGTTGTCATGCGTCCACCATCGAGGCTCGTGCCAGGCGTTTCCATGGCGATCCGTCCGCCATCGTGTGCCGATCGTCCAGATCCGTGGCGGTTGCGTGCCCGCCAGGTCAGGATGGTCGCGTGGCCACCGACGTAGGGACCGTGCCGGCCGTCGCCGACGCACTGCGCGACATCACGATCAGCGGAGTCTTCTACTGCCCGACGTACGTGCGTGAGCCCTGGGGCGGCGCCATCCCGCCGATGACGGGGTGC
>DASUQS010000282.1:0-13094 GCA_036280455.1 Acidimicrobiales bacterium
GCCGACCACCGGCTGGGCGCGCGACCTGTGGGACCTGCGTCATCGGCTGACGGGGTACTCGGCGTCCTACCCGGGCAACGGCTGGAGCGCAGTGCTCGACGCCGATCCTCGGTTCGGGCCGCGGACGAGGACCGAGACGGAGGTCGAGGTCGCCACCACCGCCGAGCAGGTCGTGAGCGACAGCGTCTCCCGCAGCTACGTCATCTCGCTCGACCCTGCCGCGCGGAAGCGGGTGCTCGACGCGGTGGCTGCGCTGCTCGCGGATCATCCCGACGTGGCCGGACACACCGAGCTGACCTACGAACGACCGTGCAGCCTGCACCTGTGCCAGCGGCTGGCCTAGAGCCGACCGTGGACGCAGGCCGGGCCGAGGCGCTCCTGGCCTGGGGTGCCCGGTACCTGCGGGACCTCCCGTGGCGGGCGACGCGGGATCCGTGGGCGATCCTCGTCTCCGAGGTGATGGCCCAGCAGACGGGCGTCGACCGCGTGATCCCGTACTGGCACGCCTTCCTGGCCCGATTCCCGACGCCGACCGCCTGCGCGGCTGCGCCGGTGGGCGACGTGGTGCGGCTGTGGTCCGGGCTCGGCTACAACCGGCGCGCGGTCAACCTGCACCGGTGCGCCGTGGCCGTCGTCGAGCGCCACCGGGGGACGCTGCCCGACGACCTCGCTGCGCTGCTGGCTCTGCCCGGGGTAGGCCCGTACACGGCCCGAGCCGTGCTGGCGTTCGCGTTCGAGCGACCCGTGGGCGTGGTCGACACCAACGTCGGCCGCGTCCTCGCCCGCTGGGACCACCGCTCGCTGAGCGCCCGCGATGCCCAGGCCCGCGCCGACGCCCTCGTCCGGACGGCGGAGGACGGGGTGGCCAACCGGGACGGGGACGGGGGTCGGGTCGCTGGTGCTCTTGCCGGGGCGGCAGCGGGCGGGGTGGCCAACCGGGATCGGGATGCCGGCGCCGTCGTTCGGACGGCGGAGGGCGCGGGAGCCGATCGGGATCTGGACGCCGGCGCGCCGCCGCGCTCGCCCGGTGGTGCCAACGGGGCGGGCGGGGGCACGGCAGTCGCAGGTCCGATGCCGGCGTGGGTGTGGAACCAGGCCGTGATGGAGCTCGGCGGCACCGTCTGCCGGCGCCGGCGCCCCGACTGCCCGGCCTGCCCGGTGCGGCGCTGGTGCTCCTGGGCGGCCGCCGGGCTGACGCCGCCGGACCCGGCCGACGGGTCCGCGGGCGTGAGCACCGGGCAGCCCCGGTTCGAGGGCTCCGACCGCCAGGGACGCGGCCGCCTCGTCGAGGCTTTGTGCCACGGACCCGTCGCGACGGCGGACGCCGCGGCGGTCATGGGCTGGCCCGACGACCCGACGCGAGCCGACCGCGTCGTCGTCGGCATGCTGGCGGACGGCCTGGCCACGACCGACGGCGACACCCTCCGCCTCCCCTGACCCCCGGCCCCCGGCCTGGCGGCCCGACCAGCCCGGCCGCCGCCGGCAGTCCCAGTCCGATCGCCGGCCGACCCTGCGGCCGTCCGATCCGCGTCCGCCAGCCAACCCGGTGCCGCCCCGGCCGCCGGCCGCCCAGCGCCGGCTTCGCCGCCCGGCGTCTCCGGCGGAGCCTGCTCCGCCGGGCGGCGGAACGTAGCGTGCGTCGCATGGCTCGCCTGTTGTCCTCGATCGCCCGCGCCGTGCGCCGTCGGACCACGCCGGGACGCTCCACGGTGCCGGGGCCGGCGGACGGGGGCGCGCACATCCAGTACGCGCCCGACCGGGACGGCGATCCCGACCCCGGCGAGGTCGTGTGGGCGTGGGTGCCCTACGAGGACGACCCGAACCAGGGCAAGGACCGGCCGGTCCTCGTCATCGGCTACGACGGCGGCCCCGCCGGGAAGCTGCTCGCCGTACCGCTGAGCAGCAAGGACCCGTCGCGCAAGCGCGACGCCGACGAGTGGATCGAGGTCGGCACCGGCGGGTGGGACCGCGAGCAGCGACCGAGCTTCGCCAACGCCGACCGGGTGCTGCGCTACGCCGCCGCCGACGTGCGCCGCGAGGGCGCGGCGCTGCCCCGTGCCCGGTTCGACGCGGTGGTGGCCAAGGTCCGCCAGTTGGGTGGCCTCAGCTGACACGCGGGCGGTCAGTTGGATGCAGGGCCGTGGCATGCAGGTCACGGTGCAGCTGGGCCGCAGGGCTGCGCGGCAGGGATGCTGACGGCAGACGCAGGCCGGGCGCTCAGCTCTCGGCGAGGAAGTCGAGCACCAGACGGTTGACCGCGTCGGGGCGCTCGACGTGGAGGAAGTGGCCGGCGTCGTCGACCAGCTCGACCCGGGAGCCCTCGTGCGTGAGGATCGCCCCGGCCTCGCCGGCCAGGTCGACGCCCATGCAACCGTCGGTGCGGCCGTGCAGGTAGAGGGTGGGCAGCGGGGGAGCGGCGTTCGAGGCCTCCTGCAGCGCCGTCACCTCGGGGCTGTCGTCCAGGCCGACAGCGCTCAGCGTCGCCCGGTAGTAGCCGATGGCCGCGGCCAGGTTCGCCGGGTCGCGCAGGGCCTCCTTGACGTGCGGAAGGTCGGCCGCAGCGTCGTAGCCGGGCGACCAGTCGGCCCACAGGCGGTCGATGAAGGCCAGGTCGTCCATCGGGACCGCCATCTCGGCCAGCGGGTGCTGGAAGAAGAACATGTACCAGGACCGCTGGAGCTGGTCGTACGAGAAGAAGGCGCTGGCCAGCGTCGCCGGCGGGGGGACCGCCATCGTGACCAGCCGGCGCCAGGTCGTGGAGGGCTCGTGCACCGCCGCGTAGGCCGCCAGCGCTCCCCAGTCGTGGCCGATGAGGACGGCGTCGTCCCCACCTCCGAGAGCGGCGTGCAGCGCGCAGGCATCCAGGCCGAGCACGGCGCTCTGGTAGTGGCCGTCCGCGGGCACGGAGGTCGGCGCGTATCCCCGCAGCCAGGGTGCGACTGCGTGGTAGCCCTCGTCCGCCAACGCCGGCAGCAGGTGACGCCATGTCCACGCCGAGTCGGGGAAGCCGTGCAGGCACAGGGCCAGCGGGCCGCCGGGCTCACCGGCGGAGAGGTAGCCGACGTCGAGGCCGTTGGCCCGGATGGAACCCTGGGTGACGGCGCCCGCCCCTGTGTCTGCCATGGGCGGGAAGGTAGCTGAACGGGCGTACCCGCCCCGGGTGCGGCACGACCGGTGATTGTGGTCACACCCTGCGCTTCCGCCGTTCACGTTTGGGTAACGTCGCTTGAGCGCTCGTGGCGCACAGAGGGGAAGCCTTGCTGAACGTCTCCTTCTTCGGTGTCCGGGGCTCGACCCCCTGTCCATGCGACGAGAACCGCCGGTACGGCGGCAACACGTCCTGTGTCCTGCTCGACGCGCCCGGTCACGACCCGATCGTGCTCGACCTCGGCACCGGGTTGCGCCAGCTGGGTCAGGTCATGCCGACCGACGGCTCCTTCCGTGGGTCGGCGCTGGTCACCCACATGCACTGGGATCACGTTCAGGGCCTGCCGTTCTTCGCCCCGATCCTCGCGCCCGGCGCCCAGCTCGACATCTACGGCCCACCGCAGGAGGAGGGCGGTTCGCTGGCCGATGCGTTCCACCAGTTCGTGCGGCCGCCGTTCTTCCCCGTCACCGTCGAGCAGCTCTACGGCCAGATCGCCTTCCACGACGCCGCCGACTGCGACATCGAGATCGACGGCGCCAAGGTGCGGGTGCGGCCTGTGCCGCACGTGGGCGCCAACAACGGCTACCGCATAGACGTCGGCGGGGCCAGCGTCGCCTACCTGGCCGACCACCAGATGCCGCATGACGGCAGCCACGCCGCCACCGATGCGGTCCTCGAGCTGTGCGACGGCGCCGACCTGGTCATCCACGACGCGCAGTACACCAACGACGAGTTCGCCGAGAAGTACTACTGGGGCCACTGCACCGTCGACTTCGCCGTGTTCGTCGCGGCTGAGGCCGGGGCCAAGCGGTTGGCGCTGTTCCATCACGATCCCGCGCACGACGACGGCACGGTCGACGCACTGCTCGCCCGGGCGCAGGACACGGCGGCGTCGACGTCGCTGTCCGAGGTCGTCGCCGCCTCCGAGGGCCTGACCCTCTCCTTCGGCGGCTGACCGGCGGCTGACCGGCGGCTGACCGGCACGGACCGGCTCCGACCGGCTGGTCACCTCCGCACGGCTGGTACGTCCGAGCCCGCCGATATCTGACGATCCGTCACCTCTCGATAGTGTGCTGGTGGTGAGCAACGCCGAACAGTCCGCGTCGCCCGCGATCGACAGTGCCCGGTACCGCCAGGTGCTCGGCCACTTCCCGACCGGGGTCACCGTCATCACCGCCGCAGGCCCAGACGGGCCGGCCGGCATGTGCGTGGGCTCGTTCGCCTCGGTGTCGCTCGACCCTCCGCTGGTGGCGTTCTTCGCCGGCAAGTCGTCGTCGAGCTATCCGGCGATCGAGGCCGCCGGCCACTACTGCGTGAACATCCTGGGCGACGACCAGGAGGAGCAGGCGCGGGTGTTCGCCGGCAAGAGCGACGACAAGTTCGCCGGCATCGGCTGGCGGCCGGCGGCGGGGACGGGCGCCCCCGTGCTGCACGACGTTCTCGCCTGGATCGACTGCCGCATCGAGACCGTGCACGAGGCCGGTGACCACTGGATCGTGGTGGGCCGGGTGCTCGACCTCGAGATCGGCCACGAGGGTGGGCCGCTGGTCTTCTTCCGGGGCGGCTTCGGCCGCTACACGTCCTGAGCCGGGCGTCGCGATGCCGATCTACGCCCTCGGTGATGTCGAGCCGACGATCGACCCCACCGCGTACGTGCATCCCGATGCCGTGGTGATCGGCAACGTGCACATCGGCGCGGAGGCCTCCATCTGGCCGGGCGCGGTGCTCCGGGGTGACGGTGCCGCCATCGTCATCGGGGCCCGCACGTCGATCCAGGACGGCTCCGTGCTGCACGTCACGCCGATCCACGGCACCACGGTGGGCGACGAGTGCGTGGTCGGCCACCTCGTGCACCTCGAGGGGTGCACGATCGAGGACGGGGCGCTGGTCGGCTCCGGCGCGGTGGTGCTCCACGATGCGGTGGTGCGCACGGGCGCGCTGGTGGGCGCCGGCGCGGTCGTGTCCGGTGGCGTGGAGGTGCCGTCGCGTGCGATGGCGCTCGGCATCCCGGCCAAGATCCGGCCCGACGCGGTCGATCCCGACAGGATGATCCGCATGGGCATGCTCAGCTACGTCGAGCGGGGCGCCCACTACCGCAAGCATCTCCGTCGCCTCGACTGACCCGATTTCTCCGACGGGATCGGTCGCTGGAGCGACCAGATCCGTTGTGGAAATTGCGGGGTTGGGGGTCGGCGGCCATGGGAGGGTTGCCAGATGGAGCTGCGGCGGGTGTGCGTGTTCTGCGGGTCGAGCCTCGGCGCCCGGCCCGACTACGTCGACGCCGCCCGTGCTCTCGGCGCGGAGCTGGCCGACCGCGGCATCGGGCTCGTGTACGGCGGCGCCCACGTCGGGCTCATGGGCGCGCTGGCCGACGCGTGCCGGAAGGCGGGCGGCGAGGTGACCGGCGTGATCCCCGCGGCGCTGGTCGAGGCGGAGGTCGCGCACGCGGGCCTCGACGACCTGCGGATCGTCGACACGATGCACGAGCGCAAGGCCCTCATGGCCGATCTCTCCGACGGGTTCGTGGCGCTGCCCGGTGGCTTCGGCACCTTCGAGGAGTTCTGCGAGGTGCTCACCTGGAGCCAGCTGAGCCTCCACGCGACGCCGAAGCCGTGCGCCCTGCTCGACGTCGCGGGGTTCTACCGTCCGCTGGTCGAGCTGTTCGACACGGCCGCCGACCAGGGGTTCATCCGCCCGGAGCACCGGGGGCTCGTGCTGGTGGCCACCGATCCGCCGGGTGTGATCGAGGCCCTGGCCGAGTGGGAGGCGCCGCCTCCGACCCGGAAGTGGGTTGACTGATCGGATGAAGGTCCGCCGCGTCGCCGGTCGCCCCGTGGGCGTGCGCACGCTGGCGCTCGTGGCGGTCGGTGGGGTGCTGATCGGCATCGGTGCGGGCGCGATGATCAGCGCGGACCTGGGCGTCACGCCGTGGGACGTGCTCACCACGGCGGTGTCCGACCTGGCCGGGGTGACCGTCGGGGTGGCGGGCGCGGCCTTGAGCATCGCCGTCTACGCGCTGTGCGCGCCGTTCGGGCGGCTCCCCGGGTGGGGCAACCTGGTGCTGCTGGTGGGCGTGAGCGCCTCGGTGGACGCGACCCTCGCCGTGTCCGGCGAGCCGGGCGCCCTGGCCGGCCAGGCGTTGATGTACCTGGTCGGGGTGCCCGTCGTGTGCATGGGCGTGGCTCTCATCGTGCGGGCCGACATCGGGGTCGGTCCGCTGGAGATGGTGATGCTCGTCGCCACGGACCGCTCCGTGCCGCTGGTGCGGGCGCGGGTCGCCATCGAGGCCACGACGCTGGGGGTGGGCTGGGCGCTCGGCGGTGCCCTCGGGCTCGGCACCGTGGGCTTCGCCCTGGCTGCGGGCCCGTTGATCGCGGGGTCGCTGCGGCTGCTCGGCCGGACGGACCCCGGCCCGCACCTCGGCGGCGTCTCTGTCGGGCCGCCGGGCCCTGACCCGTCGGTCGCCACGGACGGGGAGCCGCGCTAGGCGTTGGGTCGAGGGGCCGGGCAGCGAGATGGGTCGTCGGGCCTGCGCACGCGACCGTCCCGCCGGACCTCACGCTCGGCCCTGCGTCACCACTCCGCGCTGGACGCCAGGAACTCCAGGCTGCCGACCGGCAGGTTGCGCAGCACCGTGAAGCCGATGGCGACGACGGCGCCGGTGGTGAGGAGCCAGCGGGGCACGTGCACCGGTCTGACCGCTCGTCCGACCAGGGGACGTAGCCACAGGCCGATGACGACGGCGTACACGACCAGCAGGACCGGCAGCAGCAGGTTGTGGTCGAGGGCGCCCACGATGTCGCCGCGGAGCAGGTCGTGCGTCCCCCGCAGGCCCCCGCACGCCGGACAGTCGATGCCGAACAGCGACCGGCTGGGACACAGCGGGTAGGCGCCGCCGGAGGAGGGGTCGACGAGGCCGACGTACGCCGTGATGCCCGCCGCGGCGACGAGGCTGCCGGCGCGCCCCAAGCGCTGGCGCGCCGTGATGCCGGTGCCGACCGGCGCATGGCGATGGACGCCGCCGCGCAGGTCGGGGGCCACGCCGGCAGCAGGGTCGTCCTGCGCCCGGTGGGGGGCGGCCGGCGCTGCCGGGGACGGGGGAGCGATGGCAGGGTCCATCGGGTGCCACGGTAGCGTCGCCCCGCATGGACGTGGGAACGGTCGGCATCTGGACGGGCCAGCTGGACTTCCAGCCCGCAGCCAAGGCGCGCGAGGTGGCCGCCGAGCTGGACGAGCTGGGCTTCGGCGCGCTGTGGGTGCCGGAGGCGGTGGGCCGCGAGGCCGTCTCGCACGCCTCGGTGCTGCTCGACGCCACCGACCGGATGGTCGTGGCCACCGGCGTCGCCAACATCTACAACCGCACGCCGGTGGCAGCGGCGTACGCCCAGCGGCTGCTGGCGGACGACTCCGGTGGCCGCTTCCTGCTCGGCCTCGGCGTCAGCCACGGCCCGATGGTCGAGGGCATGCTCGGGCAGAGCTGGGACAAGCCGTACAGCCACATGCGCGACTACCTCGACCGCATGGATGGCGCGTTCTCCGTGTCGCCGGAGCCGGCGGAGTCACCGCCTCGCGTTCTCGCCGCGCTGGGGCCCAAGATGCTGGCGCTGGCCGCCACCCGAGCGTGGGGTGCTCACACCTACTTCGTGCCGGTGGAGCACACACCCGTGGCCCGGCAGCACCTCGGGGATGGCCCGATGCTCATGGTCGAGCAGGCCGTCGTGCTGGCCGACGATGCCGAGGTGGCGCGGGCCGCCGCGCGCAAGCACATGGCCATGTACCTCACGCTGCCCAACTACGTGAACAACCTGCGTCGCCTCGGCTGGGGCGACGACGACTTCGCGGATGGGGGCAGCGACGGGCTCGTCGATGCGCTGGTGGCCTGGGGCGACGTCGAGGCGGTGGCCGCGCGCGTGGCCGCCCACCGGGAGGCGGGTGCGGACCACGTGTGCGTGCAGGTGCTCGACAGCGACGTGACAGCGCTCCCGCTGGAGGCCTGGCGGGAGCTGGCGCCGGCCCTGCTCGGGGTCTGACCGGGGGAGCGGCCGACCGGCCTGCTGGAGGCCTGTGTGGAGCTGGCGCCGGTCTTGTTCGGAGGCTGACCGGGGGACCGGTCGACCGGCCGACGGAGGCGGATGCGTCGGCCGGTCGACCGTGGTGGGGACCCTGTGGCCTCAGGTGGCGAGGCGCCGCCGGGCGAGAAGGGTCGTCGCGGCCCCGGCGAGGAGCAGGACTCCACCGATGCCTGCCAGGATCGACGTGCTCGACCCCGTGAAGGCGAGCTGACCGCTAGGTGCCGGCCCAGCCGCGGGTGCCTGCGGTGCGCCGGGTGCCTGGGGTGCCCCGGGTGCCTGGGGTGCGCCGGGTGCGGGCCCGGTCGGAGGCGCCGGAGCCTGGGGTGCGGGCGGCGCCGGCGGCTGTCCGCCCGGAGGCGCCGGCGGCGGCGTGGTCGGTGGCGTCGGTGGCGCTGTGGTGCTCGTCGTGGAGGTGGTGGACGTGGACGTGGTGCTCGTCGAGGAGGTGCTGGACGTGGACGTGGTGCTCGTCGTGCTCGTCGTGGTCGTCGGCGGGGCGCATCCGGTCACCCAGAACTCCTTGTTCTTGGTCCCGCCTTGCCCGCCGTCGTCGACCTCGAGCCTGAGGTGCCAGCCCTGCTGCGCCTGCGGCTCGGTGCCGGCGACAAGGTCGGTGGCGTCGAAGGTCAGTGATCCATCGAAGCCCTCCTCCGACCCTCCACCTGTTTCGTCGTCATCCTCCAGGGTGGTCGAGTCGGTCATGCTGTTCTCGCCGTCGCCCGTCGGCGGGACGTGGATGATCGTGGCGGTGACCTCCTGGAGGGCCGGGTAGCCGAAGAACTCGACCTCGAAGACGCAATCATCGACGTGCGGCTCGTTGTTCGGCACGCTTGTCAGGTCGACGCCGTCGATCTTGACGGTGCCGACGTTCCCGTTCTGCTGGCCGGTCGCGGGACTCAACATCAGCGCCGAGAGCACGAGAAGCGCGGCTCCGGCCGCGGACACGCCAGCGCCCCACCTCATGGTTCGTCTGTTCATGCCGTCCTCCTGCAAATTCGCATGGGATCAAGCGAACGACGACCGCGCTCCGTATGACATGCCCAACTGTGGGGAGTGTCCCGACCTCTCTCCGTGCGTGTCGGTGCCCCTGGGCCGTTCTCTGCCGAGGAACTCGTGTGCGGTCCGGGACGCGCGCCGATAAACTTGACCCGCGGGTCAAGTTCTCGCGGGCCGAACGGGTCGCAGCCGAGGGGAGCGCATGTCGGACAGCAGCAGCGGAGATCGCCGGGGCTGGCGCCTGATCGTGCGCGAGGCCAAGCGTCGCCGGAAGGGCATCGCCCTCGGCGTCGTCGTCGGCCTGGTGTGGACCGGCGCCAAGGTCAGCACCGGCATCATCGTCCAGCAGGCCATCGACAAGGGCATCGAGCGCGACGACATGTCCGCCCTGCGCACGTGGGCGATCGTCCTCGGCGTCGTCGCCCTGATCTCCGCCCTGTTCACCGGCCTGCGCCGGTACGTGGCCTTCCGCGAGGCCCGGGCGGTCGAGGCCAACCTCCGCGACCGTTTGTTCGCCCACATGCAGCGCCTGCACTTCGCCTACCACGACGAGGTGCAGACCGGGCAGCTCATGAGCCGGGCCAACACCGACCTGCAGCAGATCCAGGCGTTCGTGGTGATGATCCCCCTCACGATCAGCAACGCGATGACCGTGCTGGCGGTCACGGTCATCCTCACCACGATCGACCCGTTGCTCACCCTGCTGGCGCTCGGCTCGCTGCCCTTCCTCAACGTTCTGGCCACCCGCTTCTCCCGCCGGCTCCACCCCCACGTGATGGGCATCCAGCGCGAGTCCGCCGAGCTGGCCGCGGTGGTCGAGGAGTCGGTCGCCGGCGTGCGTGTCGTCAAGGGCCTCGGGGCCGAGGAGGTGCAGGCCGACCGGCTCTCCGCCGAGGCGGACGACGTGTACCGCGAGTCGATGGCCGCGGCGATGACCCGGGCCCGCTACCTGCCGGGCCTCGAACTGCTGCCCAACATCGGCCTCATCGCCGTGCTCGGCTACGGCGGCCACCAGGTGCTCAACGGCAGCCTGACGCTCGGCTCGCTCGTCGCCTTCAACGTCTACATCGCCATGCTGGTGTGGCCCCTGCGCATGCTCGGCATGATCGTCGCCCAGTCCCAGCGTGCTTCCGCCTCGGCGGAGCGGGTCGACGAGGTGCTCGCCACGGAGCCCGAGATCGCCGACAGCGTCGATCCGCAGCCCCTCCCCGACGGAGCCGGTGAGGTGCGGTTCGCCGGGGTGCGCTTCAGCTACGGGCGGCCCGACCCGGTGCTCGACGACTTCGACCTGACGATCGCCGCGGGGGAGTCGGTGGCGCTGGTGGGGCCGACGGGCACGGGCAAGACGACGGTCGCCCGCCTGATCCCGCGCTTCTACGACGTCGAGGCCGGCACGATCACGCTCGACGGCGCGGATCTGCGCGACCTGGTCCTCCGCGACCTGCGGCGCTCGGTCGGCATCGTGTTCGAGGACACCTTCCTGTTCAGCGACTCGATCGCCGCCAACATCGCCTTCGCCGACCCCTCGGCGTCGGCCGAGGCGATCGAGCGCGCCGCCCGCCTCGCCGGCGCCCACGAGTTCGTCAGCGCCCTGCCGGAGGGGTACGCCACCCGCATCGGGGAGCGCGGCTACTCGCTGTCCGGCGGCCAGCGCCAGCGCATCGCCATCGCCCGCGCCATCCTGGCCGATCCCCGGGTGCTGATCCTCGACGACGCCACCTCCGCGGTCGACCCGAGCAAGGAGCACGAGATCCGCGACGCCCTCACCGAGGTGATGCGCGGCCGCACCACCATCGTCATCGCCCACCGGCCGGCCACGATCGCCCTCGCCGACCGGGTCGTGCTCGTCGACGAGGGGCGGGTCGTGGCCGAGGGCACGCACCAGTCGCTGCTCGGCACCAGCGCCCGGTACCGCCAGGTGCTGGCGTCCGCCGCCCGCCGTGAGGCCAGCGCCGAGGGCGACGGGGACGCCGCGCCCGTGGTCGAGGTCGCGGGTGGGGTCGGGGCCGATGCGGGCGTGGTCGCCGAGCCGCCCGACGACGGCGATGCCCCATCGGATGACGACGCCGCCATCGGCGATCGCCTCGCACCGGGAGGTCGGCGCTGATGTGGATGGGTGCAGGGGTCGACGAGGACTCCAAGCTCGACGTCTCCTCCGCCACGCAGGTGCTGCGGCGGTCGGCCCGGCTGCTGCGGCCCCACCGCCGGCGGGTCGTCGGCGCCATGGCGATGGTGATGCTGTGGACGGCCACGGTCCTGGCCGGGCCGTACCTCGTGCGGGTCGGCATCGACCAGGGCATCAAGGAGCGTGACGCCGGCACGCTGAACCTGGCGGTCGTCGGCTACGTCGTCGTGGCCGTCCTGGCCTACATCACCAACCGCCGCCAGATCGCGCTGATCAGCCGCGTGGGCGAGGACTTCCTGCGCGAGCTGCGCAACAAGGTGTTCGACCACCTGCAGCGGCTGTCGATGCCGTTCTACGACCGGTCCAAGGCCGGCGTGCTCGTCTCGCGCATGACCTCCGACGTCGACTCGCTGGCCGAGCTCATCCAGATGGGCCTGGCCATGTTCGTGTCGAACGCCCTCCTGCTGGTGGTGTCGCTGCTCGTGCTGGCGTCGGTGTCGTGGCAGCTCCTGCTGATCTGCCTGGTGGCGCTGCCCCCGGTGATCTTCGCCAGCATCAAGTTCCAGCGCGACTCGAACGACGCCTACCTCGAGGTGCGCGACAACATCGGCAACACGCTCTCGCACCTCCAGGAGGGCATCGCCGGGGTGCGGGTCGTGCAGGCCTTCGCCCGCGAGGACGTCGAGGTCGACCGGTTCGAGCAGGGCAACCGTCAGCTCTACGACAGCCACATGCGGTCGGTGGCGATCTCGGCCTGGTACCTGCCTGTCATCGAGCTCGCCGGCTGGGGCACGACCGCCCTCGCCCTCGGCGTCGGCGGCTGGTGGGTGCACGAGGACGTGCTCACCATCGGCACGGTCGCCTTCTTCGTGCTCACGCTGTCCAACCTGTTCGAGCCGGTGCAGCAGCTCAGCCAGCTGTTCAACATGGTGCAGTCGGCGGGCGCCGGCCTGCAGAAGCTGTACGAGCTGCTCGACACGCCCGTCGACGTCGACGAGCGCCCCGGTGCGATCGACCTGCCCGAGGTGGGCGACATCGAGATCGACGACGTGTCCTTCGCCTACGGCGACGGGCCCCGGGTGCTGCGCGACGTCAGCCTGTCCATCCCCGCGGGGTCGCGCCTGGCGCTGGTCGGCCCCACGGGCGCCGGCAAGTCGACGCTGGCCAAGCTCGCCGCCCGCCTCTACGACCCCACCGAGGGCCACGTGCGGTTCGGCGGGGTCGACCTGCGCGATGCCACGCTGTCGTCGCTGCGGGGGCGCATCGTCGTCATCCCGCAGGAGGGCTTCCTGTTCAACGGCACCATCCGCGACAACGTGCGGCTGGCCCGGGCCGACGCCACCGACGCGGAGGTCGACGACGCGCTCCGCGCCGTCGGGGCCTACGACCGCTTCGCCGGGCTGGTCGATGGCCTCGACACCGAGGTGCGCGAGCGCGGCAGCCGCCTGTCCGCGGGCGAGAAGCAGCTGGTCTCGCTGGCGCGCGCGGCGCTCGCCGATCCTGCGGTGCTCGTGCTCGACGAGGCCACGTCCAGCCTCGACCCGGGCACCGAGGCCCTGGTCGAGGCCGCGGTCGACCGGCTCATGGTCGGCCGGACGGTCGTGGTCATCGCCCACCGGCTGTCCACGGCCGAGCGTGCCGACCTCGTCGGCGTGGTGGACGCCGGCGGCCTGGTCGAGCTGGGCACCCACGACGAACTGCTCGCCCGGGGCGGCCGCTACACGGCCCTCTTCGAGACCTGGACCCGCGGCCT
>DASUQS010000283.1:0-17223 GCA_036280455.1 Acidimicrobiales bacterium
ACCAGCCAGGCACCCTGACGGCTCAGCCGGCCGCCGCGCCGGTTGAGGAACACCGCGTCGGCGTCGCCCCGCCGGGCCCAGCGCTCGGGCACCAGGTCGGGACGTCCTCCCGGCCCCAGCCAGTCGGCCAGCGCCGCGGCGGCGTGGCGACCGACGGGGACGACCCGCTCCTTCGCCCCTTTGCCGAAGGCCCGCAGCAGCCCGGATTCGAGGTCGACGTCGCCGAGCCGCAGCCCGACCAGCTCGGAGATGCGCAGCCCCGTGCCGTAGAGGACCTCGAGGATCGCCCGATCGCGGCGTGCCGTCGGCTCGTCGCCCACCACGGCGGCGAGCAGGGCGTTCACCTCGTCCTCGGCCAGGGCCTTGGGCAGCCCGGCGGGGACCCGCGGCGTGTCGACGCGCGCCCCGGGATCGGTCGGTAGCCGGCCCTCCTCGGCCAGGAACCGGTGGAGCGACCGCACCGCCACCACCGCCCGAGCCACGGTGGCCGCCGCCAGCTCGCCGGCGCGGAGCTCGCCGACGTAGCTCTCGATGTCCGCCTCGGAGACCGCATCGAGCGCGCTTCCCCGCCGCCGCAGCCAGGCCCACCAGCGCCGGGCATCGCGCCGGTAGGCGGCGAGGGTCGCCCGCGCCCGACCCTTCTCGGTCGCCAGCCACGAGAGCCATTCCTCGACCTCGAGGGGCAGCATCCCGTCGTCGGCCGGATCGGTGGAGCCGCCCGGGCCCGCAGGCGGGATCGGATCCGAGGCGGTGTCCGGTGGCGTGCCCATCTCGCCACCACCCTAGGGAGCACCGGTCGCCGCGAGGACGATCTCGGCGCGGCAGTAAGGTGGACGCACGTCACCGGAGAACGAGGAGCGCCCGTGCCGCTGTACGACTTCCGCTGCCGCACCTGCGGCGACACGTTCGAGGTGCGCCGGTCGATGGCCGACGCCGGCGATCCGGCCTCGTGCCCGGCGGGCCACGCCGACACGGTCAAGCTGATGCCGCTCGTCGCCGTCGGCGGTCGGGCCGCGGGCGCCGCCACCATGCCGGCGCCCGCCCCCACAGGCGGCGGTGGCGGCGGCTGCTGTGGCGGCGCCTGCGGCTGCGGCTGAGCGCCGGCCCACCCCGGCGTCGCTCGGGCCACGAATGACTCCGACCAGCGTCCGAAACGGCCGGAAACCGCCCGGGGCGAACGCCGGAACGGAGGGGTGCCGTGGCGTCCCGCGAACGCGGCCTGCGCAGTGGGCCACTGGACGGCCGTGGGCCCTCCGTCAGCCCGTCGCCACGTGACGACGGGCGAGCGCGAGCAGCGCGATCACCGTCTTGGCGTCGGTGATGCGGCCGTCGTCGACCATCGCCAGCGCCTGCGGGAGGGGCACCCGCTCGACCAGCATGTGCTGCTCCTCGACGCCTTGGCGGTCGTCGGCGATCTCCGTGAGATCCGTCGCCAGGTAGACGACCACGGCCTCGTCGGAGAACCCGGGTGAGTTGTGGAACGTCACCAGGTGCTCGACGTGCGCCGCCTCGAGCCCTGCCTCCTCGGCGAGCTCGCGCCGGGCGGTCTCATCGGTGGGCTCGCCGTCGACGTCGCGCAGGCCGGCGGGCACCTCCCAGATGTCCCGGTCGATCGCCGCCCGGTACTGGCGCACCAGCGTGACCGTGCCGTCGTCGTGCAGGGGCACCACCCCCACCGCGCCGGGGTGACGGACCACCTCGCGCTCGTGGCGGCTGCCGTCCGGCGCCTCGACATCCACGACGGACACGTGAAGGCGCCGCCCGGACCATTCCTGGCGTTCGGCGGCGATGCGGAAGGGGCTGTCGACGTCCGCCCCGCTCACGGGACGGACCGCACGATCTCGGGCTCGTCGACGGGGAACAGGTGCGGGCGGCGCCCCTCGGCCCGATCGAGCGCAGCGGCGACGAACTCCCGGAACAGCGGAGCGGGCCGGTTGGGCCGGCTTTTGAACTCGGGGTGCGCCTGCGTGCCGACCCAGAAAGGGTGGTCGGACAGCTCGACGAACTCCACCAGCCGGCCGTCGGGGGACGTGCCCGAGCACACGAACCCGGAGCCCTCGAACTTGCCCCGGTAGCGCGGGTTGAACTCGTAGCGGTGCCGGTGACGCTCCGACACCACCGTCTTCTCGTAGGCCTCCGCCACGATCGTGCCCTCGGCCAGCTCGGCGATGTAGGCGCCGAGGCGCATCGTGCCGCCCTTGTCGGTCACGTCCCGCTGGCTGTCCATCAGGTCGATGACGGGGTGCGGCGTGCTGGGGTCGAACTCGGTCGAGTTGGCCCCGGTGAGCCCCAGCGCGTTCCGCGCGTACTCGATGGTCATGACCTGCATGCCCAGGCACAACCCCAGGCAGGGGATGTCGTTCTCGCGGGCGTAGGTGGCGGCCGCCACCTTGCCCTCGACACCGCGCTCGCCGAACCCGCCGGGGATGACGATGCCGTCGAGGTCGCGCAGGCGTCCCTCGGCCAGCAGGCCCTCGGTGTCCTCGGCCTGGATCCACTCGACCTCGATCCTGGCACCGTGGTGGAACCCGCCGTGGTTGAGCGCCTCCACCACCGACAGGTACGCGTCGGGCAGGCTCACGTACTTGCCGATGACACCGATCCGCAGTTCCCGGGTGGCGGACTCGACGCGATCGACGAGCCGCTCCCACTCCGACAGGTCCGGCGGCTCGTCGCCGAGGCCGAGGTGCTCGCAGATGACCGAGTCGAACCCCTCGTCGTGCAGGGCGAGCGGCACCTCGTAGAGGCTCTCCGCGTCGGCGGCGTTGACGACGCCCTCGGGCGGCACGTCGCACAGCCGCGAGATCTTCTGCTTCAGCGAGTCGCTCAGGGGCTTCTCGCTGCGGCACACGATGACGTCGGGCTGGATGCCCCGGGCGCGGAGCTCCGTGACCGAGTGCTGGGTGGGCTTCGTCTTCTGCTCGCCCGCGGGACCGATGAACGGCACCAGCGTGACGTGCACGAAGGCGACGTTGCTGCGGCCGATGTCGAGGCGGAACTGCCGGATCGCCTCGAGGAACGGCAGGATCTCGATGTCGCCGACCGTGCCGCCGATCTCGGTGATGACCACGTCGACGTCGTCGCCGGCCAGTCGGTTGATGCGCCGCTTGATCTCGTCGGTGATGTGGGGGATGACCTGGACGGTCTTGCCCAGGTAGTCGCCCCGGCGCTCGGCGGCGAGCACGGCGGAGTAGATCGAGCCGGTGGTGGCGTTGCTGCCCCGAGAGAGCGACTCGTCGATGAACCGCTCGTAGTGGCCGAGGTCGAGGTCGGTCTCACCACCGTCGTCGGTGACGTACACCTCCCCGTGCTCGAAGGGGTTCATCGTCCCCGGATCGACGTTGATGTACGGGTCGAGCTTCTGCATCGTGACCCGCAGGCCACGGGATTTGAGCAGACGACCGAGCGACGAAGCGGAGATGCCCTTGCCGAGGGAGCTGGCAACCCCGCCCGTGACGAAGATGTGTTTTGTCACGGGATCACAGGATAACCCGGTCGCGGCCGTTCGCCGCGGACGGGGGCCTGACCAGGGCGGCAGCATCCTCCGGAGTCGCTCAGGCCACGCTCAGCGACGTGCGTAGCCCCCGCCGCTGCCGGACGTTGTCGACGGCATCCACCGCCGCGTCCAGCGGGTAGCGGTCGGTGATCATCGCCCCCAGGTCGAGCCGCCCCGCCTTGGCCAGCGCCAGCAGCCGCGGGATGTCGCGGTGGGCGTTGACCGACCCGAGAAGGCACCCGATGAGCCGCTTCTCGGTGGCGGTGAAGGCGGTCACCATCGGGATCGTGAGGTTCTGATCGATCGGAGGCGCCCCCACCCCCACGGTGGTGCCACCCGCCCGGCTGGCGTTGATGCCCTGGGTCAGGAGGGCGGCCTGGCCGGCGGCCTCGAAGCAGTAGTCCATGCCGACCCCGGTGAGGTCCATGCAGAACGTGGTGACGTCGACCGTCGTCGGGTCGACGACGTGGGTGGCCCCGAACCGCAACGCGGCCTCGCGGCGGGCCTCGACCGGGTCCGCGACCACGATCACCGATGCACCGGCGAGGCGAGCGCCCTGGACGACGGCGATGCCGATGCCGCCCGCCCCGAGCACGAGGACGGTGGCGCCCTCCTCGACGTGCGCGGTCTCGAGCACGGCCCCCACCCCGGTCTGCACGGCGCACCCGATCACGCACGCCTCGGCCAGGTCGACGTCGTCGTCCACCTTCACCGCCGCCTCCTGGGGCAGGACCACCTGCTCGGCCCACCCGCCGACACCGAGGCCCCTGTACACGACGCTGCCGTCGCGGGACAGGGGGCTGGTGCCGTCAGGCCGCGTCGACGTGAACAGGGCCGAGGAGTACTCGGCGCACAGCGTGGGGTTGCCCCGGGTGCAGAAGTAGCAGCGGCCGCAGGACGGCAGCGGCGTCAGCACGACCTTGTCGCCGACAGCGAGGCGCGTGACCCCGGTGCCGACGGCGTCGACCACCCCCGCCGCCTCGTGGCCGAGCACCACGGGCAGCGGGGCCGGGATGGCGCCGTCCACGATCGACAGGTCGGAGTGGCAGACACCGCAGTCGGTCACCGTGACCAGGACCTCGCCGGCGCGAGGATCCTCGATGTCGATCGGGACGACCTCGAGCTTGCCCTCGCCTTCCAGCACCACCGCACGCACAGATCCCATGGTGGGGAATCTAACGGACCGTCAGATCCGGTGCGGTCAGCCCGTCACGAGGAGGCGCCGGCGAGCTCCTCCGACGGGCTCAGGGCCGGCGACCCCACCGGTCGAGCGCGTTCAACGGGGCCGCCGCAGCGATCACCCGGCTGAACGACACCCGCTCGCTCGCCAGGTTGAGCACGGCGACCACGACGAGCACGACGGTGCGGGTCGTCGGCGCACAGGCCAGCACCACCCCCAGCCCGAGGGCGGCGCCGAGCACGTTGGCGCCGGCGTCGCCGAGCATGAGCCGCTCGGCCAGGTCCGCCGGCAGCAGGCCCGCCCCGGCGCCCACCACGAGCGCCACACCGGCCAGCTCCGGCACCGCCCCGGCCCCGACCACGAGCACGACGAGGGCAACGAGCGCCACCTTCGTCGTGCGTCCCGGCGCCCGGTCGAACAGGTTGCCGAGGTTGGCCGCGAGGGCGACGAGCGCGCCGTCGGCCAGCACCCGGCCCACGCTGTCGGGCTCGCGCACCGACACCACCACGATGCCGAGCGCCGCGCCGCCGAAGAGCTTCACCGCGCCCGTCGTCAGGCGGCCGGACGCGAGCGAGCGCAGGTGGCCACCGAACCCGCCGCTCTCCCCCGCCCCGCCGAGATCGTCGAGCAGGCCCAGCAGCGCGAAGCCGAGGGCCGTCACCGTCACGAGCCGCAGGCCCGCGACCGCAGCCTCGTCGGGCTCGGCCCCGGCGGCCACCGCCAGCGTGAGGACCGCGTCGACGCCGAGCGCCGCCAGGGCCACCAGCACCCCGACCGCGGTGGGCAACTGCCGGCCCCGGTAGTTCTCGCGGGCGAAGACGTCGACGGCGAACGCCGAGCGCGTGGCTCCCCACAACACGGCGGCGACCACGACGCCGGCGACGAACCCGGCCACGACGATCATGCGCACCTCACCGCGTGTCCCCTCGTCGCCCCGGCCTGATGGAGGTGCGCCGCACCGCGCCCACCGTCATCGCTCGGGCCGGCTGCGGCGCCGGCCACGGCACCGCCGCGGGTCACGATCCGTCCGCCGCCGCGGGCGCACCGGCGTCCGCCCGGGTTCGGCCCCGCCACCACGCCTGCGCCCGCCCCACGAGGGGCGGCCAGTCCACCAGCACGAGAGGCACAGCGAGGGCCCACGCCCAGTAGTCGAGGCCGAGCAGGAACCACGTGGTCACGTGCAGGAACACGGCCGCGGCGGCGTACCAGACCCGGGTCCAACGCACCCAGATCACCACGGGGAACGTCAGCTCCGCTCCCAGGATGAACACGCCCGAGGCCCGCGACAGCCAGATGTTCTCGCCGGTCCACTGGGCCAACCCGGGCCAACCGCTCGACCCGATGCTCGGCCCCCAGAGGGACACGTACCGCATGTTGTCGCCGTACGCCCACGACGGCCCCGACCGCCGCAGCTTGTGGTAGCCGGCGAAGAAGTAGATGAGGGCCGTGATGACGATCGCCACCCGCACGGGCCAGCCGTAGCGCCGCCGTGGCACCGGGTCGGCGCGGTCGACACGTACCGGGGCGAGCAGGAACGGGGCCGACACCCACAGCAGGAGCAGGTCGTTGTGCAGGACCTTGCCGCGGCTGCCGCGCAGCCCCGCGAGCACCAGGTAGCAGACCCACGCCACCGCGAAGGCCAACCGAGGGTGTCGCCGCAGCACCGCCGCCAGGGCGGCGAGGCCGCCGACGACCTGGATGGCGACGAACACCTCCGCCGAAGGCATCCGGTCGAGGAATCCGAGGAACGGCACCGGGTCGACGAGTGCGGTCGGCGTGTCGGCGAGCTGACGGTACGAGCCCGCCACGATGCGCACGCCGATGAGCGCGGCCAGGCCGACCTGCACGAACAGGAGGCGAGCCGCGGTCTCGGGGCCCCAGAGAGCGTCGTCGAGGGCGGCCCGGAGGCGGCCGGACAGGTCGCGACGGGCCGGCGGCGCGGTCGAGGTGGCGGTCACGATCCGGTCCCCCCGGCGTCGGCGCCGGTGCCGAGGGCGTCCACGGTGCAGCTGTGGATCGGCTCGATGTCGTGGGTGGTGATCCACTCGCCGTCCCGCTCGACCAGCTCGGCATGGTCGCGGGCGATGACCAGCTCGACGGTGGAGGGATGCACGTCGAGAACCGGGTCGAGCAGCGCCAGGCACACGGCGTCGCGCCGCGCTGCGGACGCGCCGCGCAGCTCGGCCATGGGCCAAGCGGCGTGGCGGTAGCGCAACGGCAGCTCCTCCAAGCTGACCACCTGCCGCTCGCCGTCGCCGTCGACCGCCTCGAGGACCCAGAAGCTCTGCTCGGCGTCGCGGCTCAGGCTGAACAGGCGCCACCCGGTCAGCGGCCAGGCGTCGAAGCCGATGACACCCGGCACCAGCAGCAGGACGAACAGGATCGCGACCAGGATGCGGGCCGACCGGGGCACACCGTCGGCGCCGGGACCAGCGGCGGTCTCGACCGGCTCGCCTGGCCCCGTGGGGGCGGCTTCGGCCGCCGGGGCGGGATGGTCGGCGCCGGCGGTCTCCCTGTCGCTCGCCGGTGCGTCCCCGGTCGCGGTGGCGGCGTCCGGCTGCCCGTGGTCGAAGGATGCGGTCATGTCGACTCGGCCCCCGCACGTGCCGGCGGCTCGGCAAGTGAGGGCCGCGTGGCGACCTCCGGGGGCGACGCGGGAGCCACGAGATCGGGGTCCTCCCCAGTGGAGGCGCCGTCGGTCGGCGCAAGGGTCCGGCTCCCCGCCGACGCCATCTCGTCCAGCGCCAGCCAGGCCAGGGAGGCGACCAGCACGAAGAGGGCCACCCCGCCGACGATGGCTCCCGAATCGTTCACCGCGCTGCCCAGCACGGCGGCAACGATCGTCGCCACCACGCCGGCACGCAAGGTGGGTATCTGCCGGCGCAGGCTCGCCATCGGCCCGGTCGGGTAGCGCGACAGGAACACCAGGAACACCACGGTGATCGGGATGACCGCCACCCAGAACGAGCTGGTGGTCACGCCCAGGTTGGCGAGCAGCTTGCGCTCCATGATCGACAGCAGCGGCCCGAGCCCCTCGTTGCCGACCCGCTCGAACAGCCGCCCGAGGTGGGCACGCTCGCCGGCGGGGCGGGCGAGGTCGAGCATGCCGAACGCCGCCACCGCCGCCGCGGTCGCCAGCAATCCGACGACGACCGTGCGCACCCGCACGCGGTAGCCCGTCACCAACGCCGCGAACACGAGGATCGTGGGGGTGAAGGCGATGATCCCGCCGACGTCGGATCCGAAGACAGGCACGCCGATCACCACGAGCACCGCCACGAGCATGCCGATCGCCGCCGCCCGGCCGCGGACGGTGGGCCAGCGGGCGGCGATCAGCGCGGCCAGCAGGCACGCGGCCGCCGCCACCATGCCGAACGAGTAGTTGCTGATGCCGTACAGCCGCGAGTTGCCGGTCGGCGAGTAGCCGAACGCGGCGCTGAGGCTGAGCTTCGACCCCGTCATCACGTCGGCGAGCGGCACGGCCATGACGAGCACCAGCACAGCGACGAGTGCAAGCCGTGGCCGCCCGGCGCGCCGGGCGAACAGCGTCACGACACCTGCGACGAGCAGGGCCCCGACGCTGACGAAGACCCAGTAGAAGCCCGCCCCGAGATCCTCCAGCGGGAAACCCCGGGCCACGAAGGACAGCGGTAGCACGGCCATGTCGGCGAGCGCCGCGAAGGCGACGACGCCGCGCACGCGCGGGACATCGCCGCGGGCGAGCACGGCCATCGCCACGGCGCAGATCAAGCCCAGCACGACCACGACCGCGAGCGTGGTCGGGAACAGGAGCTGCTCCCGGAACCGCGACGCCTCGTTGAGCGCCACCAGCCGGTCGACCCGCTCCTCGAGGCTGTCGCCGGAGCGCAGCACCTCGGCAGGGCGACCCTCCATCTCGACCGGGCGGGGCACGTCCAGCAGCTCGAGCACGGTGGGCGCGACGTCGACCAGGGTCAGGAACCCGGAGCGCTGTGTCGATGCCGACCGCATGTAGCCGGTCCCGCGGCCGGGTGCCCGCACCGCCGACACCGTGAGGTCGCGGTCGCCTCGCAGGTTGTAGGGCGCCAGCAGCATCACGGCGTCGCGCCCGGGGTCGACCTCGGCGAGCAGCTGGGCGACGAGGTCGTCGGCGTCGCTCAGCGCCCGGCGGCGCAGCTCGGCGTAGCGCCCGCTGTCCACCCGGTCGCGGTAGCGCATCGAGCGGGCGAGGTCGGACGCCTCGACGACGACCAGCCCGCCGTCCTTGCCCGCGGGGCTCGCCCAGGCGTTCTGGAACCGCTGGACCACCTGGTCGATGTCGAGGCGCTGACCGAAGGCGCTGGAGGGATCGCGCACCAACAGATCGGCGTCGAGCTCGCCGGCGGGGATGACGCCGTCCGTGGTCGCCGCAGCCAGTCCGACCTGCCGCTCGTACGAGGTGCCCACCGTGTCGGTGCCGTCCGCGTTGCCGATGGCCTCGGCGCCCATCCCGGCCTCGGCGAGGGTGTCGGTCAGCAGGCCCAGCTCGGCGTCGTACGGCTGGCGTGCGTTGACCCGTTGCAGGGTGGGCCACGCCAGGGCGACGTAGCTGCCGTCGGGCTCGACGCCGGTGCGGCGCGAGAAGATCTCGCCGGCCGACGACCCGCCGGCCTGCTCGCCGAGGGCCAGCTGCTGGCCGTCGATCAGCGGATCGGCCGTGGCGCGGGTGCCCGCCGAGATGGTGAGGTAGGCGGCGCCGGGCGTCGACCGGGGCGACACGCCCCGCGGGGCCATGTCCGCCACGGCCGACTCCTCCAGCAAGCTCTCGATCGCGGGCAGATCGTGGTCGCGCACCTCGGCCCAGGTGAGCCCGGGCACCGAGATGAGCAGGACCCGGTCGACGCCGTCCGCCGCAGCTGCGGGCGTCGACGGGGAGGCGCCCAACGCCGGCGACGCCGCGCCCAGCACCGACGCGCCGGCGAGCAGCGCTGCGCACGCGCGGCGCAGCCCCCGCATGCCCGGGCGCGGTCCGACCACGCGTGCGGTCGGGCTCACGAGCGACTCCGCGGCAACGGCATCCGACGAGTGTAAGAGGCGGGTGAGGGGACGCCGGATCATCCGGACGCCCCCACGCGCGAGGTGGCCGGGGCTCCGCTCGTCGGAACGTCGGTCGCGCCACCGTCGGCTCCGGTCGCCGACGCCGTCGGGGTCGGCGGAGCCGCCGGTCCGGCGGCGAGCACCTGCAGCATCAGCACGGGGGCTGCGACGATCAGCATCGTCAGCGGCACCGCCACCGACGAGTCGTTGGCGACGAGGCCGACCACCCCGAGCACCGCCAGACCGACCGCGGCCGCGAGCGTGGGCCGGTGGCGCAACGGGCGGGTGGCGTGCGGCCCCATGCGCCGGGCGGCGACGAGTGCGGCGTACACCGAGGCGACGGCCAGGGCGCTGCCGACCGTGATCCACCCGGCCAGCTCGGCGCCGCCCAGGCTGGCCTGCCAGCGCCGGCCGAGGCTCTTCGAGAAGGTGCGCCACCGGCCGTCGAGCACCTGCTCGGCGAAGCGGGCCAGGTGCGTCTGCACCTCGGCGGGCCGCGCCGCGTCGATCAGCGCGAACCCGAACAGCACCAGCACCGTCGCCCCGGCCAGCCCCACCACCTCACGCCAACCGATGCGCCGGCCGAGCAGGATCAGCGCCGTCGCACCGAAGGCGGGCACCATCGACAGCACGCCACCCACGTCCGCGCCCAACATGGGCAGTCCCTCGACGATGACCACAACAGCCATCAGCCCGAGCGCCAACCGCATGCCCCGATCGCCGGCGCGATCGACGATCAGCGCCGCCAGCAGGATGGTCGCCGACCCGAACAGGGCGAACGCCAGGTTGCCGAGGCCGGTGAACCGCCCGGCGACGGCCACCGAGTAGCCGAAGGTCGTGTTGAGCTGGAGCGGCGCGCCGACGGCGATGTCGACCGCGATGACGGTCACGATCGTGCCGACAGCCACCAGGGCACCCGCGCCGGGACGGCGGCGCTCCGCGAGGTCGGCGACCGCGGCGATGACCGCAGCGATCGCCACCACGATGGCGACCTGGGCCGGCAGGTTGGCGCGCACGGCCGGGATCTGGCCGACGAGGAACGTCCCCGGCACCAGCCCGAGGGCTCCGTAGACGAGCGGTGGCAGCAGGCGGCGGGCACGGGGCCACAGTCGGTCTCGGAACGCGGTCGCCACCGCCAGCACCAGGAGGGCCAGCGTGATTCCCGTGACGGCCAGGGGCATCGTGGCGTCGCGGAACCTCGCTGCGTCGGCCGCGTCGGCCAGGTGGCCGACCCGGTCGTCGGGGGTGGAGGCGCCGAGCTGGAAGGGCCGGCCCTCCATCTCGTCGGGTGCCTCCTCGCCCAGCAGGGTGAGCACGGTCGGCGCCACGTCCGCGAGCTGGACGTAGCCGTCCCGTCGGGTCGTCGGCGACTGGAGAAGTCCGCCGTCGACCCCCGGGGCGCGCAGGGCGGCGATGCCGAGGGCGAGCGACGACGAGGTCGACACCGGCGACAGCACGATCACCGCGTCCCCCTCGTCGGTGTGCTCCAGCAGCTCGCCGAGCAGGGCGTCCGCCTCCGCGCGCGCCTCATCGCGCAGGGCGCGCCGCTGGGTCGACGCAGCCCGGGAGCCGTACGCGGCCACCCGGCTCATGTCGGACGCCTCGACCAGCACGACCGAGCGGCCGTCGGCGTCCCACGCCTGGTCGAAGGCGTCGAGCACCTTGTCGTGGTCGAGGCGCCAGCCGAACGCGGACCGCGGATCGTCGCGCAACAGGGCCCGGCTGACGGCACCCTCGGGAACGATGCCGTCCGACCCCATGAGCATCGTCGCCGCGCCGCGGGCGTACGCACCTTCCGGCGGGGGGTCCTCGCTGACGAATCCCTCGACCGCGTCGGCGTTGGCCACCACCGCCCGGTCGACACCCGCGTCGTCGAGCAGGTCGCCGAGCAGGCCGACCTCGCCGCCGAAGGCCGAGTTCTCGTTGGCGTCGATCGCCGCGCCGATGCCGAGGTAGGCGATGCCGTCGGGCACGCTCCCGAGCCGCCGCTCGAGCAGCTCGGTGGCCGGGACGCCCCCGTAGGTCTCGTCGGGCTCGACCGCCACCGCGGTGTCGACGCCCGGAGCGACCGCGCGCGTCCCCGCGCCGAGCGTCAGGTAGGCGTCGGTCGTCCGGGCGCTGCGCTTGCCGATGCGGGTGGACATGTCCGCCACCGCCGCCTCGTCGAGGAAGCTCTCGAGGTGAGGCAGGTCTGCGCCCTCGATGTCGTCCCAGCCGAGTCCGGGCAGCGACACGACCAGGACGCGGTCGACGGTCGCGCTCTCGATGTCGGTCGCGCTGGACGTGCAGCCCACGCCCGACCCGGCGACCGCCAGCACAGCCGCCGCCGCGCCCCAGCGCCGTGCCCACCTGCCTGCTGCGGCGCTCATGCCGCCACCTCGGGCGGGGGGACGGGCGTGCGATCGGTCAGCGCACCCCGCACGCCGAGCAGCCGATAGCCGGCCACGACGAGCCCGGCGCCGACCGCGGCCAGCCCACCGACCACCACCAGGTTGAGGAACCGTCCGGTGTCGGCGTCGAGCGCGGCACGACCCACCGCCCAGATCGCCGCACCGGCCAGCGCCGCCACCACGACCACGCGGCCGATCGCGGCGGGCCACAGACCGCTTCCGGTGCGCCGGACCAGGCCGACGCCGAGGATCACCACACCCAGGGTGTACGCCACGGAGTGGCCGAGTCCCAGCGCGAAGACGAGGGCGGCTCCGTCGGCCACCACCGAACCGACGATCATCGCCGCGACCCCTGCGACCGCGCAGCTCACGGACACGATCCCCGGCGTTCGGCTGTCGCCGAGCGCGTAGTAGCCGCGCGCCAGCAGGAGGAACGCGCTGTAGGGCAGCAGGCCGACGGCCAGCCCGGCGATGGCCGCGGCCAGCAGCTCGGTGCCGGCCGCGCCCGTCTCACCGAACGACACGAGCCGCATCCCCGGCAGGGCGAGCGCCATCATGCCGGCGGTGGCGGGCACCACGAGCAGGGCCATCCGCTCGAGCGACCAGCGCAGCGACGCTGCGACACGAGCCAGCCCGTGCTCGCGGGCCTCGGTCACCAGCTCCGGCAGGATCGCTGTGTGGATCGGCTGGGCCAGCACCGCGTACGGGGCGAGGAAGATCACCCACCCGACCTGATAGGCGACGACGCCTCCCTCGACGCCGGCGCCGACGATCATCGCGGCGCCGAGCAGCAGGCCGGCACCGGTGTGCAGCACGACGCCCCACCCGGAGTGACGGAGGACGGCGCCCACCCTCGGGTCCCCCCGCGGGCGCCGGGGTCGCAGGCGGAACCCCGCCAGCTCGCACGCGCCCACGAGCACCCCGACGAAGGCGATCACGCCGCCGGTCCCCGCCACGACGAGCAGGAGCTGCTCGCCCGCCGTCAGGTCCAGCTGGCCGGAGGCGTCCTCGGGCAGCGGCCCGGCCACGATCCGGAAGGCCACCAGCGAGGCCACCATCACCACCGTGTTCCCGATGGGGGCGGCGGCCGTGACCGCGAACCGCCGCAGCGCGTAGAGAGCGGCCGTGGCGATCGTGCCCGCGGCGTACAGCATGATCTGGGGCACGAAGAAGCGCAGCAGGTAGGTGACCAGCTCGCGCTGGTCCGCCTGGGCCTGGTCGGGCACCGTGGCGGTCAGCACCCGCGCGAGCCACGGCGCGCCGACCACCCCGACGACGGTGACGACGCCGAGTCCGGCGAGCGCCACACCGAGCACGCCGCCGGCCACCTGCTCGGCGCCGGCCTTGTCGTCACGGTCGAGCAGCTCGACGAAGGCCGGCACGAGGACGGCCGACAGCGCCCCGGCCGCCAACAGCTCGAACAGCACGTTCGACACCGAGTTCGCCTGCTGGAACGCGTTCCCGAGGAAGCTGACGCCCAGCACCGCGGTGACCACCAGGACGCGCACGAGACCGACCGCCCGCGACACCGCGGTGATGACCCCCATCCCTGCGGCAGCGCGTGTCGTGCTCGTGCCCCGGCTCGGGGCCGCGGGCTCGCTCACGACGCCGGTCACCCGTCGCCGTCGACGGGCGGGAGTCGGCGGTCGGCGCCGTCGCCGGTGCCGTAGCGACCGATGGTCGGGGCGCCCGGCACCGCGTCGACCGCGGCCAGCACGGTGGCCGCACGGCCGGACACGGTGTCGAGGTTGTCGACGGTCGAGATCCGCTCGCGCAGGGTGTCGTCGTCGCGGATGGCGCTCACGAGCCGAGGCTCGCGGGCCTCGTCGACATCGTCGCCGGTGCGCACGGTGGGCTGGGTCGCCACCACCGGCATGGGGCCGTCCGCCGCCAGGTCGGCCAGCACCGGCACGAGGACGTCGTCGACGGGCACGGTCGCATCCGGCCCGGCGACCACGACGACACGCAGTCCCGAGACGGGGAGCCGGACGACGTCGCCCTCGACGCCGTCGGGCAGCTGGTAGCGCACGAAACCGGCGTCGCGGAGGCGGGCGAGAGGCGCCGGCTCGGCGGGCGACGTCTGCGCGGGGTCGGCGAGGCCGACCTCTGCGGGCACGTCGACCGCGCCGAACAGCACGTCCCCGAGCTGCATGGCGAGGTTGCGGCTGAGCCGGTCGGCGTCGCTGGTGCTCAGCTCGAGGGCGGCCGACAGGTCCGACAGCTCGGACTCCTCGTCGAGGGTGAGCCGCTCGGTCAGCCACCACACCCCGAGCACGTCGGCGTCGGCCTGGGTGAGCGAGCGCATCACGCCGTCGACCCAGCTCTCGTCGACGCCCTCGGTCGCGATCACCAGCACGGGTTCCGCCTCGAGCTGCCCGCGGTAGAGGCGCTCACCCAGCTGCTCGTCGAGCTGGGACGCCTCCTCCTCGAAGGCGTCGAGACGCTCCTGCTGCGCGTCGTTGCGCGCCTCGGCGTTGTCGAGGTCGTGCTCGAGGCCGTCGAGCTGGGACTTGAGCCCGTTGATCGTGGCGTCGTCGAGGAAGGTCGTCCCCAGCACGAGCCCGATGCCCAACGCGAGCAGGACGGCGGTCAGCGAGACGATGTGGAACCGGAAGTTGATCATTCAGCCCGAGAAGAGTGAGCGCCAGAAGGCGCGGAGGACGAGCCTGACGGGCTCCGACAGCATCAGGGCCACGGCCAGGGTGAAGACGGCCGCCAGGATCATCCACAGGAGGTCGCTGGTGCGAACCGAGCTGCGGTACAGCCGGCTCACACCCTTGGCGTCGACGAGCGCGTCGCCGACCTTCATGCGCACGAGGAACGTGGAGGCCATGCCGGCGCGGCCCTTGTCGAGGAACTCCACCATGCTGTTGTGGGTGCCCACGGCCACCATCAGCTCGGCACCCTCCTGGTGGGCGAGCAGCATGGCGACGTCCTCGCTGGTGCCCGGCGCGGAGAACACGGTGTAGGGCAGGCCCAGATCGTCGAGGCGCTCGGCCCCCGGCGCCCGGCCGTCGGTGTAGCCGTGCACGATGAGCTGGGCACCGCATCGCAGGGCGCCCTCGGTCACCGAGTCGAAGTCGCCGATGATCATGTCGGGCGCGACGCCGATCTCGAGGAGGGCGTCGGCCCCGCCGTCCACGCCGATCACGACCGGCCTCTCGCCCCGGAGGTAGCCCGACTGGCGCAGCAGCGACAGGTCGTCCTTGTAGTCGATGCCCCGCACGACGATGAGCACGTGGCGGCCGGCGATGTCGCAGTGGATCTCCGGGACGTCGAGGTCGCCCGTGAGCAGCTCGATCTCCTGGTGGATGTACTCCACCGTGTTGGCCGCGAAGCGCTCGAGCTCGGGGCCCATGTTGGCCCGGGCGCCGTCGATGGCGGCGTCGACCGTTTCCGTGGTCTGGCGCACGCCGGTGGCGACGACGTCGTCGCCGACCAGCACCCGGTCGCCGTCGACCGTGACGGTCGCGCCCTCCTCGATTCCCTGCATGACATCGGCACCGACGCCGTCGACGAGCGGGATGCCCGCCTGGCAGAGGAGCAACGGGCCGAGGTTCGGGTATCGACCGCTGATCGATCGGGCGGCGTTGATCACGGCCACCGGCGAGGCGTCCACGAGCGTCTCGGCAGCCACCCGGTCGAGGTCCTCGTGGTTGATGATCGCGATGTCCCCCGGGGCCAGGCGCTTGACCAGGGCCTTGGTCCGGCGGTCGATGCGCGCCACGCCCGTGATCGGCCCGTCGGCCGCACCGTTGCGCCGGCGGATGCCCCCGCGGCCCAGCCGGCGCACCGCGCGGGACCCGGTCCGGCCCGCCTCGGTCGGCGAGCCGTCGGCCACGAGCGCTGCTGGCTCGGCAGGCGCGGCCTCCTCCTCGGCGACTACGTCGATGTGCACGATCGGGTCCTCGCTCCTGTCGTCCGGCGCGCGCTCGTCGGGCGGCGCCTCGCCCGGTGCGGTATCGCCTGTCGACGGCTCGCCGGTGCTGGTCTCGGCGGGTGTCGGTGCGCCCGACCCCGTCCCGCCCACCACCGGACCGCCGTCGGGCACCGGAGCTGATCCGGCGGACTCTACGCCGTCCGGAGCCGCGCCAGGCGGCAGGGGATCGGCAGGATCGCCGGCCGGCGACGTCATCAGCGCCCCCGTTCGCCCGCGGCCGTCTCCAGCAGCTCGGCGGCGTGGACGCGGGCCGCGTCGCTGTCGGGCTGGCCCGACAGCATCCGCGACAGCTCGATGACCCGGTCGCCGTGCTCCAGCAGGCTGGCGTGCGACACCGTGGCCGCGTCGTCGCTCTGCTTGGCCACCCGCACCTGGGCGTCCGCATAGGCGGCGACCTGGGGCAGGTGGGTGACCACCAGCACCTGGTGCTCGTGGCCGAGGCGGGCGAGGGCCCGTCCGACCGCGACCGCGGCGCCGCCGCCGATGCCGGCGTCGACCTCGTCGAACACCAGGGTGGGGGGCGCGTCGGTGAGCACGAGACGCAACGCGAGCATGGTTCGCGCCAGTTCGCCACCCGAGGCCACCTTGGCCAGGGGCAGCGGCGGCGTCCCGGGGTTGGCCGCCAGCAGCACCTCGACGTCGTCGCCGGGGTCGTCGCCGCCCACCTCGATGTCCACGATCGCCTTCGGCATCGCCAGCTCGGCGAGGTTCTCCCGGATGCGCGCCGCCAGCTCGGGAGCGGCGGCACGGCGGGCCGCCGCCACCTCGGCCGCAGCCTCCGCCTCGACGGCGCGGGCCGCCACGAGCTCGCCGTCGAGCTCGGCCGCCCGGCGGTCGTGGTCCTCGAGCTCCGCGAGGCGGGCCTCGAGGCGCTCGCCCTCGGCGATCACGTCGGCCAGCGTCTCGCCGTACTTGCGTCGGAGCTCGTGCAGCAGATGGCGGCGTGCCCGCACCAGCTCGAGCTGCTCCGGGTCCTCGTCGATCGCCTCGCCGCCCGACCGCAGCTCGGCCGCGAGGTCGACCACCTCGGCCGCCAGGGTGCGGAGGCGCTCCTCGGCGGTCTCGAACGGCCGCCGGCCGGCCACGGCGGCCACGGCCACGCCGAGCGCGCCGGCAGCCGAGGCCACGCCGTCGGCGGTCGCATCGCCGTCGCCGCTCAGCG
>DASUQS010000284.1:0-10761 GCA_036280455.1 Acidimicrobiales bacterium
AACCCATCTGCGCCGAGGCGTGCCCGATCGGGAACCCGACCGTGCGGCTGGCCGCCACGAGAGCGTCCTGCTCGTCGACGTCGAGGTTCCACCCGCTGACCAGCTGGTAGACGCCGACGAGACCCAGCAGCACCGCGGCGAACAGGAAGCCGTCGTTGACGTAGGGCGAGTCGTCCACCAGCGCCCACACGGCGACGCAGACGGCCGCAGTGGCCAGGTACAGGTAGCCGGGCACCCGCCGCCGGTTGTTGTTCGGGAACAGGTAGGGCCCGACGAAGCCGGCCGCGTCGAGGTCCTCCGGCAGCTCGTCGACGTGGTCGTCGCCCGCAGGCGCGCCGCCGTCGTCCGTGGAAACGTCGGCGCCACCGTCGTGCGTGGGGTGGTCGGTCGAGGCCGCGACCTCGCGGGTCGACGCCGCCTCCGCCGCTGTACCGCCGGTCGGGGCCGCGTCGCCGGCCGCCTCGGTGGCGCGGGGATCCGGCGCGGCGGGCTCGCCGTGCGGGATGCCGGGCTGGTCGTCGGTCTGGTCGTTCGTGGAGGGCTCGTCCGCCATGGCGCCTGCGACCGTAGCGACCGGTGTTCTCCCCGTGGAAACCGGGCCGGTCACGTGCGCGGCGCGGGCCAGGCGGAGCGGAGCTTCGCCCAGGAGTCCCCGAGCGACTCGGGCAGCACGCGTGCCTCGGCCACCGCGGTCATGAAGTTCGAGTCCGCGTTCCAGCGGGGCAGCACGTGCACGTGGAGATGCGAGGGGATGCCGGCTCCGGCGGCCTCACCGAGGTTGAGCCCGACGTTGACGCCCTGGGGCGAGAACGCGGCCTTGACCGCCACGACCGCGCTGCGCACGGCGGACCACAGCTCCCGGTCCTCCTCGGTGGTCAGGTCCTCGAGGTCGCCCACCTCGCGGTAGGGCATCACCAGCAGGTGTCCGCTCGTGTAGGGGTACGCGTTGAGGATGGCGAACACCCGCTCGCCCCGCCACACGACGTGGGTCTGCTCGTCCGGCAACCCCGAGTCGAGGATGCGGCAGAACACCGACCCCTCCCCCGCCAGCGCACCGTTGCCGGCCGCGGCCACGTAGCTCGACCGCCAGCCGGCCCACATGCGGTCCATGGCGCGCGTTCGGGCGGTCTCATCGGCCCCCGCAGGGCGCGTCTCGTCGGCCATCACGCGTGGGTGTCGACGGCGGTGCGCAGGCGCTCGATGAACGTTGCCACCGGAACCCCGCGCTCGACCTGCCCGCCGCGGGGGTTGTCGCCCACGGTGTCGTTCGCCACGTCGTCGTCGCCGACGACCACGACATGGGGGATCTTCTCGAGCTTGGCCTTGCGGATGCGGGCGCCGAGCGGCTCGTCCGCGTCGGCGACCTCGGCCCGGAACCCCTCCGCCCGGAGGCGGTCGGCGAGGCCCCGCGCGTGCTCCTCGTGGTCGGAGCGGACCGGCACGACCTGCACCTGCACCGGCGCCAGCCACGCCGGCAGCGCCCCGGCCGTGTGCTCCAGCAGCACGCCGAAGAACCGGTCGAACGACCCGAACAGCGCCCGGTGGATGATGCGGGGGCGGTGCCGCTGGTTGTCGGTGCCTACGTACTCGAGGTCGAACCGGTCGGCGAACTGGAAGTCGACCTGCAGCGTCGAGAGCTGCCACCGCCGCCCGATGGCGTCGCGCACGTGCACGTCGATCTTGGGGGCGTAGAAGGCGCCCTCGCCCTCGGCGATCACATACGGGATGCCCGACGCCTCGACCGCCTGCCGCAGCAGCTCCTCGGCCTCGTCCCAGTCGGCGGGGTCGCCCACGAACTTCTCAGGGCGGGTCGCCAGCTCGGCCTCGAAGTCGTCGAAGCCGTAGTCGCGCAGCAGCTTCAACACGAACGCGAGCAGGCTCTCCAGCTCGGCGCCCATCTGCTCGGCCGTGCAGAAGATGTGCGAGTCGTCCTGGGTGAAGCCCCGGGCCCGCATGAGCCCGTGGACCACGCCGGACTTCTCGTAGCGGTACACGGTGCCGAACTCGAACAGCCGCAGCGGCAGCTCACGGTACGAGCGCTGGCGCGACCCGTAGATGAGCATGTGCATCGGGCAGTTCATGGGCTTCGGGTAGTACTTCTGCCCCTCGTCGAGCTCCATCGGGGGGTACATGCCCTCCGCGTACCACTGGAGGTGGCCGCTGATGGAGAACAGCTCGCCCTTGGCGATGTGGGGCGTGTAGACGAACTCGTAGCCGGCCTTCTCGTGCTCGGACCGGCTGTAGTCCTCCATCAGCTTGCGGACCAGGCCACCCTTGGGGTGGTAGAGCGGCAGGCCGCTGCCGACGACGGGCGGGAAGTGGAACAGGTCGAGCTCGGCTCCAAGCTTGCGGTGGTCGCGCTTGGCGGCCTCCTCCAGATGGTGGAGGTGCTTGTCCAGGGCCTTCTTGCTGTCCCACGCGGTGCCGTAGATGCGCTGGAGCTGGTCGTTGTGCTCGTCGCCCCGCCAGTAGGCGCCGGCGACCCGCATCAGCTTGAAGTGGCCGAGGTGTGTGCCGGTGTCCGCGACGTGCGGCCCGCGGCACAGGTCGATGAACCCGGGCCGTCCGGCGAAGGGCGGATGGTCCTTCGGCTTGGCGGGCGGGTTCTCGTAGGTGCGGACCTCGCCCCGGTCGCCGGTGCCGGACATCGGGTCGGTGGAGGCGTTCTCGATGATCTCGAGCTTGTACGGGTGCCCGGCGAAGATGGCTCGCGCGTCGTCCGCCGGGATCTCGTCGCGCACGAACGCCTGGCGCTCGTCGATGATCTCGCGCATGCGAGCGTCGATGCGCTCGAGGTCGTCGGGGTCGAAGGTGCCGCCGTCCGGCAGCGAGAAGTCGTAGTAGAAGCCGTCCTCGACCGGCGGCCCGATGCCGAACGTGGCGTCGGGGAACACGTCGAGCACCGCCTGGGCCAGCACGTGGGCGGTCGAGTGGCGGATCGTGTAGAGGCCCGCATCGCTGTCGGCCGTGACGATGGCGACCTGGTCGCCGTCGGCGAGCTCGGTGCCGAGGTCGCGCTGCTCGCCGTTGATCTCCGCGATGACCGCGGCCTTGGCCAAGCGGGAGCCGATGCCCTGGGCGAGGCCGAGCGCGGTGGTGCCCTGTTCCACCGTGCGCGTGGAACCGTCGGGCAGGGTGATCTCGATCTCGGCCATAGGACGCCGAGGTTACCGACCGCGGCGCGTACCCCTGAACCCGGATACGCCGGTCCCGCCGGGGTCCCACAGCGGTCGGTGCTCCGCCGCCGTCCTGGTCGGGCGCCAGACGCGCCGGCGCAGTCCTGCGGGGACGCCGGCGGCGGCCCCCCGCCCGGCGGTCCGGCCTCGTGGCGTGCTCAGCGGGTGGCGGCCCGGGACGACGGGACCGCGGTCGCCCCGGCGACGGCGGGCTCGCCCGCGGCCGCTCCCCCGTTGCCGCCGTGGCCGTTGCCCACGGCCACGATCGCGGTCGGCTGGGAAGGGATCGAGTCAGGCTGGCGCGTGGCGTACTCGTCGACGTACTGCTGGCCGGTCAGCTCGCGGATCTCGAACATGAGCTCGTCGGTGAGCTGACGGAGGACCAGGCGGTCGTCCGCGCGACCGTCGTACCGCCGGACGTCGATCGGCCGGCCGATGCGGATCTCGCACGGGCGGAACGGCCGGGGCGCACGGGCCCCCGGGGGCTGGATGGCGCGGGTGCCGATCAGGCCCACCGGCACGAGGGGTGCGCCGGTGCGCAGCGCGAGGCGGGCCGGTCCGGTGTGGCCCCGATGCAGGCGCCCGTCGCGGCTGCGGGTGCCCTCGGGGTAGATGCCGAACAGCTCGCCCCGGTCGAGCACCCCTGCCGCGGCGTCGAGCGCCCGCTTGCTCGCATCGCCGCCCGAGCGGTCGATCGGGATCATGCCCAGCGCCGGGACGAGGTGCTTCGTCTTCCAGTCGTCGAGGTACTCGGCCTTGCCCACGAAGGTGATGCGTCGCGGCAGCGTCGAGGGCAGCAGGAAGGAGTCGATCACCGACGTGTGGTTGGGGCACAGGATCGCCGGACCGTCGGCCGGAAGGTGCTCCGCGCCCTTGACGTGGATGCGCCACGCGGTGCGGAAGAGGGGCGTGAGCACGGCGCGGGCGACCGGGTAGAGCTTGCCGTACTGGCGCTCGGGCTCCTCCGCGGGGGGCATGTCACGGAGCCTACGCTCGTGGCGCGACCCGTGACGGCGCGCGTGGCGCTAACACCGCGAGCGGTCGGTCCGGGATGCTCCGTGGCCCAGGGGCCGCGGGGGGAACGCAGGTGGTGGGCGCCTCAGTCGGCCGACGCGAGGTCGACCCCGAGCAGCGCGGCCGCAGCGGACACGTCGGCGCCGGCCTCGGCGGCGTCGTCGATCGCGGCCACCGCCGCGGGCGTGTCGAGGTCGTCGTCCAGCGCGGCGCGCACCGTCGCGAGCACCTCGTCGCCCGACCCGCCGTGCGCTCCCCGCCACCGGGCGAGGCGTTCAACGGCGGTGGGCATGACCTTGTCGTCCCAGTCCCAGCTGTGGCGGTAGTGGTGGACGAGGACGGCGAGGCGGATGGCCCGAGGGTCCCAGGTCTCGCGCAGCTCGGACACGAAGACCAGGTTGCCCAGGGACTTCGACATCTTCTCGCCGTCCATCCGCACCATCGCCTGGTGCATCCAGTGGCGCACGAACGGTTCGCCGGTGGCGGCCTCCGACTGGGCGGCCTCGCACTCGTGGTGGGGGAAGATCAGGTCGGCGCCGCCGCCGTGGAGGTCGATGGTGGTGCCGAGCTCGCGCATGGCGAGCGCGGAGCACTCGATGTGCCACCCGGGACGACCCGGGCCCCACAGCGACTCCCACGAGGGCTCGTCCTCCGCGGAGGGCTGCCAGAGAACGAAGTCGAGCGGGTCCCGCTTGTGGGGATCGTCGACGTTCCCACCCCGCTCGGCCGCCAGCGCCAACATCTCGTCACGGCCGAGGTGGCTGACCTGGCCGAAGCGCTCGAACTTCGAGACGTCGAAGTAGACGGCCCCGCCGGCCTGGTAGGCGTAGCCCTGGTCGAGGACCATGCCGATGAACCCGCGGATGTCGGGGATCGCCGACGTGGCCCGGGGCTCGCTCCACGCGGGCAGCAGGCCGAGGGCCAGGATGTCGTCGTCGAACCGGGCGGTCTCGGCCGCGGCCAGGTCGAGGTAGTGGACGCCGAGCTCGCGTGCCTTGCGCAGCAGGTCGTCGTCGACGTCGGTGATGTTGCGCACGCAGCGCGTGTCGTGGCCGCGGTCGCGCAGCCGCCGCTGCAGCACGTCGTAGGTGAGGTACGTGGCGGCGTGGCCGATGTGGGTGGCGTCGTACGGCGTGATGCCGCACGTGTACATCGTGACGAGCGGACCGGGGGTGAACGGGACGACCGCGTCGCGAGCGGTGTCGTAGAGCCGCATGGGCTCCCCCTCGCGCCGATCGTCGAGGCTCACGGCGTCGACTCGACCGGGGCCGCCGTTCCGCTGGAGCCGTTGCCCTTCCGTCCCGGGGCGGCCTTGGCCTTCGGCGCCCCGGCCCCGTCGGAGACGGCGGGGGCGGTCGATGCGTCAGCGGGCTTGCGGACGACGCCCATCGCATCCCGGGAGTCGGGGATGCCCGTCAGCTTGAGCGCCACCCGCGTCTTGTAGTGCATGTTCAGCTGCAGGAGCACGGCCGTGAACGACTCGATGGGGGTCGCCATGGCGAGCTCGCCCGCGTTGAGCGGCCGCATGTTGGGGATCTCGTCCACGATCTCGCTGGTGAGCTTGACCGCGGACTCGTGGTCCGAGCAGATCAGCACGTCGCTCTCGATGGGGTGGTTCAGGTCGCCGAGCTCCTTGGCCGGGACGTGGTGCAGCGCGGCCGCCACCTTGCAGTGGGGCACGGCGGCCTGCACGCTCGCGGCCACCGAGCCGCGGGGCGGGACCAGCGGCTGGAACTCCTTGCCCAGCTTGGTCAGCGCGTTGGCCATCGATACGACCACCTTGCCGCGCAGGTGCTCCTCGACCGAGACGGCTGTCTGCGTGGCGCCGTCCCACGGCGTGGCGATCACCACGACGTCGGTGTTGGCGGCCTGGGCGTTGTCACCCGCCCCGATCGTGAGGCTGCGGTCGGGCCACTGCTCGAGCAGGGTGTCGACCACCTCCATCGCGCGGTACTTGGACCGCGATCCCACGATCACGTCGAAGCCGACCGAGGCCAGCCGGGCGGCCAGAGCCTTGCCCGCGGGACCTGTTCCACCAAGGATGCCGATGCGCACGGGCGACACCGTAGTGGCGCGCGCCCAGCGGCGGTCCAACCGGCCTGAGGGACGATGGTCGCGGAACTGGCCCGGGGTCAGCAGGCTGCGGCCACGGTCGGATACGGGTTGATCGACTCGCCGCCGCCCGGCTGGATCTCGAAGTGCAGGTGAGGCGATCCGGCGTTGCCGCTCTGGCCCACGTAGCCGATGACGGTGCCGGCCGCGACCCACCCCGCGCCCTGGCTCTCGTAGCCCGAGAGGTGGGTGCCGTAGTACGTCGTGCCGTCGTCACCGTGGACGTACCACGACAGGCCGCCGAGCGAGCTGCTGCGGTGCTCCACCGTGCCGCTCACGGGGGCGACCGTGGGGGTGCCGCTGGCCGCCATCATGTCGGTGCCCTTGTGGGAGCGCCCGCCGGAGCGAGCCGCGCCCCACGAGTCGGTGAACTGGACGCTGCCGGCGACCGGGCAGACGATCCCGCCGCCGCTGCTCGTCGCCACGGGCTCGGGCTCGGGCGGCGGAGGCGGCGGGGGCGGGGGCGGTGGCGCCGTCGTGGTGGTGGTGGGAGGCGGAGCCGTGGTCGTGGTGGTCGGCGGCGGAGGCGGTGCCGTGGTGGTGGTCGTCGGGGGCACGGTGGTCGTGGGCCGCAGCTCGGGCTGCAGATCCCGCACGGCAGCGATCAGCTCGCCCCCGGTCGTGGCGGTCGTGTCGTTGGTGTCGGGCTCGTCGCCGCTGTCGGTGAGGCCGGTCGTCGTTGCGACGGCAAGGCATCCCAGCAGCAGCGACGTCCCCAGCAGGCGTCGGCGCATAGGGCGGAGACACTAACGAACCGATTACGAAGATTGCGATTCGATGTCGCATATCCCTACGCCGTAAGGCCGGGAGAGGGCGCCGTCGGCCCGCCCGACCCGTCGCACTACCGTCCCCCGGCATGACCGAGCGGCCCGCCAGCGACGCTCTGCGGCTCTCCCGAGTCGGGGTGGTGCGCCCACCGACGACCCTTCTGACCGAGATCGACTGGACGGTGGGGCCCGGCGAGCGCTGGGTGGTGCTCGGCCCCAACGGTTCCGGCAAGACCACGCTGATCCGCCTGGCCTCGCTCTACCTGCACCCGTCGACCGGCACCGTCGACGTGCTCGGCCATCGCCTCGGGCGGGTCGACGTCCGCCGGTTGCGCAGCCGGATCGGGCTCGTGAGCCCCGCTCTCGCCGACATGCTGCGGGCCGAGATCACAGCGATCGAGGCCGTGATGACCGCCCGGGAAGCGGCCCTCGAGACCTGGTGGCACACCTACGGGCCGGAGGATCGCCGAGCCGCCGCAGCGTTGCTCGACCGCATGGGCGCCGCCGACCTCGCAGACCGGACCTTCGGCACGCTGTCCTCGGGCGAGCGCCAGCGGGTGCTCCTCGCCCGGTCGCTGTGGGGAGACCCGGGCCTGGTGCTGCTCGACGAACCGACCGCCGGCCTCGACCTCGGTGCCCGCGAGGACCTGATCGGCCGCCTGGCGCACCTCGCGGACGATCCCGCGACGCCACCCACCGTCCTCGTCACCCACCACGTCGAGGAGATCCCGCCCGGCTTCACCCATGCGCTGCTGCTGCGCGAGGGCCGAGTCACGGCCGCGGGCCCGCTCGGCGAGGTGCTCACCGCCCACGCCCTGTCCGAGCTGTTCGGTCTGCGGCTGGCGCTCGACGGCCGCGGCGGTCGCTTCGCAGCCCGAGCGGTGGCCGACTGAGCCGAACGGCTCGCCGGGTGGCCGACCGGTCCCGCGTCGGTCCGCCGATCGGCCTGTCGGTCCGCGCACGCGTGACGTGTCGTCCGCAGCGGAGGCAGACCGCGACGAGCTCGGCCAGGGCTAGGCGTCGAGCAGGGCGAGCAACCGGGGCTTGGACCGGGAGATCTCGTCCGCGAGCAGTCGCTCGATCAGCGGGCCCACCAGGCTGCCGCCGTAGTGCATGTGCATGCGCAGTCGGGTGCCTCCCTCGACCGGCGAGATCTCGGCGGACAGGACCCAGGGTGAGTGCTGGCGTCCGTCGTGCTCGACCCGCTCGAAGACGACCCGACCGGGCTCGTGCACCGTGCGCGCCATGCGCAGCCTCTTGGACCGGGCGAACGGCCCGAGCCGGCCCCGCAGGTCCACCGACCACGCCGGACCGGGATCGTCCGGATGGCCCTCGACCGGCTCGGCCCGGGGCACGATGTCGAGCCACTGCGGGTAGCGCCCGAGGTCGTCGATCCAGATGTAGAGCTCGTCGGGGGTGCAGGGAGCCTCGAGGTCGGCCGTCACGTCCACGCGGCGATCGTGGCACCTCCAGGAGACGACGGCCCAACCGGCGGCGGGGATTCGACCCGGCGACGGTTCGCGTCCCGTCGGCCGGGCTCCGGGACGCCTCAGCCGGCGGTGCGGGCCCAGTGGGTGCCTGCGGCGCCGGGCGCCACGGCGACCAGAACGCCGCTCCGCAGCTGCACGGTCGCCACCTCGGCCGCCCACTCGTTGCTCACGCCCCGGGTCGAGCCCGCCTGCAGGTCCTCGTCGTGGAGCGGGTACAGCAGGCCGCCGGTCGTGACGCCCACCGCCGGACCGTGCACAGGGAGCAGGCTGAGGAGCTGGCCGGGTTCCCCGCGGAGCGTCACCTGGTGGCGAACGACCCACAGGTGGGCGGTGCCGACCCACGCCTCGATCGCCACGTCCGCGTGCCGGGCGGCGGACACCGACAGCGCAACCGACAGGGCGTGGTCGAAGCGGTCGCCGGCGCCGGTCACGACCACGAGGCGCGACGGTCGTGCCGCCCGCGCCGCGTCGATCGCGAGGTCGAGATCGGTGGCGTCCTTGGCCTCGGGGTGGCGATCGACCACCACGCCGGCATCGGCCGCGGCCGCCAGCACCGCCGGGTCGACGGAGTCCATGTCGCCGACCACCCGGTGGACGGTGAGCCCGAGGTCGCGGGCGTGCATCAGGCCGGAGTCGGCCGCGATGACCAGCGGATCGGTGCCCAGGTCGCCCAGCGCGTCGACGGCGACGGCGGCCGGCCCTCCCCCGCCGACCACGACGGCCACGCGGGTGCGGGCCACTCAGCGGCCCCGGTGTGCCGTGGTGCGGCGGCCGGCCGCGACGAGCACGTCCTGGGACTGCGCCCACAGGCGCTCGATGCCGCCGAGCGTGAACTCGGTGAGCAGGTCGATGAACGCGTCGCGGTCCCAACCCGGGTCGTCGGCCTGGCGGATCGCCAGCCCCTCCGCCATCCGGAAGAACATCAGACCCATGATCTCGGCCGACTCGCCGATGTCCACGCCGAGCGCCTCCCACCGCGACCGTGTGAACTCGCTGATCTCCTGCAGCACCCGGGTGCGGACCGCCTTGGGTGCGGGCGTCGGGCGGTCGATGCTGCCCTGCTCGGCGCTGAGGAGGACGGTGACGGCCTCGCGGTCCTGCTCGAACAGGTCGAAGACCGCAGCGAAGTTGTGACGGACGAAGTCCTCCAGCGAGTACTCCTGCGACTCGGTGAAGCTCGCCGAGAGCCGGCGCACCACCCGCTCGGCGGCGTCGTCGACGACCGCGGCGAACAGCTCGTCCTTGCCGCCGAAGAGCTCGTAGACGGTCGGCCGGGGCGTCTCGGCCCCGCGGGCCACCGCCTCGATCGTCGCCCCGTGGTAGCCGTGGTGCGCGAAGACGGCGCAGGCGGCATCGAGCACCTGGCGGCGCTGCTCCTCGAGCGGCTGGGCCCGGGGTCGCCCGGGGCCACGCTTCGGGGTGCCCGAGGGCCCCAGCCCTGCGCTCGTATCGGCCATGTGGGAGCTCCCCCGCCATTTCCGTCACGGACGTCGACAACCCTAGTGCCGGCCCGGGCGAGGTGCGGCGCGAGCCGACGGGACTTCCGGGCTCCCGGCGGCGTCGGCGCGGCACCGCGGCCGGCTCCTGCCGTGCCGGTGTGCCGGAGCGCGAGCCGACGGGACTACCGTCGGCGGCCGTGCAGCGCACCCTCTTCGACGACGAGCACGACCTCTTCCGCGACAGCGTCCGCCGGTTCATCGCTGCCGAGGTGGCACCCCACCACGAGACGTGGGAGCGAGCGGGCCTCGCCGACCGGTCGCTGTTCACCGCGGCCGGCGCCCACGGCTTCCTCGGCATGTCCGTGGACGAGGCGTACGGCGGCGGCGGGGTCGACGACTTCCGCTACAACCTCGTGATCGCCGAGGAGATCCAGCGGGCGGGCGTCAACGCCGCCGGGCTCGGGTGGACGCTCCACAACGACATCTGCCTGCCGTACTTCCTGTCGCTGTGCGACGAGGAGCAGAAGGCCCGCTGGCTGCCCGGCATCGTGTCCGGGGAGCTGGTCACCGCCATCGCCATGACCGAGCCGGGCATCGGGTCCGACCTCGCCTCGATGTCCACGACGGCCAAGCGCGACGGCGACGACTACGTCGTGAACGGGTCCAAGACCTTCATCACCAACGGCATCAACAGCGACCTCGTCATCGTGGCCGTGAAGACCGACCCCAGCGCCAAGCACGCCGGCATGTCGCTGCTCGTCGT
>DASUQS010000285.1:0-16014 GCA_036280455.1 Acidimicrobiales bacterium
GCCCACGAACGACACGGCGTCGACGTCCGGCGAGGTGAGCAGCGCGTCGACCGCCTCGGCGTCGCCCTGCAGCACGGTGAGCACGCCGTCGGGGAACCCGGCCCGCTGGGCCAGCTCCGCCAGGAGCAGCGACGGCGACGGGTCCTTCTCCGACGGCTTGAGCACGAAGGCGTTGCCGCAGGCCACGGCGTTGGCGAGCATCCACAGCGGGACCATCACCGGGAAGTTGAACGGCGTGATGCCGGCGACGACACCGACCGGCTGGAGCAGCGTGTGGACGTCGACGCCGGTCGACACCTCGCCGCTCATCGTGCCCTTGAGCAGCTCGGGGATGCCGCAGGCGAACTCGACGCACTCGATGCCGCGCGCCACCTCGCCGAGGGCGTCGGACCGCACCTTGCCGTGCTCGCGGCTGACGAGCGCGGCGAGGTCGTCGCGGTGGCCGTCGAGCAGCTCGCGCAGGCGGAACATCGCCGCCACCCGCGTGCTGAGGGTCGAGGAGCCCCACGCATCGGCGGCCTCGCGGGCGACCTTCAGCGCGTCACCGACCTCGGCGGCCGAGGCGAGGGGCACCTCGGCGACGGGCGCACCCCGGGCCGGGTCGTACACCGGGGCGGTGCGCCCCGACACCCCGGCCACGGCGCGACCGCCGATCCAGTGGCGGATGGTCTCCATGTGCGACGCCTCCTGCAACCGGGCCACGACCGCCGGGGCCACAACCGACACGACCACTTCCGGCCAGGCCGTGACGGACTCCGACCGCAAACAACTGAGTGATCGCTCACCCTACACTCGGCCCGAGAACGACGGAACTCTCGTCCGGAGGACGGCTGATGAGCGGTGAGCCCGCGGTGCACTACGACCCCTACGACGTCACGATCAACGCGGACCCGTACCCGACCTTCCGGCGACTGCGCGACGAGGCACCCCTCTACTACAACCCCGAGCACGACTTCTACGCGCTCAGCCGCTACGAGGACGTCGAGGCGGGCCTGCGCGACTGGCAGACGTTCAGCTCCGCCCGCGGGGGCATCCTCGAGCTGATCAAAGCCGGGGTCGAGCTGCCCCCGGGCACCTTGATCTTCGAGGACCCGCCCGTGCACGACATCCACCGCAAGCTGCTGTCGCGCGTGTTCACGCCCCGCCGCATGAACGCGTTGGAGGACAAGGTGCGCGAGTTCTGTGCGCGGAGCCTCGACCCCGTCGTGGGCACCGACGGGTTCGACCTCATCGCCGTCCTCGGCGCCCAGATGCCGATGCGCACGATCAGCATGCTGCTCGGCATCCCCGAGGCGGACCAGGAGGCCGTGCGCGACCGGGTCGACGCCAACCTGCGCACCGAGCCCGGCCGGGCGATGGCGGTCGAGGCGGGCGCCAAGCTGGAGATCGGCAGCGAGATGTTCGCCGACTACATCGACTGGCGGGCCGAGCACCCCTCCGACGACCTGATGACCGAGCTGATGACCGCCGAGTTCACCGACGAGACCGGGACCGTCCGCCGGCTCACCCGCGACGAGCTGCTCACCTACTCGATGGTCATCGCCGGAGCCGGCAACGAGACCACGACCCGCCTGATCGGCTGGGCCGGCACGGTGCTCGCCGACCACCCCGACCAGCGGCGGGAGCTGACCGAGGACCCGTCCCTCGTCCGGGGAGCGATCGAGGAGCTGCTCCGGTACGAGCCACCCGCGCCGCACACCGGCCGCTACGTCACCCGCGACGTCGAGCTGCACGGCCGGACCGTTCCCGAGGGCAGCGTGATGCTGTTCCTCAACGGGGCGGCGAACCGCGACGAGCGCCGGTTCGCCGACCCGGACCGGTTCGACATCCACCGCGAGATCACGGGGCACCTCACCTTCGGCTTCGGCGTGCACTTCTGCCTGGGCGCGGCTCTGGCCCGGCTCGAGGGCCGCGTCGCCCTGGAGGAGCTGCTGGCGCGCTTCCCCGAGTGGGAGGTCGACCGCGCGGGCGCGAAGCTCTCGCCGACCTCGACCGTGCGGGGATGGGAGACGCTGCCCCTCGTCCTGCCCTGACCGTTGCGGTGCCTCTGAGCATGTGAGCGTTCGCTCACCTCGGGCTGGGATCCGTGGCACACTCGCGCCGGTTCGTTCGAGGGAGTGAGGGTCACATGGGGCAGCTGGACGGCAAGGTCGCGGTCATCACGGGCGCCGGTTCGGGGATGGCGAAGGCGTCTGTGAAGGTGTTCGTGCGCGAGGGCGCCAAGGTCGTCGCTGCGGACGTCAGCGGCGCGGAGAAGGACACCGCCGCCGAGGTGGGTGAGGGCGTCCTGCCCGTCCACTGCGACGTCACGAAGGAGGACGACATCGAGGCCGCGGTCCGGGCCGCCGTCGAGGAGCACGGGCGGCTCGACGTCATGCTCAACGTCGCCGGCATCGCGGACGGCGGCCGCATCGTCGACCTCACCCAGGAGCAGTACGACCGGATGATGGACGTCGACCTGCGCGGCGTGATCTTCGGCATGAAGCACGGCATCCGGGCGATGATCGCCGCCGGCAACGGCGGATCGATCGTCAACTGGTCGTCGCTCGGCGGACTCGGCGGCTCGCCCTACGTCAGCGTCTACACCGCCGCCAAGCACGGCGTCGTGGGCGCCACCAAGGTCGCCGCCATCGAGTACGGCCACAAGGGCATCCGCGTCAACGCGGTCTGCCCCGGCTTCATCCACACCGAGATCATGGGCTCGCAGCCCGAACTGACGCCGGGCATCCTCGAGAAGGCGGCGCTCGGCCGGGGCGGGCAGCCCGAGGAGGTCGCCGAGGTGGCGGCGTTCCTGGCGTCCGACAAGGCGTCGTTCGTGTCGGGTGCCATCATCCCGGTCGACGGCGGCTGGGGTGCCAAGCTGGCGTAGGAGGCCGAGCGGGCCGGCCGTCAGCAGACACGAGGGGGACACACGTGGGGGACTCGACGTTCGCGGGGTTCGTGCCCCGGCCGCTGCCGGCCGGGCTCGAACAGCGCTGGCTCGCCGAGGGGCTGTGGGTCGACGAGACGATCGGCCAGCTGCTCGACCGCGGGCTCTCGGCCCACGCGGCGGAGTCGTTCAACGTCCACTCGGCGACCCGGCCGGCGACCACGACGCTCGGCGCGGTCCGGGAGCGCGCGCTGCGGCTGGCCGGCACCTTGCGGGCCGCGGGGATCGGGCCCGGCGACGCCGTCGCGTTCCAGCTCCCGAACTGCGTCGAGGCCGCGGTCACCTTCTACGGCGTGGCCTTCGCCGGGGCCGCCGTCGTGCCGATCGTGCACTTCTACGGCACGAAGGAGGTGGCCTACATCCTGCGCCGCACGCCGGTGCGGGCCTTCGTGACGATCGACGCGTTCGGCCGCACCGACTTCCTCGCCGGGCTCGACCGGCTCGCCGCCGAGCTGGCGACGGTCGACATCGTGGCGGTCGCCGGCGCCGACGCAGGCGGGCACACCCCGTTCGCCGAGGTCGAGTCCGGCGAGCCGCTCGACGCCCCGGTCGCGGCCGACCCCGCGTCGCCGGCGCTCGTCGCCTACACGTCGGGCACGACCGCGGAGCCGAAGGGCGTCGTCCACTCGCACCGCACGCTCGGCGCCGAGGTGCGCCAGATGGTCGACGAGTCCGACCCGACCGCCCCGCCCAACCTGGTCGGTGCGCCCGTCGGCCACGCGATCGGCATGCTCGGCGCGCTGCTGGCGCCGGTCGTCCAGGGCCGGCCCGTACACCTGCTCGACGCATGGGACCCGACAGCCGTCCTGCGGATCATGACCGAGCACCAGGTGGCGGCCGGCTCCGGCGCCACCTTCTTCCTCCAGAGCCTGCTCGATCACCCCGACCTCACGCCGGAGCACCGCGCCCTGATGCGCTGCACCGGCCTCGGCGGGGCGGCCGTGCCCGCGGCGGTCGCGGAGCAGGCCCGCGACCTCGGCATCCGCATCGTGCGCAAGTACGGCTCGACCGAGCACCCCTCCATCACCGGGGCGGTCCACACCGACCCCGAGGACAAGCGCCTCTACACCGACGGCCACCCGTCCGCGGGCGTCGAGATGCGCCTCGTCGACCTCGACGGCCGCGACGTGGAGCCGGGCACGCCGGGCGAGATCCTCAGCCGCGGCCCCGACTGCTGCATCGGCTACACCGACCCGGCGCTCACCGCGGCGGCGTTCGACGACGACGGCTGGTTCCACACCGAGGACATCGGCGTCGTCGACGAGGACGGCTGGCTGCGCATCACCGACCGGAAGAAGGACATCATCATCCGAGGCGGCGAGAACGTGAGCGCGGCCGAGGTCGAGGAGGTCCTGGTGCGGATGCCCGGAATCGTCGAGGCCGTGGTGGTCGCCGGTCCGGACGCCCGGCTGGGCGAGCGGGTGTGCTGCTTCCTCCGACCCGAGCCGGGCGCCGACGTGCCGACGCTGGAGGCGGTCCGGGCGGCGATGGCCGAGGCCGGCCTCGGCCGGCAGAAGTGGCCCGAGGAGGTCCACCCGGGCGACGACCTGCCCCGCACGCCGTCGGGCAAGGTGCAGAAGGCGGTCCTCCGCCGGCGCCTCCGGACCCCCGCCGCCGACCCCGCCCTCGACCCGGGCGCCGGCCCGAGGCAATGAGGGCCGTTCGTCGTCTCCCGAGGCAATAGGGATCGGGGGCCGGTCCCCCATGCCTCGGAAGCCGTCCGGCGGGCCCTATTGCCTCGGGGCCAATGGCCTGCCGGCTACGACCAGGGTGGGGCGAGGACCTCGTCGGCCCAGGCGTGGAGCCGGGGCGCCAGCAGGTGCCAGCGGACGAACAGGCCGCCGGTCACCCCGCGGGTGCGCTCGTCCTGGCGCTCACGCCACTCGCGGTCGCCCCAGGGGGGCTCGACCAGGCGGGCCGTGGGCAGCGCGGCGGCGATGCGCTCCGACGTGGTGCGGGGATGGTGGAAGTCCGACGCCCCGCTGCGGAACACGAGCGCCGGCAGGGCCAACGCTTGCGCATCCTCCGCGGACAGCCCGGGGACGACGTCGTCGGTGCCGGGCGCATAGGCGGTCATCCAGCGCTCCATCGTGGCGATGAACTCGACCGGGTCCTGGGCGAGGAAGCGCGCCCGGTTCGCCGGGTTGCGGTCGAGCACCTCGGCCCACTCCGGCAGGGCGACGACAGCCTCCATGCCCCCGTCCCACGCCGCCTTCAGCGAGCCCGCGCAGTAGTGCATCGCCAGCGACAGCAGCCCGAGCGGCCGCCCGGTGATCCACCACATGGCCACGCCCGCCACGACCTCGGGATGGCGCGCCGCCGCCAGCAGCGCGACCCGGGCGCCACCCGAGCCGCCGGCGAGCACCGCTGGGCCGAGACCCAGCTGAGCGATCAGTCCGGCGAGGACGTCGGCCTGCATCTCCGATTCAGATGCGCCAAGGAAGCACACGTCGGACGCGCCGCAGTTGGGGCGGTCCCAGATGAGCGTGCGCCCGTCCGGCCCCGCCAGCGCCTCGGCCATCTCGCGGATGCCGGGGTCGTCCTTGCTGTACCGGCCGCCCGGCGTGATGACCCAGGACCGGCCGCCGGTGCCCGGTGCGGCGCCGATGACCTCGTAGCTGATCGTCAGCCCGTCGACCGTCGTGGTCGCCATCGGGTCAGACCGGGCCCGGGGCGTCGAGGACCGTCGGGATCGGGGTCGGATGCTCCAGCCGCATGGGTCGAGTGTAGGTGTTCGGTCAGCGCGCGTACTGAACGCTTACTAACATACGGTCATGCCGAGACTTGCGGACGATCTGCGGATCATCGATGCCGACACCCACCTCACCGAGCGGCACGATCTGTTCACCTCGCGGGCGCCCGACAAGTACAAGGGCCTCGTCCCCCGCGTGGTCGACGTCGACGGCAAGCCGTTCTGGGTCGTCGACGAGAACGTGCAGCTCGGCCCGGCCCGCGCTGGGACCGTCATCGACCGCCAGGGCGACAAGTACCCCTTCGAGGAGTGCAAGCTCAACCCGATCGAGTGGGGCATCGAGGCCGCGTGGGACGCCGAATCCCGCCTCGCCTGGATGGACGAGAACGGCTTCTACGCCCAGGTGCTCTACCCCAACGCCGTCGGCATCGGCGGCCAGGTCCTCGCCAACGACGTGAAGGACCCGGTGCTCCGCCAGATGTGCGTCGAGATCTACAACGACGCCATGGCGGAGCTGCAGGACTGGTCCGGCAACCGCTTCATCCCCATGCCGGTCATGCCCGCCTGGGACATCGCCGCCTGCGTGCGCGAGGCCGAGCGCATCGCCGCCCTCGGCTTCCGGGGCGTCAACATGACGTCGGACCCGCAGGAGACCGGCGCGCCCGACTTCGCCGACGACGCGTGGGACCCGTTCTGGGAGGCCTGCCAGAGCCTGAACCTCCCGGTCCACTTCCACATCGGGGCGAGCCTCACCTCGCTCAACTTCTACGGCAAGTACTTCTGGCCGTCCCAGCACCAGAACTTCCGGCCGGCGATCGGCGGGGCGATGCTCTACCTGAACAACGCCCGCGTGGTGATCAACAGCGTCTACGCCGGCATCTTCGACCGCTTCCCCGACCTCAAGATGGTGTCGGTCGAGAGCGGCATCGGCTGGGTGCCGTTCATCATGCAGGCGGCCGACTACCAGGGCATCGAGAACGCCCCCGAGCAGATGGCGAAGATGTCGCGCAAGCCGTCCGAGTACTTCAAGGACAACTGGTACGCCACGTTCTGGTTCGAGGCCGAGAACAAGGACCTCCAGGGCCTCATCGACGAGGTCGGCGAGGACAACTGCCTGTTCGAGACCGACTTCCCGCACCCGACGTGCCTCTACCCGAAACCGCTGGAGGCCGTCGAGTCGCAGATGTCGTCGCTCCGTCCCGAGACGCGACGCAAGGTGCTCGGCGAGAACGCCGCGAAGCTCTACCGGGTCTGATCCGGGCGGGCGCGGCGTTGCACTCGCCGACGGGCCAAGTTAGAACAGCCGTTCAACACACGATGTCGCCAGCGGGGGAACCGGGCACACGATGACCACCATCCAGACCGGCGCGGCGCGCTACACGGGTACCCGCGTCCACCGCGTCGAGGACGCCCGCCTGCTGACCGGGCGCGGCACCTTCGTCGACGACGTGACCCGCCCGGGCATGCTCCACGCCTGCTTCGTCCGCAGCCCGTTCGCCCGGGCACGGATCGGCGCGATCGACGCGAGTGCCGCCCTGGCGCTGCCGGGCGTACGGGCCGTGTTCACCGCGGCCGACCTCAACCCGGGCGTCCACGAGCAGTGGTACACGTCGATGGGCAAGAACGTGCCCGACACGCCCCGCCCGGCCATGGCCGAGGGTGAGGCGCGCTTCGTCGGCGACCCGGTCGCCCTGGTGGTGGCCACCGACCGCTACGTCGCCGAGGACGCGGTCGAGCTCGTCGACGTCGACTACGACCCCCTGCCCCCCGTCGTCGACTACGCGACGGCGCAGGGCGGCGACACGCTCGTGCACGAGGCCTACGCCGGCAACGTGGCCGGCTCGCTCGGCGGCCCGCCGTCGGACGACCTGACGGCCGCGCTCGACAACGCCGCGCACGACGTCCACCTCACGATCCACCAGCAGGCGTACGCGCCGGTGCCGATGGAGACCCGCGGCCTGATCGCCGAGTGGTCCGGCGACGAGCTGACCGTGTGGACGGCCACGCAGGCGCCGCACGAGGTGCGGATGTTCCTCGCCCGCGTGCTCGGCATCGGCGAGCACCAGGTGCGGGTCATCATGCGCGACACCGGGGGCGGCTTCGGCGAGAAGGTCATCCCGATGCGGGAGGACATGTGCATCGCTCTGGCGGCGACCAAGCTGCCCGCCCCGCTCAAGTGGATCGAGGACCGGCGCGAGAACCTCCTCGCGGCGGGCATGTCCCGCCACGAGCACGGCGACGTCCGCATGGGCATCGACGACGAGGGCCGCATCGTCGGCGCGTACATCGACCACACCCAGGACATCGGGGCCTACCCGGCGCCGTGGCCGGTCGGCACCGCGGCGGCGGTCGGCATGCTGTTCCCCGGCCCGTACCGGGTACCGCTGGCCGGCTTCCGCACCACGTCGGTGTTCTCCAACACCTCGGCCCGCATCGCCTACCGCGGGCCGTGGCAGTTCGAGTCGCTGGCCCGCGAGGTGCTGCTCGACATCGCCGCCCGGCGCATCGGCATGGACCCGATCGAGCTGCGCCGCCGCAACCTGCTCCAGCGCGACGAGCTGCCCTACGCCAACGCCAACGGCATGCCCTACAGCGACGTCACGCCGGCCGAGACGCTCGACCAGGCGCTGGCCATGCTCGACTACGACGCCTTCCGCCGGGAGCAGGCGGAGGCCCGCGCCGCCGGTCGCTACCTCGGCGTCGGCACGTGCACCTACGTCGAGCCGACGACGACCGGGATGTCCTACTACGGCACCGAGGGCGCGACGATCCGCATCGAGCCCTCCGGCAAGATCAACGTGTACGTGGCCGGCGGCTCCACCGGGAACAGCCTGGAGACCGCGGTCGTCCAGCTCACGGCCGACGCGCTGGGCGCCGACATCGCGGACGTGCGCACCATCCAGGGCGACACCGCCGTGACGCCGTTCGGGGCCGGCACCGGCGGCAGCCGCAGCGGGTCGATGCTCGCCGGCGCCGTCCGCGAGACGGCCTCGCTGCTGCGGGCGAAGCTCGTCGCCATCGCCGCCCACCAGCTGGAGGCGTCGCCCGACGACATCGAGCTGACGGAGAGCCACGCCCGGGTGCGCGGCACGCCCACTGCGTCGGTGTCGCTGGCCAGGATCGCCGACATCGCGTACTTCAAGCCCCACAAGCTGCCCCCGGGCATCGACGTCGGCCTGGAAGCCAGCGCCCGCTACCGGGCCGAGAGCCCGACGATCTGGGCCAACGCCTCCCACGTCTGCACCTGCGAGGTCGACGTCACGACCGGGGCGGTGACCATCGATCGCTACATCGTCAGCGAGGACTGCGGCCCGATGATCAACCCCAACGTGGTCGAGGGCCAGATCGCCGGAGGATCCGTGCAGGGCATCGGCGGGGCGCTGTTCGAGCACCTCGTGTACGACGAGGACGGCAACCCGCTGGCCACCACGTTCATGGACTACCTGCTGCCCACGGCGACCGACGTCCCGGTCATCGAGTACGGCCACATCGAGACACCGGCCCCTGGACCGGGAGGCTTCAAGGGCGTCGGGGAGGGCGGAGCCATTGGTGCCCCGCCGGCGGTGGTCAACGCCGTCGCCGACGCGCTGGCGCCGCTCGGGGTCGAGATCACCCGCCTGCCGCTGACGCCCGCCGCCATCGTCGATCTGATCGAGAGCGCCCGATGAAACCGGCCCCGTTCGACTACCACGCCCCCACCACCGCCGACGAGGCGGTGGGCCTGCTGGCCGAGCTCGGCGACACGGCCAAGCTGATCGCCGGCGGCCAGAGCCTCGTGCCCATGCTGGCATTGCGCCTCGCCGTGTTCGAGCACCTCGTCGACCTCGGCCGCGTCGGGGACCTGCGCGGCGTCGAGCACGTCGACGGCTCGGTCCGCATCGGCGCGGCGACCACCCAGGCCACCGTCGAGCGGTCAGCGGACGTGGCGGCGGCGGTGCCGCTGCTCGCCCGGGCGACGCCGCTGATCGGGCACTTCCAGATCCGCAACCGCGGCACCGTCGGCGGCTCGCTCGCCCATGCCGATCCGGCCGCCGAGTACCCCGCCGTCGCCCTCGCGCTCGACGCCTCGTTCGAGATCCTGTCGCCTGGCGGCCGCCGCACCGTGCCCGCAGCGGACTTCTTCGACGGGCTCTGGTCGACCGCGCTCGGCGACGACGAGCTGCTGGCCGCCGTGACGTTCCCGGTGTGGACGGGCCGGTGCGGGTTCGCCGTGCAGGAGTTCGCCCGCCGGCACGGCGACTTCGCCATCGCCGGGGCGGCCCTGGCCGTCGAGCTGGGCGACGACGATCGCGTCCGCCGGTGCGCCATCGGACTGCTCGGCCTCGGCTCGACGCCGGAGCGCGCCACCGCGGCCGAGGAGGCGCTGGTCGGCGCAGGCGTCGACGACGTCGACGCCGAGGAGGTCGGGCGGCTCGCCGTGTCGGCGCTCGACGCCGTGCCGTCCGACCTGCACGGCTCCGCGGACTACCGGCGCCGGGTCGGCGCGGCGATGGTGACGAGAGCGTGGCGAGCAGCCAGCGAGGAGGCCCGTCGTGGGTGACATCGAGATCGAACTGCAGGTCAACGGCGAGGCGAGTCGTGCCGCCGTCCCGCCGCGCCTGACGCTGGCCGATTACCTGCGGGAGCGGTGCGGGCTGACCGGCACGCACCTCGGGTGCGAGCACGGCGTGTGCGGGGCGTGCAGCGTGCTGCTCGACGGGGAGGCCGTCCGGGCGTGCCTGGTCTTCGCCGTGCAGGCGAACGGCCGCGAGGTCACCACGATCGAGGGCCTCGGCGGCCCCGACGGCGACCTGTCCTCCGTGCAGGCGGCGTTCCGCGACCACCACGGCCTGCAGTGCGGCTTCTGCACCCCGGGCTTCGTCGTGAGCGTCACCGCGTTCCTGCGCGACAACCCGGACCCGACCGACCAGCAGATCCGGGAGGGACTCTCCGGCAACCTGTGCCGCTGCACGGGCTACCAGGGCATCTTCGCCGCCGTGCGGGCCGCGGCCGGTGAGAGCACCACGGCGGTGGCGGTCGGCGGCAGCGGCACCGACCCCGGGAGCTGATCCCTCAGCCCGGTCGGCGCAGCGTGACCGTGCGGGAGCGCAGCCGCCAGCCGGCGTCGGTGCGCACGGCCTCGTCGACGTAGGTGACGCTGCCGACCCGCCCGCCGTTGCCGACGCCGATGCCCTTCGACCGCACGAGCGCCGTGCCGTCGTCGCGGGCGGTGACCACGATGTTGGTGGCGTGGTGCGCGAGCGGGTGCCGGGTGAGGCCCTCCTCGCTCGTCCACTCGGCGATCAGGTCGGCCAGGCTGCGCGTCACGGGCATGCCGAAGTCGGTGCCGTCGTAGATGGCGTCGGCGGTGAACACCTGGTCGAGATCGGTCCACCGGCGCTCGTCGATCACGTGCCCGTACAGGGCGAGCAGCTCGTGGATCGCCATCCGGTCCTCGATGCCCAGCACGGCGCCATCCTGCCAGAGCACCGCCGGCGCGCGGCGGCGAGCCGCTCGGCCCGTGACCTTCGGCCCTGGTGACGGGCGGGACGGCCGCGCACACTGCGGGTGGGAGCACCGAAAGACTCCCAGGAGGTGACCAGGATGCGTGCGCTCGTCGTGTTCGAGTCCATGTTCGGCAACACCGCCACCGTCGCCCAGGCGATCGCCGACGGTTTGGCGACCGGTCTCGACGTCCGGTTGGTCAACGTGGCCGAGGCCCCCGCCGAGGTGCCCGCCGACGTCGACCTGCTCGTCGTGGGCGGGCCGACCCACGCCTTCGGCATGAGCCGACCGTCGACGCGCAAGAGCGCAGCCGACCAGGCCGGCACGACGATGACGCCGGTCACGACCGGGATGCGGGAGTGGCTCGACGCCATGGCCGTCCCGCCGTCCACCGTCGCGGCCACGTTCGACACCCGGGTGCACGTGCGCTGGCTGCCGGGCTCGGCGGCCCGTAAGGCCCAGGCCCGGATGCACCGGCACGGCGTCTCCCTGTTGGCGCCGGCGTCGACCTTCTGGGTCGAGGGCACACCGGGGCCGCTCGCGGACGGCGAACACCACCGGGCCTTCCTCTGGGGCGGGCACCTCGCCGTCCTGATGGTCGAGCGCGGTCGGACGGGTCGCTCCGGCCGCCCGGTCGTTCAGAACGTGAGCTGACCGCGCAGGACGCTGTCGCCGGAGTGGGCGGGGTCGCCGTCGAGCGGCTCGACCGACACGTCGACCACCGGGAACTGCCGGGGGTCGAGGTCCGGCGGCAGGTCGTAGGTGCCGTCGGGACGGACGGGGCCGAGCGAGACCAGCTTCGACACCTCGCTGTCGATGACCCAGACCTCGAGGAAGCCGTCGCCCGGATCGAGGTCGGCGGTGTCGACCTGCAGCCTGTAGCGGCCGTCCTCCTCGAGAAGCTCCGCAGCGCCCGACCCGGCGTCGCCCAGCCGGTCGAGGTCGACCGAGGCCACGACCTGCTGTGACGGCGAGTCGTCGCCCAACACAGCCACGCCCACGACCAGGAGCACCGCGGCGGCCGCCGCACCCACGAGCCACGGGACGACCGGCCGGCGGGGCCGCAGCGGCACGGGCGCGGTCACGTCCGGCGGCGTCCCCCCGGCCGGCGGCGGACCGCCCGGCGACGCGACCGCCGAGGTCTCGGTGATGCCGGGGACGGCCGACAGGTGCGGAACGGCGGGCGCCGCGGGCTCGTCTGGTACCTCTGGTGCGCCGGGCTCGCCCGCGTCGATGTCGAGCTCGGCCGCGATGCGGTCCCACAGGCCCTCCGGCGGCTCCTCCCAGGTGACCGGTTCGGCGGGACGGTCGCCGCGCAGTGCGCGCAGCGCGTCGAGCTCTGCCTCGTCCGGGGTCGGCGGTGTGGTGTCGTCAGCCATCGTGGTCACCTCCCGCCAGGTGGGAGCGCATTCTCTGCAGGGCACGGCGCATGTCGCTCTTGACCGTACCGAGGGGCAGGTCGAGCTTGGCGGCGATGTCGGTCTGGGTCAGGTCGGAGTAGAAGGCGAGCGACACCACCTGCCGCGCCCGGGGACCCAACGTGTCGAGGGCCCGGGCCACGAGCAGGCGGTCGGCGAGCACGTCGGGAGCGGGGCGGTCAGGGTCGGGCCGGTCGACCACGTCGTCGGCCAGGCCGGTGGTGGGCGTCCTCGATGCGCTGCGGTAGGCGTCGAGCACCCGGTAGCGGGCGATGCCGAGGAGCCAGGCCGGCAGCGTGCCCCTGGCGGGGTCGAAGCGGTGACGCGACCGCCAGGCGCTCACGAAGGTCTCCTGCACCGCGTCCGCCGCCGCCCCCCGATCGGCCAGCGACCGGGAGCAGTAGGTGAACACGAGCGTGCCGTAGCGATCCCACGCCTGGCGCACCGCCGACTCGTCGCCGGCCACCCACGCCGCGGCGAGGCGCTCGTCGGCGAGCTCCGGCTCGTCCGGCAGGTCGTCGTCATCGCCGGGCGTCACCGCGGAACCGTATCCAGGCAGCGCTCGCGCTAGTCGCGCGGGCGACCGGTCGACGCGCGCCGGCACCGGCAGCTGGAGCGCCGGCGGGATCGGGTGCGGAAGAGGGGCGATGAGGGTGGTGGTCATGGGTCAGGTCGGTCCTGCCCCTCCTTCGGCCGACCGGGTGTCCACGGATGCAGGTCACCGGGCGCGCGCGGTCGGGAAAGAAATGTCGACGGCGTGCATCCGCGGCGGTGGTCCCGACCGGAGGGGGGTCGACCAGCACCACCCCCACCGAGGAGCCCCGCCATGACATCCCCCACCCGCACGCTCGCCGCCGCCGCGGTCGTCGCCGCACTCGTCCTGGGCGCCTGCGGCTCCGACGACGAGGACGGCGCCGACGCCTCCGAGACGACCGAGCAGTCCGCAGACGCCTCCATGGACACCGACACCACCGAGGCCGAGGCCGGCTCAACCGCCTCCGCCGACATCGTCGACACAGCGGTGGACGCCGGGAGCTTCGAGACCCTGGTGGCCGCCGTCCAGGCCGCCGAGCTGGAGGAGACCCTCCGCAGCGACGGGCCCTTCACGGTGTTCGCCCCCACCGACGACGCCTTCGCCGCGCTGCCCGAGGGCACGGTCGACACGCTGCTGCAGGATCCGACCGGCGACCTCGCCGACATCCTCACCTACCACGTCGTCGAGGGCGCGGTGATGGCCGCCGACGTCGTCGAGATGGACGGCCAGCAGGTCACCACCGTCAACGGCGCAACCGCAACGGTCAACGTGGCCGACGACGGGTCGGTGTCGCTCACCGATGCCGCCGGCAACCAGGTGAACGTCATCGAGACCGACATCGAGACCAGCAACGGCGTCATCCACGTGCTCGACGGCGTGCTGATGCCCGCCTGATCGCCCCCGCCGTCCCGGCCCGTTCCGTGGCCGGCGGGCTCCGCTCCCCCGGGGCCCGCCGGCCACGAGCGCGTCCGTCGCCGGGCCCGGCCCGGCGGGGGGTCAGCGCCCTGCGGCTCCGGCCGCAGCCATGTCGTGGGTCTCGGCCATGAGGCTCTGCACGATCCCGGCCGCCGCGCTCGACCCGGCCGCGATGGCGTTGGCCACCGACGGCATGATCTCGCCGGCGTCCCCGGCGACGAACACCCCGGGCACGCTCGTCGTGCCCATGCCCGCCGCCTGGATCGCGTCCGCCGCCAGGGGTCCCGCCGGCGCCAGGGCGACGCCGAGGCTCGCGGCCAGCGCGCTGCGCTGGTGGAGCGTGACGGGCACGAGCAGACCGCCGCACGGGCGTTCCTCCCCGCCGTCCAGGGCCACCGCCCGCAGCGCCGTGCCCGGCCCGCGCAGACCGGTGACGTGGCGCTCCTCGACGGTGACGCCCGCCCGGCGCAGGCGGTCCGCATCCGCCGGGTCGAGCTCGGCCGGACCGTCGGCGTAGAGCGTGATGTCGTCGCTCCACATCGACAACAGCAGGGCGCGGTGCGTGCCCGCGGCGCCCCGGTCGAGGACGCCGAGGGGCTGCTCCCGCACCTCCCACCCGTGGCAGAACGGGCAATGGAACACCGACCGGCCCCACCGCTCGGCGATGCCCGGCAGGTCCGGGCGGCGGTAGTCCATGCCGGTCGCGAGCAGCACCCGGCGCGTCGTCTCGGTGGTGCCGTCGCCGAGCGTCAGGACGAACGGCCCGGCGCCCGGCCCGCCGTCGTCCCGCTCGGCGTCGCGCCGCTGGCCGTCGACGACCTCGCCGGTGCGCACCTCGACCGACGGATAGGCGGCCAGCTCGGCCCGGCCGGCCGCGTAGAGCTCGGCGGGTGGGCGCCCGTCGTGACCGAGCAGCCCGCCGATGCCCTCGGCGACGCCGTTGCTCGGGTGGCCGCCGTCGATGACAAGCGTGCGGCGGCGGGCCCGGCCGAGCACCAGCGCCGCGCTGAGGCCGGCGGCTCCCCCACCGGCCACGATGCAATCCCATGAAGTGTCCATGGCCGCACGATGCCGCAGGGGAACATCTGTGCCAACATGGTTTGCCATGCAGGCAAACCCGACGGACGAGACCGTCGATGCCCGGGTCCGCCGCCGCCTCCGCGAGCTGCGGTCGCAGCAAGGGCTCACCCTCCAGCAGGTGGCGGAGCGCGCCAACATCGACATCTCCACGCTGAGCCGACTGGAGGCGGGCAAGCGCCGCCTGGCCCTCGACCACCTGCCTGGCCTGGCCTCCGCCCTCGGCGTGACCGCCGACGACCTCATCGGCGGCGCCCGCCCCCCGGACCCCCGAGTGCACAGCGACCCCGTGCGCCGCGACGGCCTGACGATGTGGCCCCTCACCACGCGGGCCACGACCGGCGGCGTGCACGCCTACAAGATCGTCATCGACGCGGCCCGGAACCGGCCGCCGGACCCCCTCCCGTCACACGAAGGTCACGACTGGATGTACGTGCTCGACGGCCGGCTCCGGCTGCTGCTCGGCGACGACGACCTCGTCATCGAGCCCGGCGAGACCGTGGAGTTCTCGACCTGGACCCCGCACTGGTTCGGGGCGACCGACGGGCCGGTCGCGCTCATCGCCCTCTTCGGCGCCCACGGCCAGCGCACCCACCTGGCGGAGTGAGCGCCGACGGAGGCCTACGAACACGAGACCTGCGAGCTCAGGGCATCGCCACGACTCGGCCGCCGACGATCGTGCCCGCGACCTCGGCCGACGCCGGGTCGGACAACGCCACCCCCAGCGGGGTGGCCAGCACGCACAGGTCGGCGGGCGCACCCGGCACCACCCGACGGGGCGGACCTCCCGGCGCGTGGGGCTCGGACAGGAACAGGTCGAGCGCCCGGTGTGCCGCCAACGCCTCGTCCGCGCCGAGCACCGAACCGGACGGCGCCCGTCGAGTCGTCGCGGCCGCGATCGCCCGCCAGGGGTCGGGCTCCGTGTACGGCGCGTCGGTGCTGCCCCCGACGGGGACCCCCGCCT
>DASUQS010000286.1:0-8996 GCA_036280455.1 Acidimicrobiales bacterium
GCGGAGGGTCGTCGCGAGCTGCCACAGGTCGCTCACCGGGTCGGCGGGTCGCGTCACGTCGCGGTTGGCGGCGAACAACGGGCGGCCCGCCGGGTCCGCGGCCTCGGCCACGGCGGCGAGCCACGGGACGACCCGGTCGGCCAGCCGCTCGGCCGAGCCGTCGGGCAGGAGGCGGCGCAGGGCGGATGCGGCCGCGGCCGACCGGAGGTCGAGGATCGCATCGGGCGTGGCGCGCGCCCAGGCGTCGGGGATCGCCCGGCGGACCCGCTGCGGATGGAAGTTGTAGAACGTCGCCTCGACCACGCCGGGGCCGACCGGTCCGAGCGGCGCCGCCCGGCCGGCGAAGTACCCCATCCAGAACCCGGCGAGGCCGAGGCTGGCGGGCGCCTCGCGGCACTCGGGGGCGAAGTACGTGACAGCGTTGATCGCCTCCAGGCGGTGCCACAGGGCGCGGGCCAAGGTGGTTTCCACGGCACCATCATCGGCCCGCGCCCGGGGCGCGGTCATGTCGGTTTGGTGCGGACGTCGTGCACCGCGCGGTGCCGAGTCACTAGCCGGTGTAGGTCGGGTTCGCCCGCACCGGCCGCGCCGGCGGCGCCGGACGGCGCACGGCGGGGTCGGGCGTGACGGCTCCCTGCTGCGGGTCGACGGCCAGCGTCGTCGACGTCGTCGGCACGGTGGTCGGTGCGCCGTGGTGGGGCGGCGTGGTCGGTGGGGACGGATCGGTGGGCGGGTCCGTCGGATCCATCGGGTCGGTCGGATGGTGGTGGCTGACGTCGCAGTTCAGGCCGCCGACCCCCACACCACCGAACCGGTGGCCGCACCCGGGATCGACGATCCAGACGTGCATCATCGGCGGCATGTCGGAGGGTGTGCCGCTGAAGCACTCGCCGTTCTCGTCGGTCAGGCCTGCGTAGCGGCCGTCCGGGGTGACGCACAGCTCGGGGTGCTGGTGCCAGCCGGGCAGCCAGGCCAGATCCTCGGGGATCGTGGTCATGTCGTGACCGGGCGGGAGATAGAACATCGCCGCCTCGAGCTCCCAGCCGTCGGCGGTGGACCGGTAGACGAGCGATTCGGGCCGCGTCGGGTCGAGGATGTGGTCGTCCGACATCCACTCGGTGTTCATCCAGTGGTCCCAGCCGCCCGGGGCCGTCACGCCGAAGTTGAAGAACCCGAGCGCGGGCAACGACTCCGGGTCGCTGAACGCGGGCAGCGCGGCCTCGGTGCGCTCGATGAGGTCGTGGAGGAACATCTCCTGCTCGTCCGTCCACTCCCCCGGCGGGAGCATGCCGTCGTGACCGTGCTCCTGCGCGGACGCGGTCGGCGCGACCACCAGCATCCCCAGTGCCATGACGATCGCGAGGGCGATCGACCCGCCCAGACGCCGTCCCCGTGTGCCGCCCGCGAGCGGCACCTGTCCCCCAGTGCATGGTTGTGCCATGCCCGTTAGACGCCCGAAGCGTCCGTTTCGTTCACATCCCGCGTGAAAAGATGCGCGGCCCCGCCTCCTCGACCGTCGACGGCGATGGCCGCGAGCACCTCGTCCAGGGCCGCCACCGAGTGGCCGCTCACGAACGCGTCGACGTGAGGCAGCGCCGCGGCCATGCCCCCGACGAGCGGCTGGTAGCCCGCTGCGGCGCGCCGCGGGTTCACCCACACGATCCGATGGGCGAGGCGGGCGAGGCGGGCCATCTGCTCCCCCACCAGTGTCGGATCACCGGTCTCCCACCCGTCCGACACGATCACCACAACCGCGCCCCGCGCCATGCCCCGGCGCCCGTGGTCGTCGACGAACGCCTTCAGCGCCTCGCCGATGCGCGTGCCGCCAGACCAGTCCGGGGCCGCCTCGGTCGCCCGCCGCAGCGCCAGGTCGGGGTTCGACGTCGCCAGCGCTCGGCTCAGCCACGTCAGGCGGGTGGCGAACACGAAGGCGTCCGCCCGCGCGGCCCGCACGGCCCCGTGCAGCAGGTGGAGGTAGGCGCGGGCGTAGGGCTCCATCGACCCGGACACGTCCGCGAGGAGCACCAGGTGCCGGGCGCGGTCGGTGCGCTGCCGGAACGCCTGCCGCACCGGGTCGCCGCCGGTCGAGCGCGCCCGCCGCAGCGTGGCCCGCAGGTCGAGGTGGCGGCCCCGCGGATGCCGGGCCGTGCGCCGGCTGGCCCGGCGGGGCGTCGCCCACGGCAGCGCAGCCATCAGGCGGCGGAGGGTCGCCAGCTCGTCGGCGGTCAGGTCCGCCAGGTCGGTCTGGCCCAGGCGTTCCTCCGCGCTGGCGGCGGCGAGCAGATCGGCGCCGTCACGGGTCTCGTCCGCCTCGTCCGGGGCGGACCCCTCACCGGGCGCCGGCGACGCCAGGCGCGGCGTCGTCGCCGGGTCGGCGTCCGGTTCCTCGGCGTCGCGGCGCCCGCGCTCGGGTGTCGGTGGGGCGTGGGACGTGCTGGGCGGGGCGAGCGCAGACGGCTCCTGGCCCCGCCAGTCGGCCACGTCGGCCGCGCCCCGGAACACCTGGCCGAACACGGCGTCGTAGGCCGCGATCTGGTCAGCGTCGCTCACGAGCGTGACACGGCCCGCCCAGTACAGCTCGTCGACGGTCGCCGGGCGCGCGAGCGCCAGGGCGGACGCCAGCCGACCGCTGCGGTCCGGCGTCACCGGCACCCCGGCGGCGTGGAGCATCTGCCCCAGGGCGGCCACGACCTCGGCCAGGTCGACCTCGGCCAGCGGGTCGCGGCTCGGCCCCGGGCCGGTCATCGTCCGCTGGCCCCGAGCGCCGTAGCCGCGCCGGTGCGACCAGATCGGAGCTCGCCGACCAGAGGGCCGGTCACCGCCCTCAGCCCCCGGCCACCCAGGCGACGCCCTGCTCGCGGGCGAGGTCGAGGTCCTCGCGGTACTTGAGCACGCTGCCGAGCGTGGCGTCGGCGGCGGTGGCGTCGAGCCGGTCGAGACCCAGAAGGTCGAGGGTCGCCACCCAGTTGATCGCCTCGGCGAGGCCCGGCGGCTTCTGCACGTCGAGCGAGCGCAGGCGGGCGACGGCCCCGGCCACCTGCTGGGCCACCGTGGTCGACGCAGCGGGGACCCGACGACGGATCACCGCGACCGACCGGGCCAGGTCGGGGTAGTCGATCCAGTGGTAGAGGCAGCGCCGCTTGAGAGCGTCGTGCAGGTCGCGGGTGCGGTTCGACGTCAGGACCACGATCGGCGGGACGGTGGCGCGCACGGTGCCCAGCTCGGGGATGGTCACCGCGGCCTCGGCCAGCATCTCCAGCAGGAACGCCTCGAACTCGTCGTCGGCCCGGTCGATCTCGTCGACGAGGAGCACCACGGGGCGGGGGCCGAGATGGCGGATCGCCCGCAGCAGCGGCCGCTCGACCAGGTAGTCCGGCCCGAACAGGTCGTGCTCGGTCACCTCCTTGCCGGACGCCTCCGCCACCCGGATGCCGAGGAGCTGGCGGGGATAGTTCCACTCGTACAGCGCCTCGGCGGCGTCGATGCCCTCGTAGCACTGGAGCCGCACGAGTGGGGTGTCGAGCACGGCGGCGAGCGCCTTGGCCGCCTCGGTCTTGCCGACGCCGGCCTCGCCTTCGAGTAGCAGGGGCTGGGGCAGGCGCACCGCGCAGAACAGCGCGGTGGCCAGGCCGAGGTCCGCCAGGTAATCGGCGCCGTCCAGCAGACCCTGCAGGGCCGGGACGTCCGCGATGTCGTCGGGGGCGACCATCGCTCAGGCGTCGGCGGACAGGTAGGCGCCGGGGTCGGCGGCGAAGGCCCGCAGGCAGCCCGACCCGCAGAACCAGTAGCGGTGGCCGGCGTGGTCGAGGTGGAGCGACTCCTCGTCGGCCACCACCGACATGCCGCACACCAGGTCGATCTCGACGTCCGGGCGGCGGCCGAGCGTGACGGTCACGGGCCCGGAGGCAGCGGATGCGGGGGCCTCCACGTCGTCGGACGACTCGGCGGATCCTGACGACCCAGAACCCTCCGACGCCGGCCCGGCAAGCGCACGGGCCGGAGCGGGAGCACCGGACACGCGAGGCCGCGACGCGATGATCTCCGCCAGGATCGACAGCGCCACCTCGCGGGGCGTGCGTGCGCCGATGTCGAGCCCGGCGGGCGTGTGGACCGACGCCCGCTGCCCCTCGTCGAGGTCGAGCGACGCCAGCACGGCGTCGCCTCGCTTGCGGCTGGCCACCAGGCCGACGTACGGCACGCCCGCCCGCACGGCGGCCTCGATGATGTGCTCCTCGTCGCGCCCGTGGGACGCGACGACGACCGCCGCCGGCCCGTCCGGCCCGTCCATGGGCGGGGCGACGGCCCCGCGGGCGCCGTGGAACCCCACGCCGTCGGCCAGCGAGACGAGGGCCGCGGCGATCGGCGACTCGCCGTGCACCGCCACCACGGGCGCCGGCACCACGGGTTCGAGGAAGATCTCCAGCGTCCCTCCCGACAGGCAGTGGTTGACGACCGACAGGGTGCCCGGCGGGTCCTCGGCGTCGGAAGCAGCCCCGGGCACGCCCTCGGCCGGCGCCGCGGGCGAGATGCGCAGCAGCAGGGGCTCGCCCGAGTCGAGCAGCGACAGGCTCTGGGCCCGCACCGTCGACTCGGCGCATGCCCCGCCGACGAACCCTTCGATCGAGCCGTCGGGCAGCACCACGGCCTGGTCGCCCGGCTTGGCCGACGTGGGCCGCTCAGCCCGTACCACCCGGGCGTGGACGAACGGCACCCGCTCCTGTCGCAGCGCGGCAGCCCGCGACTCGATCTCGGGGTTCATCGGCGCTCCGTCACGGGACCGCCAGGTCGGTCCGTGCGGGGCGACCCTGCATGGCCAGCCACACCTGCGCTGGGGTGAGGGGCATGTCGGCGTGACGCACGCCGAACGGGCTGAGGGCGTCGATCACCGCGTTGACCACCGCGGGCGGCGAGCCGACCGTCGCGGACTCCCCGACACCCTTGGCGCCGAGGGGGTGGTGCGGCGACGGCGTCACCGTCTCGCCCAGCTCCCACGACGGGCACTCCATCGACGTGGGCAGCAGGTAGTCCATGAACGACCCGCCGAGGCAGTTGCCGTCCTCGTCGAAGGCGATCGCCTGCATGAGCGCCATGCCCACGCCGTCGGCGAGGCCGCCGTGGACCTGGCCCTCGACGATCATCGGGTTGATGCGGGGGCCGCAGTCGTCGACCGCCACGAACTTCCGCACGTGCACCTGCCCGGTGCCCGGGTCGACGTCGACCACGCAGATGTAGGCGCCGAACGGGTAGGTGAGGTTCGGCGGGTTGTAGACGGCGGTGGCGTCGAGGTGGCCCTCGACGCCCTCGGGCAGCTCCAGGCTGCTGTGGGCGAGCAGGGCGATCTCCTGGATCGTCTTGCCCTGCGAGGGGTCGCCCTTCACGAACCAGCGGCCGTGCTCCCACTCGAGGTCGTCGGGGCTGCACTCGAGCGCCGCGGCGGCGACGATCCGCGCCTTGTCGCGCACCCGCTGGGCGACCACCGCGGCGGCCGCGCCGGACACCGGCGTGGACCGCGAGCCGTACGTGCCGAGGCCGAACGGCGTCTGGTCCGTGTCGCCGTGGACGACCTCGATGTCCTCGGGCGGGATGCCGAGCTGGCTCGCCACGATCTGGGCGAACGTCGTCTCGTGCCCCTGGCCCTGGGTCTGCACGCTGAGGCGCACGACGGCCTTGCCGGTGGGGTGCACCCGCAGCTCGCAGCCGTCGGCCATGCCGAGGCCGAGGATGTCCATGTGCTTGCGGGGGCCGGCGCCGACGCCCTCGGTGAAGAAGCTGATGCCGATGCCCATCAGCTCGCCGCGCTCGCGCTTGGCGGCCTGCTCGGCCCTCAGCTCGTCGTAGCCGGCCATGTCGAGGGCGAGCTGGAGGGTGCGGGGGTAGTTGCCGGAGTCGTACTCCCAGCCCGTCTTGGTCGTGTACGGGAACTGCTCGGGCTGGATGAGGTTCTTCATCCGCAGCTCGGCCGCGTCCATGCCCAGCTCGTCGGCCAGCACGTCGACGATGCGCTCGACCAGGTAGACGGCCTCGGTGATGCGGAACGAGCAGGCGTAGGCCACCCCGCCCGGCGCCTTGTTGGTGTAGACGCCCTTGACCTTGCAGTGGGCGGCCTCCAGGTCGTAGCTGCCCGTGAAGATGTGGAAGAAGCCGGCCGGGTACTTGGTCGGCTGGGCGGTGCCGTTGAAGGCGCCGTGGTCCGCGAGCACGTCGACGCGCAGGCCGAGGATCTTGCCGTCGCGGGTGGCGGCGATCTCGCCGTGCATGTGGTAGTCGCGGGCGAACCCGGTGGACATCAGGTTCTCGGAGCGGTCCTCCACCCACTTGACCGGCTTGCCCGTGACGATCGAGCCGACGACGGCCAGCACGTAGCCGGGGTAGATCGGCACCTTGTTGCCGAAGCCGCCGCCGATGTCCGGCGAGATCACCTGGATCTTGTGCTCCGGCAGCCCGGCCACCAGCGCGTAGACGGTGCGGTGGGCGTGGGGCGCCTGGCTGGTGATGTACGCGGTGAGCTTGCCCGTCACCTTGTCCATGCTCGCGACGGACCCGCACGTCTCCAGCGGCGCGGGGTGCGAGCGCGGGTAGAGCATGTCCTGGCTCACGACCACGTCGGCCTTGGCGAACACGTCGTCGCACAGGGCTTCGTCGCCCGACTCCCAGTCGAAGATGTGGTTGTCGGCCTTGCCCTCGATGTCGGTGCGGATGACCGGCGCGTCGGCGTCGAGCGCCTTGCGGGCGTCGATGACCGGGGCGAGCGGGTCGTAGTCGACCTCGATCAGCTCCAGCGCATCCCGGGCGGCGTAGCGGTCCTCCGCCACGACGAACGCGACCTCCTGGCCCTGGAACCGCACCTTGTCGGTGGCCAGCACCGCCTGGACGTCGTTCGACAGCGTGGGCATCCACGCGAGGCCGAGGGTCTCGAGCGTGGCGCCCGTGATGACGGCCTTGACCTTGGGGTGCGCCTCGGCGGCCGAGGTGTCGATCGAGTTGATGCGGGCGTGGGCGTAGGGGCTGCGGAGGATGGCGCCGTGCAGCATGCCCGGCAGCTGCACGTCGTCGAGGTAGTTGCCCTGGCCGCGCAGGAACCGGGCGTCCTCCTTGCGGAGCATCCGTCCGAACCCGATGGGGTTGCCGGCCTCGCTGAGCGGTGCGGTCGCACCCGCCTCGACGTCGGCCGCCGGGGTGCCCGCGGGCCGGTCCGTGGTCGTGTCCGTCATGCTGACGCCTCCGATGCGACGGCGGGGGCCGAGTGGGTGGTGCCTTCGGTGTCGGTGTCTGCGTCGCCGCGCTCGTGGTCGGCCGCCCAGCGGACGGCCTGGACGATGTTCTCGTAGCCGGTGCAGCGGCAGATCTGCCCGGAGATCGCCTCGCGGATCTCGGTCTCGCTCGGATCCGGGTTGTCGTCGAGGAGCTTGCGCGTCGTCATCAGCATGCCCGGGGTGCAGAAGCCGCACTGGAGCCCGTGGCACTGCATGAACCCCTGCTGGACGGGATCGAGCTCGCCGCCGCTGTCCAGGTCCTCGACCGTGCGGACGGACCGCCCGTCGGCCATGGCGGCCAACACGGTGCAGCTCTTGACGGGTTCGCCGTCCATCCACAGCACGCAGGCGCCGCAGTTGGAGGTGTCGCAGCCCCAGTGGGTGCCGGTCAGCCCCAGGTGGTCGCGCACGAAGTGGACGAGCAGGAGCCGGGGCTCGATCTCGCGGCTCACCTCGGCGCCGTTGACGGTGACGGTCACCTGCATGTCAGGACTCCCCTCGGGCTCGGGCCACGGAGCGGCGGAGCGCCCGCAGCGTGAGCTCCTGCGCCAGGTGGCGCTTGTAGTCGGCGGGTCCGCGCTGGTCGGCGGACGGGTTCACGTGCTCGGCGGCGACGGCGGCGGCCGCGGCCAGGTTCTCCTCGCTGGCGGACTGACCCCGCAGGACGTCTTCGGCCTCGGGGGCGCAGAAGTGCTGGGCCCCCACCGCGGTCAGCCCGATGCCGACATCGCTCACCGTGTCGCCGTCGAGGGTCACGAAGGAACCGGCGGCGGCGATCGCCCAATCCCCGGCACGGCGTTCGACCTTCTCGTACGCGCTGCCCGCCCCGGGCCGGACCGGGATCCGGACCTCGGTGAGGATCTCTGCGTCGTCGACCGCCGTCTCGTACGGACCCGTGTGGAACTGGCGGGCACCGACCGTCCGGGTGCCGCCCGTACCCCGCACGACCAGCTCCGCGCCGAGGGCCGCGCACACCGCGGACAGGTCCTCGGACGGGTCGGCCTGGCAGAGCGAGCCGCCGATCGTGCCGCGGTTGCGCACGACCGGGTCGGCGATCACCCGCTCGGCGTCGGCGAAGATCGCGTAGTGCTCGGCGAGCAGCGACGAGTCGAGCAGCTGCGCGTGGCGGGTCATCGCCCCGATGGCGATGGCCGAACCGTCGAGACGGATGTAGGACAGGTCGGTCAGGTCGTTGATGTCGATGAGCACCTCGGGCCGGGCCAGCCGCAGCTTCATCATCGGCAGCAGGCTGTGGCCACCGGCGACGAGCCGGGCCTCCGGTCCGTGGCGTTCCAGCAAGGCGAGCGCGTCGTCAACGGTGCCGGCACGCTCGTAGTCGAACGGCGCGGGTGTCTGCACGGGGAACCCCCATAGTGTCCGCGGGGCCGCGGCGGTCGGCCCTCGCCGCGAGTGTGCACCCCATCACGCGGCACGTCCACGGCCACCTAAGCGATCCCTTAATCGAGGCTACGGTGCGGAGTGTGACGCTCACGCAACTGGAGGCCTTCGTCCTCGTCGCCCGGTTGGGATCGGTGAAGGCGGCCTCGCGAGCACTGGGCGTGACGGAGCCGGCCGTGTCCGGGGCGCTGGCCGCCCTGCGCCAGCATCTCGGCGACCGGCTGATCACCCGCACCCCGGACGGCATGGAGCTCACGGCAGGGGGGCGCCGCCTGCTGCCGGTCGCCACGCAGATGGTGAGCCTCGCGACCGAGGCGCGCTCGACCGTGCGGCGGGTGGCCGGCA
>DASUQS010000287.1:0-2091 GCA_036280455.1 Acidimicrobiales bacterium
CGGCGCCCGCCTGCAGCAGGCGCACGGCGTCGCAGTAGAGGACCGCTGTGCGCGACTCGGCCCGGGACGGGAACGTCACCCCGCCCGAGGCCAGCCAGTCGAGGCAGGTGGCCTCGGCGTCGCTGAACGGCACGGGCAGCACGTCGTCGAAGACGTCCTGGCCCGGCTGGAAGCCGACGCCGATCGACCCGGGCACCGAGTCCTGGGCCACGGACTCCGGGTTCTGGATGATGAACTCGGGGTTGTCGAAGGTCGTGAGCACCAGCTCGCTGTGGAACTCCTGGACCGACGCCGCGGTGAGGAAGAACGGCGCCAGGCGGGCGCCGCCGAGGAACAGCACCTGGTCGACGTCCTGCGAGCGGAAGGTCACGATCGCCTGCTGGAGGCCGACGTTCAGCGTGCCGATGTCGGTGGTGTCGATGGGGGCGGGCACCACGGTGGCGGCACCGCCCTCCTGCAGGCTGGGTGCGAGGACGTCGTCGAGGACCCGGTGGTCGGTGGGCGTGTCGGCGAGCACCACGCCGATGCGGGAGCCGGCGACCCGGTCGGCGTCGACGAGCGCGGTGACGAGCGCGCGGGCCCAGTCGTCGTAGCTCGGGAAGCTGGCCGACCACAGGTAGGGGTGCAGGTCCTCGTAGGCCTGCGCGTCCTGGGGCACGAGCGTGGCGTCGAGCATGAGCGTGTCCCGGCCCGCGTAGCAGGGCCGGGCGTTGGGCTGGAACTGGCCGACGAGCACGACGGCGAACACCTCGTCGTCCTGGGTGATGGCGTCGCACAGGGCCTGCTCGGCCTCCGGCGAGTCGTCGAGCGCCTCGTAGCGACGGATGACCGGCACCAGCTCCCGCCCGCCGATGCCCCCGGTGGCGTTGACCTGGTCGGTGAGGGCGGCCACCTGGGCCTCGGGGTCACCCTGGGGCGCGGTCCGGAAGCCGAGCGCCGCCTGGGTGGCGGTGAGGTCGACGGTCACGAACGCCACGCGCACCGCGTCGTCCGTCACCCCCGGCACCGCCCCTCCGCTGCGCGCGCCGTCGTCGCCGGACGGGGACGAGCCCATCACGGCCGGCAGCGACACCAGCACGAGGACGACGGTCGCCACCCACGCCCGCACCATGGCCCCTCAGTGCTCCCGGAGCAGGGAGCCGGCCCCTGTGAGCTGGTCGTCGATGCCGTTCATGCGCAGCGCCATCCACCAGGTGGCGGCGTTGATGGCGATGACCGGCTTGTCGCGCCGGCGCTCCTCGGCGTCGGCGAGGCCGACCATCGACAGGTTGGTGCCGCACTGGACGACGGCGTCGACGTCCGGGCCGTCGACCGAGTCGATGGCGGCGGCGAGCTCGTCCTCGGTGACGTGCGCGATCGACACGGCCGTGGGACACCGCAGGCCGGTGATGGCGGCGACCTCGAAGCCGATGTCGCCGAAGAACTTCACGACGTTCTCGTCGCCGACCGGCTGGTACGGGGTGACGACCCCGATGCGCCGGGCCCCGTAGAGCCCGAGCGCCCGCTCGCAGGCCTCCGCCCCGGTGGCCACCTTCAGGCCGGTGAGTCCCTCGATCTGCGCGATGAACTCCTCGTTGCCGGCCTTGCCGCCCCAGAACGTCTCGGCCGACATCCCCATGACCATGGCGTCGGGCTCGCAGGTGAGCACCCGCTCGCACGCGCCGCCGATCTCCGCCCGGATCTGGTCGAGCAGGCGTTCCATGCCGGCGTCGTCCGCCATGTTCATGTCGCGGATGTGGATGCGGCTGAAGTGGGCGGTCACCCCCGGCACCGTCATCCGGTAGAAGTCGGGCTCGACGATCGTGTTGGTGCTGGGGGCGATCACGCCGAGCTTGGCCCGGTAGCCGAGGACGTCCCTCGTGGCGGCGGACGCGGTCACGAGACCTCCCGGAGCGGGTCGCGCGTGGAGAACGCGGCGGTGGCGAAGCGCACGGCCGCCTTGCGGGACGTGAGCCAGGCGATCCTGGTGCCCGGCTTCGTGGCGGCCAGCACGCGCCCGGCGAGCCACGGGGTCACGGTCTCGACCCTGTCGGCGAGGATGCGGTACACCTTCGCCGCCTTGCGCCCCCGCTCGCTCTCCTCGTCGAGCTC
>DASUQS010000288.1:0-4188 GCA_036280455.1 Acidimicrobiales bacterium
CCGCCGAGCGCCTGCCCGTCACAGCCGGGGATCGACCGGTTCGCTCTCCAGTGCCAGCACGCCGAAGACGCATTCGTGCACCCGGTGCAGCGGTTCGCCGGCGACGAAGCGTTCGAGGGCCTCGATGCCGAGGGCGAACTCGCGTTGGGCGAGCGAACGCTTCCGGCCGAGCCCCCGCTCGCGGAGCCTGTCCAGGTTGTCGGGTGAGCGGTACTCGGGCCCGTAGATGATGCGGAGGTACTCGGGCCCGCGGCACTTGATGCCGGGCTGCACGAGGCCGCGCCCGCCGGTCACGATCGAGTCGACGGGCTTGACCACCATGCCCTCGCCACCGGCGGCGACCAGCTGCTCCCACCAGGCCACCGCCGCGGCCTCGCTCCCGGGGTCGCCGAGGTCGACCACGAGGTTGCGGGTCGACCGCACGAACCCGTCGCCGGCGGCGGCGAGGCGGTCGGCGACCGCCATGTGCCAGGTGTGGTCGCGGCCGGCGAGCACCGCGCCCTCGGCGGCGAGCACCACGAAGGGCGCCAGCCGGAGATCGTCGGGCGAGTCGACCGGCCAGCAGTAGCGGCGGTAGGCGTCGACGTACCCGTCGAGCGCGCCGCGGCGCTCGCCGGTGCGCGCCGCGAGGTCGGCGACGTCGATGCTGCGCTCGAGCGCCGTCGCGAGCAGCTCGCCGGCGCGGGTCGTCATGGCCCGCCCGGCAGCGCCGACGGCCGCGTACTGGGTGCGCAGAAGCTCCTCGGCTTTGGCGCTCCAGGGCAGCAGCTCCGTGTCGAGCACGACCCAATCGGTGTCGAGCTCCTCCCACAGCCCCGCCGCGGTCACCGCGGCTCGTGTGCGCTCGACGACCTTGCCCTGCCATGCCGGGTCGGCGAAGAACGCCCGGCCGGTGCGCGTGTGGACCGTGCCGCCGACCGGGTCGTCGATCTTGAACCGCCGCGCCGCGACCTCGGCGTCGCGACAGACGACGACGATCGCGCGGGAGCCCATGTGCTTCTCCTCGCAGATCGCCCGGTCGACGCCGTCGCGCCGGTAGGCGGCGAAAGCCTCCGCGGGGTGTTCCAGCAGGTCGGGCCGGGACGACGTCGCCGTGGGCGCCATGGTGGGCGGCAGGTGGACGAGCCAGCGGGGATCGATCGCGAAGCGGCTCATCACCTCGAACGCCGCCGCCGCGTTCTCGGCCCCGATCGTGATGCGGGGCTGGAGGCGGGTGTCGACGATCCGCTTGCCGAGCACGTCGGTGGCGTCGAGCAGCTCGGCGGGGCGGGCGGCCTCGGTCGGAGCCGGCTTGAGCGGCCGGGCCGGTTCCCAGTAGGTGCGCGCCGCGGGCACCGACACCAGCTCGCGCTCGGGGTAGCGCAGGGCGGTGAGCTTGCCCCCGAACACGCAGCCGGTGTCGATGCAGATCGTGTTGTTGGTCCACTCGGTCTCGGGCACCGGCGTGTGGCCGTAGACGACCACCGCCGAGCCGCGGTAGTCGTTCGCCCACGGGTAGCGGACCGGGAGTCCGAACTCGTCGGTCTCGCCGGTCGTGTCGCCGTAGAGGGCGAAGGCGCGCACGGCCCCGGAGGACCGGTTGTGCAGGCGCTCCGGCAGCCCGGCGTGGGCGACGACGCACCGGCCGTCGTCGAGCACCGCGTGGCTGACGAGGCCGTCGATGAAGGCGGCGACCTCGCGGCGGAACACCTCGGGCTCGGGCTCGGCGTCGAGCTGGGTGAGCGTCTCCGCCAGCCCGTGGGACACCGTGACCTTGCGGCCGGCGAGGGCACGCCCGAGCTTGTTCTCGTGGTTGCCGGGCACGCAGACCGCCGTGCCGTCCCGGACCATGCCCATGACCAGGCGGAGCACGCCCGGGCTGTCGGGGCCCCGGTCGACCAGATCGCCGACGAAGAACGCGGTGCGGGCACCCGGATGGCGCGCGGTCGAGCGGTCCGGTGCCACGTCGTAGCCGAGCTCTCCGAGCAGCGCGACCAGCTCGTCGGCGCAGCCGTGGACGTCGCCGACGAAGTCGAACGGGCCGTGCTCGTGACGGCGGTCGGTCCACCGCCGCTCGCGCTCGATGGTCGCGGCATCGATCTCGTCGGTGCCGCGCAGCACGTAGACCCGTCGGAAGCCCTCTCGCTGGAGGCCCTTGATCGACCGGCGGAGCTGCTGGTGCTGGCGCCGCACCGCGTGGGCGGGCAGGTCGCGGTCGGGCCGGGCGGCGTTGCGTTCGGCGCAGACCTTCTCGGGCACGTCGAGGACGATCGCGACCGGCAGGACGTGGTGCTCCCGGGCGAGACCGATGAGCTGCGCCCGGGCATCGCGCTGCACGCTGGTGGCGTCGACCACGGTCAGCCGCCCCGCCTCCAGGCGCTTGCCGGCGATGTAGCCGAGCACGTCGAAGGCGGCGGGGGTCGCCGCCTGGTCGTTCTCGTCGTCGGCCACGAGGAGCCGGCAGAAGTCGGACGAGAGCACCTCGCTCGGCGCGAAGTGCCGGGCGGCGAAGGTCGACTTGCCCGCACCGGACGCGCCGACGAGGGCGACCAGCGCCAGGTCGGGGATCGTGATCGTCGAGCCGCTCATCGGGTGAACACCGCCATCTGGGTGGGCGGACCCACCTCGCCGTCATCGGGGCCGATGGGCTCGATCCGGACCTGGTAGCCGTGCCCGGCGGCGACCCGGTCGGCCCATTGGCCGAACTCGGCGCGGGTCCACTCGAAGCGGTGGTCGCGGTGGCGGAACTGGCCGGCGGGCAGCGATGCGAAGCGCACGTTGTGCTCCCGGTTCGGGGTGGTGACGATGACCGCCGCGGGCGACGCGTGGCGGAACACCACCTGCTCGAGCGCGGCGAGGCGCGGCTCGTCGAGGTGCTCGACGACCTCGACCAGGGTGGCGACGTCGAACCCGTCGAACCGGCGGTCGCGGTAGGTGAGCCCTGCCTGCACGAGGGCGACGCGGTCGCGCTGGCGGTCGGACAGCTCGTCCAGGTGCAGGTGATCGGCGGCGCGGTCGAGCGCCCGCGTCGACACGTCGGCCCCGGTGACGTGGCTGACGGCGGCGAGGCGGAGCAGGGCCTCGACCAGACGGCCCTCGCCGCAGCCGAGGTCGAGCACCCGTGACGCACCGGTCGCCTGCACGGCGGCGACGACAGCGTCGATCCGCTGCCGGTTGAGGCTGAGGTGCTCCTCGACCTGCGCCTCCTCGCGGTCGTGGTCCTCGTCCACCTCCGCCTGCGGGGCGGGAGCGTCGTCGGCGAGCCGGGCCAGGACGTCGTCCGCCAGCGAGCGCCGGTGCTTCAGGTACCGCCGGCTGATCAGCTCGCGGGCCGGGTGGGACGCGAGCCAGGTGCCGCCCTTGTCGAGCAGCTTGCGGGCCTCGTCGTCGCCGACCCAGTAGTGCTTGTCGTCGTCGAGCACCGGCAGCAGCACGTACAGGTGCGACAACAGGTCGGCCAGCCGCACGTCGCCCGCGAGCCGCACCGCCCAGTAGGGGCTCGGTCCCCAGCCGGGGAACGCCTCGTCGAGCGGGATCGCGGTGGCCTCGACCCTGTAGCCGAGCGGTTCGAACAGCGACCGCAGCACCGGCTCGCCACCCCGGACGGGAAGCACGGGGATCTCGACCTCGAACGGCAGCGGGCGGGCGGCCAGCTCGGGTCGCTGGTCGCAGCGGCCGGACATCGCCGTGCCGAACACCTTGCCCACCACGACGCTGAGGAACGACGAGGCCGCGTAGGGCCGGTCGTTGACGTAGCCCGCCAGGGAGAAGGGTTCGCGACCCTTGCGGCCGCGGCGCCGTACGAGCCCGACCGGATCGACCTCGACCAGCAGGGCCGCCGTGCAGCGTGCCTCGCCGGCCTCCGGGAAGAAGACGTGGGCGTCGCCGAAGGGGAACGAGACCGTGCGCACGTTGCCGGGGTGCTTGTGCAGCAGGTAGCCGAGGTCGGTGGCGGGCTGAACGTCGGTGGAGATCGTCAGGAGCATCGGGACCGCCCGGAGCAGGGCCGCCCATCATGTCCCAGTCGGGATCGGCTCTCCGCCGAGTTCGGCCGCTCCCCTGGAGGGGATCGTCAACCCGGGCAGGTCGAGGTGGGCTCGACGCCGGCGAGGCGGTCGTGGGTCCACTCGACGAGCTCGGGGATGAGCGGCGAGTCGGCCTCGACGAGGGGCACGTGGCCGAGGCCGGGGTAGGTCCGGTAGTCGACGT
>DASUQS010000289.1:0-2227 GCA_036280455.1 Acidimicrobiales bacterium
CGACCGCCACGACGACACCAGACGGCGCAGGCCCCTGCCGTGCGGGCGCACCGCGTCGTCGAGCCGGCGGGCGAGTTCGTCGACCGCGCCCGGGATCTCGGCGAACAGGGCGTCGATGCGGGCCCGGTCGCCATAGGCGGAACCGATCCTGTGGCCGTGCCAGATCACCCGCAGCGGGGCGCCGAGGAGGACGACCGCGCAGACGGCGCTCACCACCCAGCCGGCGACGCCGAGTCCCGGCAGCCACGGCACGAGCGACAGGAACGCCACGACGCCGATGACGAGCGCAGCACCCGCACCCCACGTGGCGAACCGCTGGATCGCCCGCGCGGCCATCGCCATCCGGTCAACCAACCGACCGGTGTCTGTCGTCTCCACGCCCGCCTCCCCGTCCTGCCAGGACCGGGGACGCTAGCTCCCCGGAGACACGGCGGCGCGTCAGGGCCGCGCCATCGCCGGTCGTTCCCTGGCCCGCCCGCTCGCGCGGTCGGTTGCCCTCACTCGATGACCGTGATGCCGACGAGCTCGTCGTCGCGGCCGTACTCGGGAAGGACCAGTCGCTCGCCGTCCTCGATCGGCGTGCCGAACACGGCGCCGTCCCGCTCGGACCCGTCGACCAGCTCGAACTCGCGGGCCTCCGCGTCGCCGACGTAGACCATCGCGAGCTCGGGAAACATCAGGTCGGAGCACCCGTACGCGACGAAGGGACGGCCGTCGAGGAGAACCGGTCGGCTCACCTGCGAGTTGGGACGGCCGGAGCGCCCGGGACAGGGATCGGGAGGCAACATCTGCTGCCACGTCCGGCCGTCCTCCGAACGCACGAGCTGCACATGGCTGATGTCGCTGGCCTCATTTGTCGTCGTCCGGGCGAGCCACCCGCCGGGCACGGCGACCACATGGGACAGAGAGGGTGGTCCGTCGCCGGTCATGGGGGGCTCCACGGTCACCTCGTCCCATGTCGTCCCGCCGTCGCTCGAGACCTCGCCGCGCTGGAAGAGCAGGTCGCCGGACTCACCCGGCGGCGTGCAGGCATCACCGCACGCTCCAGCCGACCAGCTGGTCCCGCCGTCGGTGGAGGTCAGCACCTGACGCCGCTCAACCGGGCCGTGGTTCGGACCCAGCACCATCTGCAGGGAGTCGCCGTCGACCGACGCCCACTGCAGCATCGTGTCCTCCCCGGCGACGTGGTCGAGCCCCGAGATCACGGCGGGTTGCCAGGATGCGCCCCCATCCCGACTGGTGAACATGTTGAACCCCCCGACCGAGCTGGTCGACGCAACCAGAACCGGGCCGACGGCGGTCACCGTGGGGTTGCCGACGAGCCCGCCGGCCGTCCCCAGCACGTGGACCTCCCACGTGACCCCGTCGCGCGTCGTCCACACGAAGAACTCCGACTTGGCGATCGGCCAGTCCGGCGACACCGATCTCGGATCGCGGCCGACGACCGCGGCCAGGTTCGGCTCGACGTGCACGCTCTCCGGGCCCTCGAGCGCGAGGTGCAGCCCCGGCGGCCGGTCCGGCAGGTCGGCCGCCTGCCAGGTGCGGCCGTCGTCGTGCGAGATGACGACGGTGTCCGGCTCGTCGTTGCGCATGGTGCGCAACCCGATCCAGACGGCGTCCATTCGCCCCATGAGGGCACGCGGCACCTCGCCCGACACGTCGAACCGTGTCAGCTCGGCGGCAGAGCCGTCTCCATCAGCACCGGATCCGCCTCCGCCCCCGCCGCAGGCGGCGAGCGCACCGCACAGCCAGGCGATCGCGACAGCGCGCTTCCCCCATGACACGCGTCGCACCCTACTGGCAGGTCGACGCCCGCCGATCGGTGGGCCGGCACGAGGTCGTGCCGGGCCACCGCGCCAGAAAGCCAGCGTCACTCCTCGTCGGAGCCGCGGCGCCGGCGGCGTTCCAGCCACACCAGGGCCTCGCGGCGGCTGAGCCCGCTGAGGGTGCCCGCGTTGGCGGCGACGAAGGCCACGACGGCCGCCGCGTCGGTCTTGCTGTACTCCCGCAACGCCCAGCCGATCGCCTTGCGGACGAAGAAGTCGGGGTGGTCGGCGCGGGTGAGGCACGCGGCGAACAACCAGTCGGCATCGGTGGCAGCGCGCCAGCGGTTCATGTGCAGGAGCGCGCTCCGGACGAGCCACATGTCGGTGCCCACCAGCCACGCGTCCATGCGGGCGCGCAGCGCCGGGTGGTGGCGGACGAGGTCGCCGACGGCGCGGGTGGC
>DASUQS010000290.1:0-3505 GCA_036280455.1 Acidimicrobiales bacterium
GCTGGCGGGAAGGCCGCGGCGCCGCGCGACCAGGCGCGCGAGCAGGTTGTCGGCGCGACGGGCGGCATCGCTGGTCCAGCGAGGGTCGGACTGCAACGAGCGGCCCTCCGCACTCGGCAGCACCGTGACGCCCCGCGACCGGCCGCGCACCACGCTGAGCTTCGTGTCCGACGCGACCCCGCGGGTGGTGCAGTCGTCGACCGTGACCTCGTCCGACGCCGCTTGGGCACCCTCGGGCACCGGATGGGAGGCGTCGCGTGCCGGCACGACAGCCATGCTACGACAGCCCGGCGGGCTGCGGTCCATGACCTGCATCACGCCTCCGGGACCGTCCTGACGGGTCGGGTCGAGGTTCGGGCTCGGGCGGAGGATCGGCCGCCGCCGGACGGACGAACGCGACCGTGAAGATCGCGGCGATGATCGTGGCCAGCACGGCCAGCACGGCCCAGAGCGCGCGCCGCCCCTCGCCCGAAGGCCCCACCACGAGGCTGCCCGCCGCGACGAACGGCAACATGGCGGCGAACGCCGCCAGGCGCCGCGGCCACTCCAGGATGCGGGTCACCAGCGGGTGCTCCTCGATGCGCGCCACCAGACCGCCGAGCGCACCGATGACGGCCAGGATCACGGCCGCCGCCAGCTCGGTTCGGGTGCCGGCCGGCACGGTGCCGTTGGCCAACGCGGCGTCGTCCGGTGCGGGCGCGGCGGTGATCGTGTCGAGGCGCCACCCGCCGAGCGCCAGGGTGAGCGCCCCGAGCGTCGTGGCGAACCAGGCCGTGCGCAGCCAGCCGCGGCGCGCCGGCCACACCGACCACCGCACCTCGGCCACGCCGTGCTCGTAGCCGGGCGAGCGCAGGGCGATGCGCTCGTGCTCCCCCGGATCGACGTCGACGCACGCCATGTCGCTCTCGCTCGCCCCCACCCACAGGCTGGCGACCGGGACGTCGATGCCGGGCGGCAGGTCGGCCTCGAAGTGGTAGCTCTCGGCGCTGAACAGGCTCTCCGCGGCCGACGCGGCCCGGCGGGGCAGCCACCCGAGCGCGGCGAGCGGCCCGCGTGGCCAGGGCTCGGAGGCGAGCTCGCCCAGCTCCTCGTAGGAGAACTTCAGCACCCGCTGCGTGCCCGGCGCATCGTCCACCAGCGTGATCAGCAGGAACTGGTCGGTCAGGCGGTCGAGCACCAGCGAGTAGAACGCGTCGGCGCGCAGCACGGCCCACTGCTCCGCGGCCGCCGGCGAGAGCCCGGTCGGCGTGTCGGGGCGCACCGGTCCGTCGCCGTCGCCGACGCTCGTGATCCGGTCGGTGATCTCGTCCACCATTTCGACGGTGAGCTCCCCCGCCGACGCGTCCTCCACCAACCCCTCGGCCCAGTCGACCATCCCCCGCACGGCGAGCAGGCCCTGCTGGGTGCGGGTGAGGACCGGCAGCGCGTCGCCCGATTCGTCCCGGCAGTCGAAGTTGACCAGCGTCTCCTTGTAGAGCGTGGTGAGCGGGATCAGCCGGAACCGAGCCTCCCCCACCCGGATCTCGGACGCGACCGCCGGAACGGTGAAGTGCACGCTCTGGCGGCGGCGGAACGTGGTGTCGTCGCGGTACTCGAGCGCGTCGATCCGCCGGTGCACCCAGCGGGGGTGCGCGATGAGCATGCGGATCGTCTCGAGACCCGCCACCCCGTCGCCCAACGCGGCCGCGAGCTCGTCGCGCGGCCACGCCTCGTCCCCGATCGGATCCCCCGGCCGATCGGCGCCCCCCGCCGGCACAGCCTCGGTCAGGGCTGGGGTGGTCGGTGGAGGCGGACGACGCCCTCGTCGATCGCCGCCTGCGCCACGGCCTCGGCCACCAGCGGTGCGACACGCACGTCGAACACCGACGGGATGATGTGGTCGGCCGCCAGGTCCTCCTCGGACACGCAGCCGGCGATGGCCCGGGCCGCCGCCAGCTTCATGCCCTCGGTGATCGAGGTGGCGGCGACGTCGAGCGCGCCCCGGAAGATGCCGGGGAACGCCAGGACGTTGTTGATCTGGTTCGGGTAGTCGCTGCGGCCGGTGGCGATCACCGCGGCGAGGCCGTCGGCGTCCTCCGGCGTGATCTCCGGGTCCGGGTTGGCCAGCGCGAACACGATCGGATCCGGTGCCATCGTGCGCAGGTCGGCGGCGGTGACCAGCCCGGGGCCGGACACGCCGATGAACACGTCGGTGCCCGGCAGCACCTCGGCGAGGGTGCCCTCCCGGCGCTCCGGATTGGTGTTCTCGGCGAACCACAGCTTGGCGACGTTGAGGTCGTCGCGGCCGGCCCAGATGGCGCCCTTGCGGTCGACGCCGACGATCTCGGCGACGCCGGCCTCGAGCAGGATCTTGCTGATCGCCACCCCGGCCGCGCCGACGCCGGCGATGACGACCCGCAGGTCGGACATCTTCTTGCCGACGATCTTCAGGGCGTTCTCGAGCGCCGCCAGCGTGACGACGGCGGTGCCGTGCTGGTCGTCGTGGAACACCGGGATGTCGAGCAGCTCCTTGAGCCGGTCCTCGACCTCGAAGCACTCCGGGGCGGCGATGTCCTCGAGGTTGATGCCGCCGAACACCGGGGCGATGCGCTGGACGGTCTCGACGATCTCGTCGGCCGTCGTGACGTCGAGGCAGATCGGGAAACCGTCGACCCCGGCGAAGTGCTTGAACAGCAGCGCCTTGCCCTCCATGACGGGCAGCGACGCCTCGGGGCCGATGCGGCCGAGGCCCAGCACGGCGGTGCCGTCGGTGACGATGGCGACCATGTTCTTCTTGATCGTCAGGTCGTGCACGCGCTGCGGGTCGGCCGCGATCTCGTTGCACACCCGGGCCACGCCCGGCGTGTACGCCATCGACAGGTCGTCGCGGTCGGCCACCGGCATGCGCGCCAGGACCTCGATCTTGCCGCCGTCGTGCATGAGGAAGGTGCGGTCGAGCAGCTCGAGCACCTCGCACCCGTCGAGCCCGTCGACCGCGGCGCGCACCTTGGCGATGTGGTCGTCGTCGCGGCAGTTGATGACCAGGTCCTCTTCGAGGGCCGGCCCCCGTACGTCGAAGCCCCCGATGGCGGTGATGTTGCCGCCGGCCTCGCCTACGGCGGTGGCGAGACGGCCCAGGGAGCCCGGTCGGTTGTCGAGCCGGACCCGGAGACGGATCGAGTACGCAGCTGTCGGGGATGCCACGGCCGGAAAGTAGCCGCGCGGAGGGTGGCCGCGGTAACTGATCTCCCCCGGTGGTGGCCAGGTCGCCATCCGTGGGCGCAGCGAACCCGGGGCGCAGCAGTACCCTCGGGTCGTGGCTGGAGTGTTCGACATCGTGACGACGGACGGGTTCGAGCAGGTCGTCTACCTGCACGACGCAGGCACCGGCCTCAAGGCGATCGTCGCCATCCACTCGACGGCGCTCGGGCCCGCCCTCGGCGGCACCCGCTTCTACCCGTACGCCTCCGAGGACGACGCGCTGGTCGACGTCTGCCGGCTCGCCCAGGGGATGACCTACAAGCAC
>DASUQS010000291.1:0-8919 GCA_036280455.1 Acidimicrobiales bacterium
CTGGAAGGCCAGCAGGTCGTCCGCATCGGCCGGCGTGTAGCGGGTGATGCCGACCTTGAAGCGAGCGGGGACCTTCACCCATCCCTCCCGGCCGTCGACCTCGCCTCGCCGGCAGCGGGGGCGTCGGACGCGGCGACGGCCGCGGGCGCCGGGCGGGGGCTCAGATCGAGGTGCTCGACGGCGACCGCGTCGCGCAGGCCGCGCTCTGCCGCCCGGCGCTTGGCCACGATGTCGCGGTAGGCCCGCTCGACCTGGTCGGGCCGCAGGTCCATCACGGCGCCGGCGTCGGTCGGGGTCACGTCGTGCTGCCAGGCCCACAGCAGCAGGTCCATCTCGCCGTAGGGGAGCGCGTAGTAGAACTCCTCCTGGGTCTGGGGGAGGCTGTAGGTGTCGGTGCTCGGCGTCTGGTTGCAGATGTCGTCGGGCAGACCGAGGTGGCGGGCGAGCGCGTACACCTGGGTCTTGTAGAGGTGGCTGATCGGCTTGATGTCGGCCAGCCCGTCGCCGCCCCGCACGAAGAACCCGAGCTCGTACTCGAGCCGGTTGGGGGTGCCGAGCACGGCGAAGTTGCGGGCGTCCGCGTGGGTGTACTCGATGAGCTTGCGGGTGCGCTGCTTCATGTTCGTGGCGGCCACCACGGTGAGGTACACGTCGGTCGGCATCCGCTCGGTCTGCATGGTGCCGTCCGGGTCGGCGACGGTGAGGTTGAAGTAGCTGATGCGGTCGGTGTCCAGCATGCCCTCGGCGAGGGTGATCTTCTGCCGCCAGCCGTCCCCGAAGTTCGGGAACACCCGGCGTATGGCGTCGTCGCGCCGCCGGTAGCAGCCGAGGGCGGCGAGCGCGGGCGCGATGTCCTCGACGACCGCTTCGACGCCCAGGAAGTCGCACAGCCGCTGGCCGCGCTCCTGCGAGGAGGGATCGGAGTCGGCCTCCGGCATGAGCAGAGCCACCACCCGCTCGGGGCCGAGCGCCCGGGCGGCGAGCGCCAGGCACACCGACGAGTCGATGCCGCCGCTGACGCCGACCACGATGCCGCGGCGGCGGAGGTCGCGGCTGAGGGCGTGCGTCATCATCGTGGCGATGCGGTCGATCGCGGCGTCGGCGGCCTCGGCGTCGAGGTCGAGGACGTCGCGGCTGAACGTGGGGTGGTCCATCAGCTGGCTCCCGGGTGGTTGGCCGGCACGGCGGGGCTGCCGTCGGCGGCGTGCGGTCGGTCGGCCGGATCGCCGATCAGGTCGACCAGGACGTGCGGAGGTGGCCCGGCGTCGAACCGGGCGCGGGCGGCGGCCGCCCGGGCGGTGCCCTCGACCAGGTAGGCCCGGCCGAGCACCTGCAGGGTGAGCGCCCCGACGAGCGCCATCTCCTCGCGCTCGCCCGGCAGCGCGCCGTCGCGGGCGCGGGCCCGGTCGCGCAGCAGCCGGGCGGCCCGGGGATCGAGCAACCCGAGGTCGTCGATCGCGGCGTCGGACAGCAGGTCGGTGACGTAGCCGGGCTCGTCGGGACCGAACAGCGCGGTGGTCATCGGAGCCCGGTACGGCTGCTTCGGGCGGCGCCAGATCTCCGGGGGAAGCGTGCGGGACGCGAACCGGCGGAGGGCGGCCTTGTCGTGCAGCCCGACCAGCTTGTGCTGCGGGGGGAGCGCGGCGCAGAAGTCGACGACATCGGGATCGAGGAACGGGTACCGCACCTCGACGCCGTGCGCCATCGCCACCCGGTCGCCCTGGGACGACAGCAGGTACGACGACAGGAACGTGGCGATCTCGACCCACTGGGCGCGCGCCAGCGGGTCCCACGACGCCCAGCCGGGCGGCATCTCGCCCGCGAGCGACGGATCATCGCCGAGGTCGTCGACGGCGGGCCCGCCGTCCGAGGCGCCCGTCCGCAGGTCCGGGTGGAGGATGCGGCGGGTCCACGCCGTGTTGTGCCAGCGCACGAGGTGGGCGTAGAAGGGCAAATCGGTGGCGGTGAGGTCGCGGCCGAAGAACCGGGCCCACATGTCGGTCGATCGGGCCCCGCCGGCCTGCACCTCGGGGTGCAGCCGGGCGAACAACGACGGGCGCAGCGACGACTCGGGCCGGCGGGCCCAGAACCGGCGCACCCGGTCCTCCTTGAAGATGCTGTAGCCCGCGAGCAGCTCGTCGGCGCCCTCGCCGGTGAGCACGACCTTCATGCCGGCGTCGTGGACGAGGCCGGACAGCAGGAACAGGGGAACCGGGGCGGTGCGCAGCAGCGGCGCCTCGCCGTGCCAGACCACCTGCTCGAGCGCGCCCGCGATCTCCTCGGGGCCGCACACGATCTCGTGGTGGTCGGTGCCGAGCAGCCCGGCCATGCGGCGCTGCTCGGCGGTCTCGTCGAACGCCGGGTCGTGGAACCGCACCGCGAACGTCTCCAGCGGGCTGGCGTCGACCTGGCGGACGAGCGAGCCGATCACCGAGGAGTCGAGCCCGCCGCTCAGGTAGGCGCCGACAGGCACGTCGGCCCGCAGCCGCAGCCGCACCGAGTCGGCCAGGCGCTCACCCAGCTCGTCCGCCGCGGCCTCGGGCGAAAGCGCCGCGAGCCGGGGGTCGACCGCCATGTCCGGCTGCCACCAGCGCTGCTCGGTCACCGTCATGTCGGCGGCCTCGATCCGCAGCGCCGCGCCGGGCCGCACGGAGTGCACGCCCGCGAAGGCCGTCGTGGGGGACGTGGTCGACCAGCGGGTGAAGACCTGGGCCAGACCGGCGGGATCGATCTCCGGGGCGACCAGCCCGCCGGCGAACAGCGACTTCGCTTCCGACGCGAACACGATCTGCCCGCTGGCGCCTCCACCCACGCGCGCCCAGTGCAGGGGGAGGATGCCCATCCGGTCGCGCACGAGCCAGAGCCGCTGCGCCCGGCGGTCCCACAGGGCGAAGGCGAACTGCCCGTTGAACAGCGACCAGGCCCGCTCGCCGTGCTCCTCGTAGGCGTGGACGATCACCTCGGAGTCGCTGTGGGTCGCGAACCGGTGGCCGCGGGCGATCAGGTCCCGGCGCAGCTCGACGTGGTTGAAGATCTCGCCGTTGAACGACAGCCAGACCGTGCGGTCCTCGCCGGTGAGCGGCTGGAAGCCGCCGGCGAGGTCGACGATCGAGAGCCGGCCGTGGCCGAGGCCGACCCGCTCGTCGCGGAACAGGCCGTGGCCGTCGGGACCCCGGTGGCCGATGGCGGCCAGCATCGACCGCAACCGGTCGAGGTCGACGGGTGCGTCGCCCGCCGCCGTCAGGATGCCTGCGATACCGCACATGGCGCCGCCCGCCCGCTACCTGAGCTCGGCTTTGCGGATCTTGCCGGAGTCGGTCTTCGGCAGCTCGTCCCGCACCTCGACCAGGCTCGGCACCAGCGTCGGCTCCAGGCGGGCGCGGCAGTGGCGGCGCACGTCGTCGGCCGACACCTCGGCGCCGTCGCGCAGCGCGAGGACGGCCTTCACCGCCATGCCGTCGAGCTCGTCGGGGACGCCGACGACCGCGGCCTCCGCCACGGCGTCGAGCTCGTAGAGCACCCGCTCGACCTCGTTGGGGCTGACCTTCTCCCCCTTGCACTTGAACACGTCGTCGGTGCGGCCGACGAAGTAGAGGTAGCCGTCCTCGTCCGCACGGAACAGGTCGCCGGTGTGCAGCACCCTCTCGCCGGGGATGTCGCCAGGCTGGAGCCGCAGGGCCGTGGCCTCGGGCTTGCCCCAGTAGCCGCGCATGATGTGCGCGCCGCGCACGACGAGCTCGCCGACCTCGCCGGGTGCGGCGCGGCGGCCGTCCTCCGTCACGACGTAGGCCTCGGTGTTGGGGATGGCCCGGCCGACCGAGCCCGGCCGCTCGGCGGCGAGGGCCGGATCGAGGCAGCACACCCGCGTGCACTCGGTCAGGCCGTACATCTGCACGACGCCGGCACCGGGCAGCAGCTCGCCCAGGCGCTGGAGGTGCGCCGGGGGGAGCGCGGCCGCGGCGTTGGTCATCATGCGGAGCGACGACAGGTCGATGCCCTCGAGGGGCGCCATCTGCAGGATCGTGGCGAACACCGTCGGCACACCGGGCATCACGGTGACATGCCGGCGGGCGAACCGCTCGAGCACGTCCCGGGGGTAGGCGAACGAGCGCTCGAGCGCGACCGTGCAGCCGACGTGCGCGGCGGAGACGATCTGGAACATGCCGTAGGTGAACGACAGCGACAGCACGCAGCCGATCACGTCGTCGCTGCGCAGGCCCAGCGACTGCGCGATCGCCCACGCGTTGTGGTGCACGTTGCGGTGGGTGAGCATCACGCCCTTGGGCCCGCCCGTGGAGCCCGACGTGTAGATGATGGCGGCGAGGTCGTTGTCGATCGTGCCCGGGTCGCGCGGCGTCGCCGAGCCGCCCACGGCCTCGTCGAACGGCGTGCCGGTCGCGGCGTCGGGCACCCCACCCGCCCAGACCGCGGCGCCCCGGATCGGCCTGTCGGCGAGCACCGGGCGCAGCACCCGGTGGAGGCGGCGGTGCGTGACGAGGTGGGCGACGTCGCAGTCGCTCAGGATGTAGGCGATCTTGTCCGGCTTGCTGGCCGGGTTCACCACCGTGACCACGGCGCCCGCCTTGAGCACCCCCCAGAACGCCACCACCTGCTCGATCGAGTTGTCGAGCACGATGGCCACCCGGTCGCCCCGGTCGACGCCCGCGCCCTGCAGCCAGGCCGCGAGGCGGTCGCTGGCCCGGTCGACCTCGGCGAACGTGTGGACCAGGTCGTCGGCGATGACCGCCGGGTGGTCGGGGGAACTGCGGGCCGCGCCGACGAGGTGGTCGTGCGCGAGCCCGGTCACGGCCGTCGCCCGGCCTCGCCGCCGGTCATGCGGCCAGCTTCCCGTCGACGAACTTGCGCAGCCGCTCGACCGAGTCGAGGTTGTCGGCCACCAGCTCGTCGTCGTCGATGGCGATGCCGTAGGTCTCCTCGAGGAAGGCGACGATCTCCATGACGCCGGTCGAGTCGACGATGCCGCCGTCGATGAGGGAATCGCTGTCGTCGAAGCCGTCGTCGTCCCCGAGCAGGAACGTGTCGACGATGAAGCCTCTGATCCGTGTGGTCACTCGCGCGTGCCTTCCCGCCATGCCCGGTCCCGGCGGAAGGTGCCGCTTCCGGGGCTCCTGACGCGACTCCCGGGTGGGGAGCCGCGGTTCGCCGCCGCGCACGATGATGCCAGGTCACGACACGCATCTGCCAGGCGCGCCCCGTGACGGACCACGCGCGCGATCCCCTTTCGTGGCTGGTCAGCGGCCGCCGTAGCATGGCCCGTCGTGACCCCCGAACGCGTACGCATCGGCCTGCTCGGCTGCGGCAACGTCGGCGCGGCGCTCGTCGAGCTCATCGACCAGCGACGCGACGCCATCGCCGCCCGCACCGGGGTGCGCCTCGAGGTCACCTCCGTCGCCGTGCGCAGCCTGGCCAAGGAGCGCGCCGTCGAGCTGCCGCCCGGCGTGCTCACCCTCGATGCGGCCGGCGTCGCCGTCGACCCCGACGTCGACCTGGTGGTCGAGGTCATCGGCGGCATCGAGCCGGCCCGCGAGCTCGTCCTCGCCGCGCTCAAGGCCGGCAAGCCGGTGGTGACCGGCAACAAGGAGCTGCTGGCGAACGTCGGCGCCGAGCTGTTCACGGCGGCCGAGGAAGCCGGCGTCGACCTGCTGTTCGAGGCCGCGGTGGCCGGGGGCATCCCCTTCATCCGCCCCCTGCGCGAGTCGCTGGCGGGGGAGCGCATCGACCGCATCCTCGGCATCGTCAACGGCACGACCAACTACATCCTCACCCGCATGACCGAGGCCGGCGCGTCGTACGCGGACGCGCTCGCCGAGGCGCAGGGCCTCGGGTACGCGGAGAGCGACCCGACGGCCGACGTCGAGGGCCACGACGCCGCCGCCAAGGCGGCGATCATCGCCTCGATCGCCTTCGGGGTGCGCGTCGTCGCGGGCGACGTCTACGACGAGGGCATCTCGCGCATCACCACCGCCGACATCGACTACGCCGCCAAGATGGGCTTCGTCATCAAGCTGCTGGCGATCGCCGAGCAGCACGACGACCCCCAGGCTCCCGGCCACGCCGGGGAGGTGGCGGTGCGGGTGCACCCGGCGATGGTGCCCGTGGACCACCCGCTGGCATCGGTGCGCGACAGCTTCAACGCCATCTTCGTCGAGGGCGCCGCCGTGGGCGACCTGATGTTCTACGGCCGGGGCGCGGGCGGTTCGCCCACGGCCAGCGCCGTGCTCGGCGACGTCATCGACGCCGCGCTCAACCGCACGCGGGGCAGCCACGCCTCGGTCGGCACGCTCGCCAAGGCCCGCATCCGACCGATCGACGAGGTCGAGACCGCCTACTACCTCAACCTCGAGGTATCCGATCGGCCCGGCGTGCTCGCCGCGGTGGCCGGGGTGTTCGGGCAGCACGACGTGTCGATCCGCTCGATGGAGCAGGAGGGCCTCGGCGGCGAGGCCCGGCTGGTGTTCATCACCCACGTCGCCCGCGAGGCGGCCGTGCAGGCCACCATCCGCGACCTCCACCACCTCGACAGCGTCGACCGCATCACCTCGGTGCTGCGGGTCGTCGGCAGCCAGTGATCGGGAGCCCCGCATGAAGTACGTCTCCACCCGCGGCCAGGCCCCGGTCCTCGACTTCGCCGACGTGCTGCTGGCCGGTCTGGCGAGCGACGGCGGGCTCTACGTGCCCGAGTCCTGGCCGGTGCTGCCCGACGCCTGGGACGAGCCCCAGCCCTACGCCCAGCTCGCGGCCGAGGTGCTGTGGCCCTACGTCGAGGGCTCGCCGCTGTCCCGTCCCGACCTCGACGCCATGGTGGCCGAGGCCTACGCCACGTTCGACCACCCGGACGTGTGCCCGTCGGTCGAGATCGAGCCGGGGCTGTGCGTGGTCGAGCTGTTCCACGGCCCGACGCTCGCCTTCAAGGACGTGGCATTGCAGCTGGTCGGCCGGCTGTTCGACCACGAGCTGTCCCGCCGGGGCGAGCGCGCCACCGTGGTGGTGGCCACCTCCGGCGACACCGGCTCCGCCGCCATCGCCGCCTGCGTCGGCCGCCCGACGCTCGACATCGTCGTGCTCCATCCCGCCGGGCGGGTGTCCGACGTGCAGCGGCGGCAGATGACCACGGTCGACGCCCCCAACGTGCACAACGTGGCGATCGAGGGCACCTTCGACGACTGCCAGGACCTGGTGAAGGCGCTGTTCGCCGATGCTGCGCTGCGGGACCGCGTCGGCCTGTCGGCCATGAACTCGATCAACTGGGCGCGGGTCGCCGCCCAGATCGTCTACTACGTCACCGCGGCCGCAGCGGCCGGGCCCTGCGACGTCGCAGTGCCGACGGGCAACTTCGGCAACATCTTCGCCGGGTGGATCGCCCGCCGGGGCGGCGCCCCGATCGACCGCCTCATCATCGGGTCGAACAGCAACGACATCCTCACGCGCTGGGCCCGCACCGGCGACCTGGCCCAGACGGGCGTGGTGCCGACGCTCAGCCCGAGCATGGACATCCAGGTGTCGTCCAACCACGAGCGCCTGCTCTTCGAGCTGCTCGGCCGCGACGGCGCGGCGACCGCCGACCTGATGGGCCGCTTCCGGGGTGTGGGGTCGATCGAGGCCCCGCACGACCCGACCTTCGTCGCCGCGAGCCTCGACGACCGGGCGACCCTCGACGTGATCGCCGACCTGTACCGCCGCACCGGCTACCTGGCCGATCCGCACACCGCCGTGGGCATCGGTGCCGCCCGCCTGGTGCGCGACGGCGCCGGTGGCGAGCCCGAGCGACCGGTGGTGTGCATGGCGACGGCGCACCCGGCGAAGTTCCCCGACGCGGTCGAGCAGGCGACGGGCGTCCGCCCGGCGTTGCCCGACCACATGGCCGACCTCTTCGACCGCCCCGAGCGCTACGACGTGCTGCCGGCGGACGTCGACATCGTGCGCGCCCACGTCGAGCGCTGCGTCGCGCCGGACTGATCCCGGCGGGTCGACTCCGGCCGATCGCCGCGGCGCGTCAGTCGATCACCCAGGGAGGACCCGCTGCCGGTCTGCGTGTTCACCGGGCTTGACGGGTGGCCGGAGACGCGAGCAAGGTCGCCCCTTTCGTGTCCGACCGTCGGACCGACGAGCTACCGAGGAGCGGACATGCGTCCGATGCGGATGATGGGAGCAGCGACCCTGCTGCTGGTTGTCGGTGGAGTTGCAGCGTGCGGCGACGACGATTCGGACTCGTCGACCGACACGACCGCCGCCGCGGGCGAGGACGCGCCCGCCGAGGAGTCGTCGGACGACGGCCAGCGCGACGAGTACGTCGAGGCCATCGTCGCCATCGCCGGTGACGACGACATCGAGGGGTTCCCGCCGGAGTCCCGCCAGTGCGTGGCCGAGTCGTTCGTCGACGGGTTCGGTGCGGAGGAGATCGCGGCCGCGGGCGTGACGCCCGAGGACATCGCTGACCACGACGCCCCCGGCGACATCGGCCTCGACTTCTCGGACGAGCAGGCCGATGCGTTCTACGAGCAGATGTCCGGGTGCATGGACCTCCGGGCCCTGCTCTTCGAAGGCATCCTGGGCAGCGACGGCGACGTGCCCCCCGAGGTCGCGGCCTGCTTCGACGAGAGCGTGTCCGACGACCTGCTCCAGCGGTTCTTCACGACCGGCTTCACCCAGGGCGACGCCGGCTTCGAGGAGAACCCCGAGCTCGAGGCCGAGTTCAACGCCGCCCTCGAGCCCTGCATGGCGCTCGAGGAGCAGTGACCTGAGCTGACACGGTCGTGTCGCCGACCCTCGACGTCACCCTCTGGTCGACGTCGAGGGTCGGCCTGGACCGCCAGCCACGAGCACCGGACCACGAGCGAGCACCACGCCCGCCGACGGTGGTGATCCCCCCGCGGGAGCGGATGGCGGTGCGGACGCTGC
>DASUQS010000292.1:0-4866 GCA_036280455.1 Acidimicrobiales bacterium
TCGGCGTCGGTCCCCGCCGTCGGGCTGGTGGCCCTCGTGGCGGTCGTCATGGTGGTCGGCCCGCGGATCCGTCGCACCCTGCCGGTGTCGCTCCTCGCGGTGGTGTCGGCCACCGTGCTGACCGAGGTCGCCGACCTCGACGTCGTCCGCATCGGCGCCCTGCCGTCGTCGCTGCCCGCACCGGCCCTCCCGGGCCTCGACCCGGCCCGGGTGAGCGAGCTGTTCGGCGCGGCGCTGGCCATCGCGGTGCTCGCCGCGCTCGAGAGCCTGCTGTCGGCCAAGGTCGCCGACGGGATGGCCGACGGGCCCCGGCACGATCCCGACCGCGAGCTGGTGGGCCAGGGCCTGGCGAACGTGCTGTCCCCGCTGTTCGGGGGGATGCCGGCGACCGGCGCCATCGCCCGCACCGCGGTGAACGTCCGGGCCGGCGCCCGCACCCGCGTGTCAGCGATCGTGCACTCGCTGCTGCTGATCCTGGTGGTGTTCTTCGGGGGCGACCTGGTGGCCCGCATCCCCCTGGCGGCCCTCGCCGGCGTGCTGATGGTGACCGCCGTGCGGATGGTGGAGGTCCACAACGCCCGGGCGGTGCTGCGCGCCACCCGGTCCGACGCGCTGGTGATGGTGTCCACCGCGGTGGCCACGATCGCGTTCGACCTGATCGTCGCGGTGGAGATCGGCATCGCCGTGGCGGCCATCCTGGCGCTGCGGATGGTGGCCCGCTCGACCACGGTCACCCGGGAGTCGGTCGCCGAGTCCGGCGCGGCGGACGGGGCGGTCGTCGACGTGGAGGACGAGCATCGCCTCCTGCACGATCACATCGTCACCTACCGCCTCGACGGTGCCCTGTTCTTCGGGGCGGCGCAGCGGTTCCTCGCCGCGCTCGTGAGCGTCGGCGACGTCCGCGTCGTCATCCTGCGCCTTCCCGACCTGCAGGTCCTCGATGCCACCGGCGCTCAGGCCGTGGGCGAGATCATCGAGGAGCTGGAGCGTCGGCACATCACGGTGCTGCTCAAGGGGCCGTCCGAACCGCACCGACGGGTCCTCGCGGCCGTCGGGGCGCTCGGCCGCCTCGCCCACGAGAACCACCTGTTCACCGATCTGGACGCCGCGCTGGCCCACGCCCGCCGCCACGTCGAGCGCTCGGCTCCCGCCCAGCGCGAGGTGGCGACGGTCGCGGACTGAGCCCCGGGCCGGCCCCGCGTCGGTCAGCCGGCCCGGCGTTCGCCGGAACCGGGCTCCTCGGCGAAGTCGAGGCCCTCGAGCTCTTCGAGGAGCTCGCGGGTCTCGGTGAGGGAGCTGGTGAGGATCGCCTTGGCGACCTCGAGCAGCTGGAAGAGGCGGGGCTCGGCGACCGAGTACAGCACCGAGGAGCCCTCCTTGCGGGATCGCACGAGGTTGGCGCGCCGCAGGATGGCGAGCTGCTGGGACAGGTGGGAGGGCTCGATGCCGACCTCGGGGATCAGCTCGCTGACGGGTCGCTCGCCGTCGCGGAGCAGCTCGAGGATGCGGATGCGGGCCGGGTGGCCGAGGGTCTTGAAGAAGTCGGCCTTCACTCGATAGATGGGCCGGGTCACCAGCGGGTCCTCCCCTCGGAACAGTTGACGAAATCATACTCTCGTCAACGCCGCGGGCCCCATGGGGCTGGTCGGCATCGCGGAGGTCAGCCGTCGCCGTTCCGTGGCTCGACGAGGTCGAGGTACTGCTCGACGAGCTCGAGCGCCTCGCCGTGCGCGGCGGTCATGCCGATGCCTTCCTCGAGCCGGACGAGCTTGGGCACGCCGGTGATGAGGAAGAGGAGCCCGCCGGGCGTGAGGCCGGCGCAGGACGCCCCGTCGGGCGGGGTGCGATTCGTCAGGGCGTCGAGTTGGACGGCCCGGACCTGCTCGCTGACCAGGGCGATCTCGGACCGGATCGACTTGCGGTGGTTGCCGAGGGCGAGGAACTCGGTGGTGAGCGCGGCGGTCGCCTCGTCCCGGCTGTACTCCCACAGCACGCGCAGCGGCGTGTCGGGGCGGGCCCGCAGCGCGGCGGTGAGCCGCTCGAGGTTCTGGGCCGACCGGCGGCGGATCGCCGCGAGGAACACCTGGTCGAGCGCCGGGAAGTAGTACTGCACCAGGCCGGACGTGACTCCCGCCTCGGCGGCCACCGCCCGGTAGGTCACCGCCGCGTAGCCGTCTCGGAGCATCAACCGCTCGACGGCGTCGAGCAGCGCGTCCCGGGTCTTCGATGTCTCGGTGCCGATGCGTCGCTGCGCGGCCATGTGCTCCTCCGTGCCGTCGTGGGGACAGTGTCGCAGCGGCCAGGACCCCGGTCGGCCACCGTGCCATGCTGTACAGACGTATAGCGCCCGAGGAGCGTGCATGACAGACGACGAGCTCGATCGGCTCCGCCGAGACGTCCAGTGGCTGAAGGACCGAGCCGAGATCCTCGACTGCGTCGCCCGGCACGCGCGGGGCTGCGATCGCCACGACGCCGGACTGCTGACCGGCACCTACCACCCCGACGGCATCGACGAGCACGGGACCACGGTGAACGCCGGGATCGACTACGCCGGCTGGGCCAACGCCGTCCACGCCGCCACCTCGGCCAACCACCTCCACAACGTGACCACGCACCTGTGCGAGATCGACGGCGACGAGGCCCACGCCGAGAGCTACGTCCTGGTGACCCTCCTCAGCCCCGACGAGGCGTCGGCCACGGTGATGTGCGGCCGCTACGTCGACCGCCTCGAACGTCGGGACGGCGAGTGGCGGATCGCGCTGCGCCGCGCCACGGTCGAGCTGGCGTACACCGCCGACGCGCGCCTGCTGGGCTCGTCCTACTTCGCGGCGCAGGGCTACGAGCGCGGTCGTCGCGACGGCACGGACCCGTCGTACGAGCGACCGCTGACCGCGACCCGGGCGGCGGGCTGATGCGGATCGGGCTCACCGGGGGCGCCTCCACCGTCGACAAGCTGGTCGAGCAGGCGCGGCGCGCCGAGGCGGACGGCTTCACCTCCCTCTGGTACGCCAGCGTGGTGAGCGGTGATCCGCTCGTGCCCATGGCGCTCGCCGGTCGGGCGACCGAGCGGATCGAGCTGGGCACCGCCGTGCTGCAGACCTCTCCGTGCCATCCGCTGCTGCAGGCCAACCGCGCGGCGTCGGTCACGGCCGGCATGGGGCGCCCGGGGTTCACGCTGGGCATCGGCCCGTCGCACGAACCGCTGGTGCGGGGCGTGTACGGGCTGCCGTACGACCATCCGGGCGCGAGCACGGAGGAATACGTGCGCATCCTCGCACCGCTGCTCCGCGGCGAGGACGTCGATGCCCGGGGCGAGCACTGGAGCGCGCACACCGAGGGCCGCGCGGTGGCGCCCGCCCACCCGGTCCCGCTGCTGGTCTCCGCGCTCGGCCCTCGCCTGCTGCGGGTGGCCGGCGAGGTGGCCGACGGCACGGTGCTGTGGATGGCGCCGGCCCGCGCCGTCGGCGAGCACGTCGTGCCGCGCCTCACCGCGGCGGCGGCCGCCGCAGGCCGCCCCGCACCGCGCGTCGTCGCCGGCCTGCCGGTGGCGGTCCACGACGACGAGACCGAGGCCCGGGCCGCGGCGGCCGCGACGTCGACCGCCTACGCGGGGATGGCGAACTACCGCCGCATCCTCGAGCTGGGCGGCGCGGACTCCCCGGCCGACGCCGCCATCGTCGGCGACGAGGCATCGGTCACGGCGCAGCTCCGGTCCCTGCTCGACGCGGGCGCCACCGACATCTGGGCCGCGATCTTCCCCGTCGGCGCCGACCGCCGCAGCTCGGTGGCGCGGACGACCGCGCTCCTGCGCTCCTTGCTGGGCTGATCGATGCTGTACGTTCGTAAAGCAGGGCCGCGCGAAGCTGCGGCGGACGAGGGGGATGCGTGGACGGCGAGCTCTACTACGACCCGTACGACGTCGAGATCGACGCCGATCCGTACCCGGTCTACGGGCGGCTCCGCGACGAGGCGCCGCTGTATTACAACGAGCGCCTCGACTTCTGGGGCCTCAGCCGCTTCGCCGACGTCGAGTCCGCGCTGAAGGACTGGCGCCGCCTGAGCTCGGCGAAGGGCGACATCCTCGAAGTGGTCAAGGCCGACCCGAAGATGCCCCCGGGCGTGTTCATCAACGAGGACCCGCCGGAGCACACCATGCACCGGGCCCTCGTCTCGCGGGCCTTCACCCCCGGGCGCATGAAGCGGCTCGAGCACCAGATCCGCGCCTTCTGCGCCGCCTGCCTCGACCCGCTCGACGGCGACGACCGGTTCGACTTCGTGCTCGATCTCGGCGCGCAGATGCCGGTCAAGGCGATCGGCATGCTCATGGGCATCCCCGAGGCAGACCAGCCGTCCGTGCGCGACGCCGCCGTCCGCAAGCTGCGCAACAAGCCGGGCGAGCCGTTGCAGGTCAGGAAGGACCGGTACTTCGACGGCCGCGCCTACGCCGACTACGTCGCCTGGCGGGCGAAGAACCCCTCCGACGACCTCGTGACCGAGCTGCTCACCGTCGAGTTCGACGATCTCGACGGCGAACGCCGCAAGCTCACCCAGGACGAGCTGCTCACGTTCATCGCCGTGATCGCGGGCGCCGGCGTCGAGACGACCGGCCGCCTGTTCGGCTGGATGGGCAAGGTGCTGGGCGAGCACCCCGACCAGCGAGCGGAGGTGGCGCGGGATCGCTCGCTCGTGCCCAACGCCATCGAGGAGCTGCTGCGCTACGAACCGCCGGGCCCGCACGTCGCCCGGTACGCCGCCGAGGACGTCACCTATCACGACCAGGTGATCCCGGAAGGGAGCGCCGTGCTGCTCATGGTCGCCGCCGGCAACCGGGACGAGCGCCGCTTCCCGGACCCGGACCGCTTCGAC
>DASUQS010000293.1:0-5575 GCA_036280455.1 Acidimicrobiales bacterium
CGAGCCCGAGCCCGAGGCGGACCCGAGTGCGCTCGTGCCGGATCCGACGCCGGAGCCCGAGCCGAGTGCGCTGGTGCCGGATCCGACGCCGGAGCCGGAGCCGGAGCCGAGTGCGCTGAAGTCGGATCCTGCGCCGGAGCCCGAGTCGAGCGGGCCCGAGCCGGAACCCACATCCGAGCCCGAGCCCGCACCCACGCGGGTCGAGCCTGCGACGACCTCTGCACCGACCGCGGTGTCGGCGCCCGCGGCGGAGCCGCCAGACCAATCGGCATCGCTTCCCGAGCCGGCGACGGGGGCGGAGCCGACCTCGGGTCCCGGCCCGTCACCGGCGCCGACCACCGACGTCGTCCCGACAGCAGCGGGCGGAACATCGGCCGAATCGGTCGCGACGCCGAGCCCGAGGCCCGTCAGCGAGCCGACCGGCGCGCCGAGCGCACCCCCGCGGACGCCCGCGCGGCGCGGCGCGGACGACCCCGCATCGGGCGGCCGGACGCCGGAGCGGCGGCGGTTCGTCCTCGTCGCCGCCGGTGTCGTTGCCTTGCTGCTGGCGGCCGTGCTCATCCCCGCGCTCGGCGACGACGACCAGGCGGGGCGTGACCCCACGTCGACCACTGCCGAGCCCGCCCCCGCGAACGAGTCGCCGCCACCGGACGAGACCACCGTCCCGGAGACGACCGAGACCACCGAGGCGGCCACCACGACCACCGAGTCCACCGGCTCGCTCCCCGAGGGTTGGGCGCCGTACGCCGATCCGCAAGGCACGTACACGATCGGCCTACCGCCGGGCTGGCGGGTGCAGCCGACGAGCGAACCCACCCGCATCGACCTGGTCGATCCGGCGACCGACTCGCTCCTGCGCATCGAGTGGGTCGAGCCTCCGAACGGCGATCCGGTGGGAGCCTGGCAGTCGTCCGCCCCCGGCTTCGCAGCGAGCAACTCCGGCTACGAGCAGATCCGCATCGAGCCCGTCAGCTACCGCGACTACGACGCGGCGATGTGGGAGTTCCGGCACGGCTCCGGCCCGGTCCTGCACACGGGCAACCTCGGCTTCGTCACCAACGGCCGGGGCTACGCCCTGATGCTCCGCACGCCGGAGGACCGGTGGGAGGCGAGCCAGCCGCTGTTCGAGCAGTTCAAGCAGGCCTTCCGGCCCACCTGAGCCCGCCCGGGATCGGGCGCGCAGGTCTCCTGGTCAACGCGCCGTCAGCCCCCCTGCGTCAGGACTTCGGCACCCACCGGGCGGCGAACTCCTCGTCGGTGACGGTGGGTCCGGGCAGTTCGCCCCGCGCCGCGTCGACACGCATGCCGTCGAGCAGCAGCTCCATGCTGCGGAGCCGGAGCGCGACGTTGCGCTCGGGCGTCGCACCGAAGTCGACGGCGGCCACCTGCTCGAGCACGAGCCCCAGGTCGGACACGGACAGGTCGGGCCGGAGGACACCGGCCGCCATGGTGCGGTCGAACAGCTGGACGTTCAGGGTGCCGCCGTACTCGGCCAGCTCGTAGAGCTCCGGGCTGGGCGTGAATGTGCCCGCCAGCTTCAGGGTGAGGGAGTGGGACCCGCTCTCCACCTGGCGCCGCATGAACGTGGCGAACGCCTCCCAGGGGTCGCCGTCGTCGGCCAGGCAGTCCTCGGCGATGGCGATGTACGCCTCGAGACCGAGGGTGCAGAGGCGCCGCAGCAGATCCTCCTTGCTGGCGTAGCGCCGGTACAGCGCGCTCATGCCCACACCGGCCGCCTCGGCGACGGCGGACACGGGGGCTCCGGGATCGGCGACGAAGACGGCGCGTGCTGCGTCGAGGATGAGCTCGTCGTTGCGGGCGGCCTGGGCCTTCCGGCCGCTCATCGGGGCTGCGGGGGCGGGCATGGAAAAGATCGTACATCGCTCTTGAACGGAATGCTCTGTTCCGTTACGGTAACCGGAACAGAGCGATCCATTCCGTTCCGAGGAGCAAGCGATGAGCAGCACACCGATCGTCGAGGCCACGGGCCTCACCAAGAGCTACGGCAAGGTCCAGGCGCTCGCCGGGCTCGACCTCGTCGCCGAGAGCGGCCAGGTCGTGGCGGTGCTCGGGCCCAACGGCGCCGGCAAGACCACCTTCGTCCGCACGGTGGCCACTCTGGTCGGCCACGACGGGGGCGAGCTCCGGGTCGCCGGCATCGACGCCGCCCGCCACCCGGGCCAGGTCCGCCAGGTCATCGGCCTCGCCGGCCAGTACGCAGCGGTCGAGCCGGCGATGACCGGCCGGGAGAACGTCACGATGGTCGCCCGCCTCTACGGCCAGTCCCGGCGTCAGGCCCGGGCCAACGCCGCCGTCGTCCTCGCCCAGCTCGGTCTCACCGACGCGGCCGACCGCCCGGTCAGCACCTACTCCGGCGGCATGCGGCGCCGGCTCGACCTCGGCGCCAGCCTGGTCGGGGCACCCCGCCTGCTGCTGCTCGACGAGCCGACGACCGGGCTCGACCCCCGCAGCCGCAACGAGCTGTGGGAGGCCATCCGGGGCATGGTCGCCGCCGGCACCGACGTGCTGCTCACGACCCAGTACCTCGACGAGGCCGACCAGCTCGCCCAGCGCGTGGTCATCGTCGACAAGGGGCGCGTCATCGCCGACGGCACGCCGGACGAGCTGAAGGCGCAGGCCGGGCGGGACGTCGTCGAGATCCGGGTCCAGCGGGCCGACGAGCTGGCCGTCGTCGCCGAGTCGCTCGGGCGGCTCGGGGTCGAGGCTCCCCGGGTCGACGCCGCAGTGGGCCGGGTCACGATCCCGGTCGACGGCGGCCGGGCCGTCATCGCCGAGGCTGTCCGGGCGCTCGATGCCCTGGCGGTCGAGGTCGACGACATCGGTCTGCGGCGTCCGACCCTCGACGAGGTGTTCCTCGCCCTCACCGGCTCGCCGATCGACGACACATCGGACGGCGACGCCGACGAGACGTCCGGCGGCGACACGCCCGGCCGGTCCGAGGGCGCCACCGCCGGGGACGCCGCGATCACCGAGATCGGCACGACGACAACGACCACCACGACCACGACCACCACGATCGACGCCGGGCTGCTCAGCGCCCCGGCCGCGTGAGGAGCAGACCGATGACCGCAGTCACCTTCGACGCCGGGCAGATCACGCCCGCCACCCGCCCCGCCGGGGCCTTCACCGCAGCGTCCGCCGTCGCCGGCCGCTCCGTCCGCAAGTTCGTCCGCACCCCGCAGCTGCTGTTCATCAGCACGATCACCGGGGCGATGTTCCTGCTCATCTTCCGCTACGTGTTCGGCGGGGCGATCTCCGCCGGGCCCGTGCCCTACGTCGACTTCATGGTGCCGGGCTACATCGTCACCAGCGTGCTCTTCACCGGGTCGAACGCCTCGTCCAGCGTCGCCCAGGACATGGAGGAGGGCTTCACCGACCGCCTGCGCTCGCTGCCCGTGTCCCGCGCCGCGGTCCTCACCGGGCGGGTCGTGGCCGAGACCGGGCTGCTGGCGCTGTGCCTGGCGGCGACCGCGGCGATCGGGTTCGCCGTCGGCTTCCGTCCCCACGGTGCGGGCGTCGAGGCGCTGGCCGCCTTCGGCCTGACCCTGGTGTTCGGGTTCGCCTTCATGTGGATGTTCGTGTGGCTCGGCCTGATCGCCGGCAACGTCCAGGCCGCGCAGGGCATGTCGCTGCTGATCTTCCCGCTGTCGTTCGTGTCGAGCGCCATGGTCCCGGTCGACACGATGCCCGGGTGGATGCAGCCGGTCGCCGAGAACCAGCCGCTCACCGTCATGGTCAACGCCGTGCGGTCGCTTGCCCTGGGTGATCCGTCACTGGCGGGGCTGACCGGCTCGACTGCGCACTACGTGCTGCTGTCGCTCGTCTGGGCCGCGGGGCTGATCGCGGTGTTCGCCCCGCTGGCGGTCCTGAAGTACCGCAAGGCCTGACGGCGAGGCCCCACGGGGCCGGTGTTCCGGGGTCGACCCGGCCGGGCGGAGGCTCGGCCGGGTCGCTCGCGTGTGTGCGGAGGGTCGACCCGGGGTCAGACGCCGGCGCCGACGCCGGCCCCGGCGCGGACCGGCACGTTGACCCAGCCCCGCACCGTGCTCGTGTGCAGGCGCACGGCGGCGTCGTGGTCGACGGTCCACTCGGGGCGACGGCGGAGCACCTCCTCGAGGGCGACGCGGCCCTCCAGCCGGGCCAGCGAGGCGCCGAGGCAGAAGTGGATGCCGTAGCCGAACGACACGTGGTGGTCGAAGGTCCGGCGCACGTCGAAGCGCTCGCCGTTCGGGTACTTGCGCTCGTCGCGCCCGGCCGAGCCGGTGAGCAGCAGCACCTTGGAGTCGACGGGGATCGTCTGGCCGTGCAGCTCGACCTCGCGGGTGGTCCAGCGGCCCTGGACCGGCGACGGTGCCTCGTAGCGCAGCAGCTCCTCGACGGCGTTGGGGATCACGTCGGGGTTGGCCGCCAGGTCGGCCCGCTGGTCGGGGTGCCGGTCGAGCAGGATCGCCGCCCACCCGAGCAGCCGGGCCACGGTCTCCGTGCCGGCGCTGATGATGAGGTCGGCGAAGTCGGCGGCCTCGGGGACCGTCAGGTGGCGATCGGTGCCGTCGGCGTCGGTCAGCTCGGCGTTGACCAGGTCGGTCAGCATGTCGTCGCGCGGGGTCTTGCGCCGCTCCTCGATCTGGGCCTCGAGGTACTCGTGCAACTCGATCATGGCGGCGAGGGAGATGTCGTTGATCATCCCCTTCTCGTCGTCGAGGTGGAACGTCGTGTCGATCTTCTCGCGGGCCCACTGCTGGTCGCTCTCGGGGATGCCGAGCAGCGAGGCGATGACGAGGGCGGGCAGGGGAGCGCCGAAGTCCTGCACGAAGTCGAAGGTCTCGTCGTCCTCCCACCGGTCGAGGAAGCCGTCGCACAGCTCGCGGATGCGGCCCTCGAGGTGGGTGACCCGTCGCGGCGTGAACGCCCGCGAGACGAGCGCCCGCAGCCGGGTGTGGTCCGGCGGGTCGAGGAAGATCATCATGCCAGTGGGCAGGGGATCCTCCTTCATCATCTCCAGCACGGTGCCGTGGCGCGAGCTGAAGGTGGCCGGGTCGCGGTGGGCGGCCTCGACGTCGGCGTACCGGCTGAGCGCGTAGAAGTCGAGGCGCTCGTTGCGGTAGACGGGCTGCTCGTCGCGCAGGCGCCGCCAGATGTCGTACGGGTCGGAGTCGATCTCGGTGTCGTACGGATCCCAGTAGACGTCGGACATCGCCCCTCCATCTGCGCTCTGAACCGGCGTTCAGTTGTCCATAACCTAGCTCGAAGTCCGGCTCAGGAGGCCATGCCGCGCGAGGTCGACGAGCTCGCTCGTGCACGCGACATCCGCGTGGTCGTCGACCGCACAGGCACCCGACCGCACGATGTGCACCGGCGTGAGACCGGCCGCCTCCGCGCCGACGACGTCGTCGTGCCAGTTGTCGCCGACGAACAGCGTCTCGTGCGCTGCGGCGCCCGCTCGGTCGAGGACCAGGTCGAAGATGGCGGGATGCGGCTTGCGGTAGCCGACCTGGGCCGAGCAGACGACGAAGTCGAGGAGGTCCGCGATGCCGTTGTGGGCCAGGTGGCGGTC
>DASUQS010000294.1:0-3012 GCA_036280455.1 Acidimicrobiales bacterium
GCGTCAGCTGCCGCTCGCGCCACGCCTGGTTGAAGAACGTGACCCGCAGCTGGCCGCTGTCGTCCTGCACGTCGACGAGCACCATCGTCTTCGGCGGCCGCCCGCGGGTGCGACGGGACGACGCCCGCTGCACGGTGACGATGACCATCGCCTCCTCGCCGACGACGAGGTCGCGGATGCGGGCCTCCTTGGTGCGGTCGACGTAGCGGCGCGGGTAGTAGGTGAGCAGGTCGAGGACGTTGGTGACGCCGACCTGAGCGAGCCCGTCGGCCTTGCGGTCGCCCACGCCCTTGAGGCGGGTGACCGACATCGCGGCCAGCTCGCCGAAGCTGATGGGACCGTCGGCCATGCCTGGTGCCGTGTCGACCGGGCCGCTACTCGACGCCGAAGAGGTAGGGGTAGAGCGGCTGGCCGCCGTGGTGCACCTCGGGGGCGACGTCGGGCCGATGCTCGCCCAGCCACTCGGTGATCGCCCGGGTGTCGGCGGCGGTGGCGCCCTCGCCCTCGATGACGGTCACGATCTCGTGGTCGTCGGTGACCAGGGCGTCGAGCAGCCCGATGGCCGCGGCCGCGATCGACTGCTCGACCGCCAGGATGCCGTCGCGAGCGATGCCCAGGAAGTCGCCCTCGGCGATGGGCCCGACGTCGCAGGTCGAGTCACGGACCGCCTGGGTGACCTCGCCGGCGAGCACGTTGGTCGACAGCGACGCCATCTCCTTGGCGTTCTCGTCGCCGGGAGCCTCCGGGTCGTAGCCCATGAGGGCGGCGAAGCCTTCGGCGATGCCCCGGGTGGGCACGACCTTGACCGTGCGGGTCGTGTGGGCGTCGACCTGTTCGGCGACCGGGATGATGTTCTTGTTGTTGGGCAGGATCACGACCTGGTCGGCCGGGACGGCCTCGACCGCGGCCAGCAGGTCGGCCGTCGACGGGTTCATCGACTGGCCCCCGGCCACGATGCCCTGCACGCCGAGGCTGTAGAAGATGCGCTTGATGCCATCGCCGGCGGCCACGGCGACGACCGCGGTGGTGACCGGCTCGGACACGTGCGGCGGCAGCTCGACGATGTCGCTGCCCGTCGCCTCGCGCACCCAGCGCTCCTCCTCGACCTCCTCCATGAGGTCGGTGACCCGGATCTTGCACGGGCGACCGGCGTCGAGCGCGGCCTCGATGGCGGCACCGATGTCGTCGGTGTGGATGTGGCAGTTCCAGATGCCGTCACCACCGACGACGACGATCGAGTCGCCGATGCCGGCCCACACGTCCTTGAAGGCGGGGATCGCCTCGTCGGGCGCCTCGAGGAAGTACATGACCTCGTAGCGGAGGTCGGACACGCTGTCGTGGCTCTCGTCGACCGTGTGCTGCACCAGGTGGGCGTCGGGGCGGACCGCGCCCTCCCCCACCTTGGGCTCGGGCACGGGCCGGCCGTCGACCACGTGCAGCATCACGTCGAGCAGCAGCACGAGGCCGGTACCGCCCGCGTCGACCACCCCGGCCTCGGCCAGCACCGGCAGCAGCTCGGGCGTCTTCTCCAGGGCGGCGAACCCCGCGGTGCGGGCGGCGTCGAGGACGGTGACGAGATCGGCCTCCGGGGTGGCGGCGATCGTGGCCTCGGCCCCCTCGGCGGCCTCGCGCACCACGGTGAGGATCGTGCCCTCGACCGGCCGCATGACCGCCTGGTAGGCGGCGTCGGCGGCGGCCCGCAGCGCCCGGGCGACGGTGGGACCGTCGGCGCCACCCGCCTCGTCGACGACGGACACGAGCCCGCGCAGGATCTGCGACAGGATGACGCCCGAGTTGCCGCGGGCGCCCATGAGGGACCCGTGACTGATGGCCTTGCACACCTCGGGGAGCGTCTCGCCCGCCGCGTCGAGGTCGTCGCACACCGACACGAGGGTGAGCGACATGTTGGTGCCCGTGTCGCCGTCGGGCACCGGGTACACGTTGAGGCGGTTGATCGGTTCCCGGTGCGCCGCCAGGGCCTCTTTGTAGGCGTGCACGGTCGCCCGCAGTTCCGCGGCACCCAGCTGGTCGAGCACTGTCACGACCTGGATGCTAGGTGACGCGCCGTGGACGTCCCTTCAACGGCCCCCGGCTCCGGCAGCGCGGGGTCACGGTCGAACCTCCGGCACCCCCGGTTCGCGCATGGCCGTCCGCCCCAGCACTCCCTGCCGACGGTCGTTCCCCGGACCGCGGCGAGGGTGAGGTCGCCGTGTGCAACCATCGCAGCGTGACCTCCGGCCGTCGCACTGCAGGCTCCGACCTCGGCGGGACACGTGACCGCTGACGTCCCCCGCATCGATCCCGCCGACGATGTCCACACCTCCATCTGGTCGCCGACGCTGATCGCCTACCTCGTCGCCGCGACCGTCGCGCTGATCGCGTTCGAGCTCCCGGTTGCGGTCGTGACCGCGTTCGAGGGAGCGTCGACGGCCGACTCGTCGGTGCAGCCGTTCCCCCAGTGGCTCGTGCTCGTCGGGCTCGCGATCGCGGCGGGCGGTGGCCGGCTGCGACATGCGTGGCCCGCCGCGTTCACCCTCGGCCTGCTGCTGGTCGTCGGCGGTGGGCTGTTCGGCGCCTCCGGTGGCGAGATGCTGATCGACATGGAGGACAGCGACGCCAGCGGCGAGATCCGCTCGGGAGCCGTCGCCGTCCCCGTGGCTGCCGCGCTCGCGGTGGCCGCGACGGTGGTGGACTGCCGGGGCCACCTCGGGCGCATCAATCCCGGGCGACCGCGGGTGTGGGCCTGGGCGGCCGCGGTCGTGGCTGTGCCCCTGGCCGCAACCGTGGTCCCGGTCGCGGTCGTCCTGGCACGCGGCGGCGGGTCCGTCCTCGGCCTCGTCGTGATCGCGCCGGTCCTCGGCGGCGCCGTCGGCGGCCTGCTCGTCCGGCGATGGGCGACACGACCCGGCGAGTTGTGACCCGGCCCGGCACGCCAGTACAGTCACTCGGTCCTAGCGAGCCCGAGTTCTGAGGTGAACCGTCATGGCAGCCGTTTGCGAGGTGTGCGGCAAG
>DASUQS010000295.1:0-7687 GCA_036280455.1 Acidimicrobiales bacterium
CGAGCCCGTCCCCCTCCCCGGCGGCATGTTCGACGACACGGTCGAGGCGGCGGAGCACCTGCTGCGCACGCCCGGCGCCACGCTGGTCGTCGACGGCTACAACGTCACGATGGAGGGTTGGCCCGAGCTGGGGGGCGGCCCAGCGCCGGCGACTGGTCGTGGCCCTGTCCGACCTGGCAGCCCGTACGTCGACCCGGGTCGAGCTGGTGTTCGACGGGGCGGAGGTCGAGCCGCTGACCGCGCCGGCACCCACCCGACCGCTGGTGCGCGTGCGGTTCTCGGACCCCGGCGTCGAGGCCGACGACGTGGTGATCGACCTGGTCGGTCGGATCCCGGCCGCGACCCCCGTGATCGTGGCGTCGAGCGACAACCGGGTGCGGGCGGGATCGCGGCGGTGGGGCGCGAACCTGCTCCACGCCCGCCAGCTCGTCGACGTCCTGCGCCGGTGAGGGAAGCGGCCGCGCGGACATGCAGGTCGTGTCCGCCGCCTCGGGCGGGGGGCATCGCGATCCAGGTCGCCGGCCTCACGCTCTACCACCAGGGCTCGGCCGACCTGCTCGACGACGAGCGCCTGCCTCGCGGTGTCGACGTGTTCCTGTGCGGGATCGCCGGCCGGGCCTTCGCCCACCGGTACCTGCAGCGGGTGCTCACCCGGCTCGAGCTCAAGGTCGTGTGCCCCAGCACTGGGACGACTTCCCGTCGCCCCTCGGCGATCCGCTCGGCTTCAGCCTCAACGTGAACCTGCACCGCATCCCGGACGAGGTGGCGCGGGTGTCACGCTCGTTCGAGGTGCGGACGCTCCGCCGGCTCGTGCCCGTCGGTGGCGAGCTCCGCTCGACTGTCACACCCCCTTCGTAAGGTGCGCGGCGTAGGGCTCGTGACGGTGCGTCGCGGGCGAACCGCGAGGAGGCGTGCATGCACGGATCCGACATCCCCCGATCGACCAGTCCACCCGGCGACGGCCAGGGCGCACACGACGGTGAGGGCCAGGGCCTGGTCATCGACTGCGACGAGTGCGCGATGCAGGACACCGACACCTGCGCCGACTGCGTCGTCACGTTCATCTGCTCGCGCGAGCCGGGCGAGGCGGTGGTGGTCGACGTGGCCGAGGAGCGGGCGATCCGCCTGCTGTCCGGTGCGGGGCTGCTGCCCGAGCTGCGTCACATCCGCCGGACGGGCTGACCTGCCCGCGGGGTCCGGGGAGATCGGGGCGGACCTGTCGAGTTGCCGCGGTCGGGCCTGGTCGGCACGATGGCGCGGTGAGCACGGCCGTCCGCCCGACCCGACGTGTCCCCACGTCCGACGAGGTGGTCGCGCTCGCGCGGGCCCAGGGACTGGACGCGGTCGGCATCGCGCCCGCGACCGCGTTCGCCACCACGCGCCGCCACCTCGACGACCGTCGCGCCGCCGGTCTGTCGGGGGACATGCGCTTCACCTACCTGCATCCCGAGCGCTCGTCCGACCCGGCGACGGCGCTGCCCGACGCCCGGGCGCTGATCGTCGCGGCCCGCAGCTACCGGCGGGCGGTGAGCGGCCTCGAGCCGGACGGTGCGACGACCGTCAGCGACGGCGACCACCCCGATCCCGCCGCCGGGCGCGACGTCCGCCCCCGGGGACGCGTCGCCCGCTACGCCTGGGACGACCACTACCAGCCGCTGAAGCAGGCACTCATGGCGGTCGCCCGCTCCCTCAAGGCCGAGGGATGGCGTGCCCGGGTGCTCGCCGACGACAACGCGCTCGTCGACCGCGAGGCGGCCTACCGTGCGGGCCTCGGCTGGTACGGCAAGAACGCCAACCTGCTGCTCCCGGGCGAGGGCAGCTGGTTCGTCCTCGGCTCCGTCGTCACCGACGCGCCGCTGACCGCGACGGCCGAGCGGGTCGCGGACGGCTGCGGTACCTGCACCCGGTGCCTCGACGGCTGTCCGACAGGTGCGATCGTGGCGCCGGGCGTGGTGGACGCCCGCCGCTGCCTGGCGTGGCTCCTCCAGGTCGAGGGGGCGTTCCCGCGCGAGCACCGGGTCGCGCTGGGAGACCGCATCTACGGGTGCGACGACTGCCAGGAGGTGTGCCCGCCGAACCGACGCGTGGGGCGCACCACCGAGGCCCCGGCGGCCGATCCGGGGTCGCAGGCCACGGTCGACGTCCTCGACATGCTGGCCGCCACCGACGAGGAGCTGCTCGACCGCCACGGCCGCTGGTACGTGCCCCGCCGGCAGGCCCGCTACCTGCGCCGCAACGCCCTCATCGTGCTGGGCAACGTCGCCGACCCGGCCGACGGCCGCGTCGCCGCAGCTCTGCGCGGGGCGCTGGCACACGACGACGGCATCGTGCGCGCCCACGCGGTGTGGGCGGCGCGGCGGTTGGGGCGCGACGACCTGCTCACCGGCGACGGTCGCGCCCTCGACGACGACCCCGACCCCCTGGTGCGCGCCGAGCTGACCGCGCCCGTCGAGCGGCGCTGAGCGCGCCGAGGAGCCCTGCCACCGCGTGTCGCACCTGCTGGTCACCAACGACTTCCCGCCGAAGATGGGCGGCATCCAGTCCTACCTGTGGGAGCTGTGGCGCCGCCTCGATCCGGCCACGTTCACGGTGCTCACCACCCCCTACGAGGGTGCGGCGGAGTGGGACGCGGCGCAGCTCTTCCGGGTCGTGCGCACGCCCGAGAAGGTGCTGCTCCCCACGCCGTCGCTCGCGCGCCGCATCGACGGGTTGGCGGCCGAGACCGGGGCCAGCCTGGTGGTGCTCGACCCGGCGCTGCCGCTGGGGCTGCTGGGTCGCCGGCTGGCCCGTCCCTACGGCCTGGTGCTTCACGGGGCCGAGGTCACCGTGCCGGGACGCCTCCCCGGCGCCCGCCGCGTGCTCGGCGGGGTTCTCCGAGGCGCGGCCGAGGTGATCGCGGCCGGCGGCTACCCGGCCGAGGAGGGGGAGCGGGCCGCGGGACGACCTCTGCCCGTGACGATCGTGCCCCCGGGCGTCGACCCGCAGCGCTTCGTGCCGCTCGACGCCGAGCAACGGGCGAAGGCGCGGGCGCTGTTCGACCTGCCCGAAGACGGACGGGTGGTCGTGAGCCTCAGTCGGCTGGTGCCGCGCAAGGGCATGGACGTGCTCATCGAGGCAGCCGCTCGGCTGGCGCCCGACCGGCCCGACCTGGTGGTGGCCATCGGCGGCTCGGGCCGTGACCGGGCGCGCCTGGACCGCCTGGTCGAGCGGACGGGGGCGCCGGTGCGGCTGCTCGGCCGGGTTCCCGAGCCCGACCTGCCGGCCCTCTACGGTTGCGCGGACGTGTACGCCATGCTCTGCCGCAACCGCTGGGCCGGCCTCGAGCAGGAGGGGTTCGGCATCGTGTTCCTCGAGGCCGCGGCCTGCGGCGTCCCCCAGGTCGCCGGCGCCAGCGGCGGTGCGGCCGAGGCGGTCGCGGACGGCGAGACCGGCGTGGTCGTGGCGCAGCCGGACGACCCCCGGGCGGTGGCCGCCGCGCTGGCGCCCCTGCTCGACAGCCCCGACCTGCGGGCGGTGATGGGCGGCGCCGCCCGCCGCCGCACCGAGACGGAGTTCGCCTACGACGTGCTGGCCGCCCGGCTGGCGGGGGTGCTCGATCGATGGTGACACCGGCCGAGAGCGACCTCGATGGCGGCGACGTCGTCGCGGGCGGTGGCATCGTCCGGCTCGACGTCTGGCTGACCGCGGTGTTCGCCGCCGTCTCGGTGGCGGCGGCTGTCGTGCCCGACCCGCTCCAGTACGTCGCGGTGCCGCTCGCCCTCGTGCTGTTCGTGGTCGGTTGCGTCGCCTTCCTGTGGGCCTACGCCGTGGCGATCGGGCGCAGCCGCTACGAGTCGTTGACGATGGGGGGCGTGTTCTTCCTCGGCGAGAAGGTCGCCCCGGCTCCCGTGGCGCGCACCCTGCGCATCGCCTTGGCGGTGCAGGTGGTGGTGGCCGTCGGGGTCGCCGCGGTGCGTCCGTTCACGGCCCTGGCCTTCGGCGTGCTGGTGCCGGTGCTCGGCCTCGGCCTGATGGCGTTGTGGGGCGCCCGACACGGCCGGTTCCCCGCCAAGGCGGCGGGGGAGTAGTCGCGCGGCTCCGGTGGGCCACGCGCTCGCGGGCCGATCGGGCCAGGTCGGGGCACCGAGCGCAGCCCGTCAGGGCCACGTGTGCGTGGGCTGTAACGTGAGCCGGACAGATCCGCGACCGGCAGGGGGCTGCACACGATGGCTGACCAGGCGACCCAGCAGATGGTCGTCGGCGCGTCGCCGCAGCGCACGTGGGACGTGCTCACCGACTTCGACGACTACCCGACATGGGCCACCGACCTGAAGGCGGCCGAGGTCGTCACCCGCGACGACGAGGGACGGCCGCTGGAGGTGGCGTTCCGGGCCGCGGCCATGGGGCGCAGCACCAGCTACAAGCTGCGCTACGACTACAGCGCCGCGCCCGACGTGCTGGCCTGGCGGCTCGTGGAGGGCGACATCACCCGCAAGCTCGACGGGAGCTACGAGCTCTCCGCGGTCGACGGCGACGCGGATCGCACCGAGGTCGTCTACCACCTCGAGGTCGACCTCATGGTCCCGTTGCCCGGCTTCGTCAAGCGGCGGGCCGAGGCCCGCATCGTCTCGACCGCGCTCCGTTCGCTCCGCGCCCACCTCGAGAGCTGATGGTGCCCACCGGGGCACCGGCGGCCGGCGGGTCGCCCACCCGCATCCTGCTGTTCACCGGCAAGGGTGGCGTGGGCAAGACCACAGCCTCGGCCGCCACCGCCCTGCGCTGCGCGGACGCCGGCCTGCGCACCCTGGCCCTGTCGACCGACCCCGCCCATTCGCTCGGCGATGCGTTCGACGTGCCGCTCGGCCCGCTCGTCGCGCCCGTGGCCGACGGACTGTGGGCGCAGCAGCTCGATGCGCAGGACCGGATGGAGGACGCCTGGGCCGAGATCCAGCGCTACCTGCTCGAGGTGTTCCGCTGGGCGGGGGTCGAGGGGCTCGAGGCCGAGGAGCTGGCGGTCATCCCCGGTCTCGACGAGATCTTCGCCCTCAGCGACATCAAGCAGCACGCCACCACCGGAGACTGGGACGTCGTGGTGGTCGATTGCGCGCCGACCGCCGAGACGATCCGCCTGCTCTCGCTGCCCGACGTGCTCGGCCGCTACATGGAGCGCCTGTTCCCGATGGGGCGCACGGTCAACAAGGTGGTCTCGCCGCTGCTCTCCCGGGTCACCAACCTGCCGGTGGCGGGCGACGACGTCTTCGCAGCGACCGAGCGCTTCTACGACCGCCTCGCCGGGGTGCGCGAGCTGCTCACCGATGGCCGGCGCACCAGCGTGCGCCTGGTGGTCAACCCGGAGCGCATGGTCATCGCCGAGGCGCGCCGCACGCACACCTACCTGTCCCTGTTCGGCTACCACGTCGACGCCGTGATCGCGAACCGCCTGCTGCCCGACGACGTGACCGACCCCTGGTTCGCCCGGTGGAAGGCGGCGCACGTCGAGCACCTGGCGGCGATCGACTCCGGCTTCGCCCCACTGCCGGTGCTGCGGGTGCCGCTGCAGCCGACCGAGCAGGTCGGGCCGGCCGCGCTGCGCTGCTTCGCCGACGCCCTCTACGGCGACGAGGATCCGACGGCCCGCTACGGTGCCCGCGAACCGATGCGTGTGCGGCGCGACGGCGAGGCGATGGCCCTGGAGATCGACCTGCCGTTCACCGACCGCGACGACCTCGAGCTGGGCCGGACGGGCGACGAGCTGCTCGTGCGCGTCGGCCCGTACCGCCGGGCGGTGGTGCTGCCCGACGCGCTGCGGCGGCGCACCGTGGGTGCAGCGGCCTTGGTGGACGGGCGCCTGACGGTGACCTTCGTCGACCCGGTATCGCCGCCTCCGGTGGCCGAAGCGGCCCAGCCGACGGGGATCGCGGGGACGGTGCCCTCGGCCTCCGGAGCTGCGAGGTGAGGAGGTGCGCCATGATCCACAGGACACCGCCGAGGAGCGACCGATGACCACGACCATGACGGATGGCGACCTTCCGCCGGCCGCGCAGGCCCGTGCCCGCGAGGGCGTCGAGCACCTGCAGACGGCGGCCCGCGAGCTGATCGAGGCGGCCCGGGCGGCGCTCGACGTGGCCGAGGAGTGGGTGAACGACCCCGAATCCGTCGCATCGCTCGTGGGCACCCTGGCGACCGTCGGGGACGTGGCGCAGCGGGTGGCGAGCGGTGCCGGGTGGGCGAAGGCGCCCACCGCTTCGCCCGGGTCGTCCCCCGGGGGCGACGTGGCGGACGAGCCTCGGGTGCAGCACATCACGGTCACCTGACCGATGGATGCCCCAGCCCGCCGCGACGACCGCGGAGAGCGGTGGCGCACGGGTCCCTGCCGTGGCCTACCATCGCCACGTCTTCACCTGGCCCGCGGGTCCTCCCGCCCGGCCGATGCACGATCGACCCGTCGCACAGGAGGCGCCGTGGCGGCAATAACCGAGGCCACGATCCGGGAGTTGGCATCGATCAGGGGGCGGAACGCACCGATCACGTCGTGCTACCTCGACGTCGACGGCCGCCGGTTGGTTCGCCAGAAGGATCTCGAGCACGAGGTGGAGGTCATCCTCAAGGGGGCGAAGGCCCAGGCGGACGGCCAGCCGTCGGTGGGCCGCGACCTGGTCCGCATCGAGCGCTACGTCCGCGACGAGCTCGACCGGTCGCGCGTGCGCGGCGTGGCGATCTTCGCCTGCACGGCCGACGACCTGTGGCGGGTCGTCGAGCTGCCGGTCCCGGTGCGCACGAGGGTGGTGGTCAACCACGCGCCTGCTGTCGGCCAGCTCGAGTCGCTGCTGCAGGAGCACGAGTCGATCGGCGTGCTGATGGCCGACCGCCAGCGGGCCCGCATGTTCGTGTTCGAGCTGGGTGAGTTGGTCGAGCGGTCGGAGCTGTTCGAGGAGTTGCCGCGCGAGACCGACGTCCGGGGCCTGCGCGACCGCGGCGGCGATCACCCGGAGGCGCTCACGGCGCACACCCGCCAGCACCTCCGCAACGCCGCCCAGGTCGCGTTCGCTGTGTGGAGCCAGCACCCGTTCTCCCACCTGGCCATCGCGGCGCCCGACGATCTGGCCGGCCAGCTGGAGGCCGACCTGCATCCCTACCTGACCGAACGGCTCGCCGGGCGCCTCGCGGTGCCGGTGACCGCCGACGGCGCCCAGGTGCTGGCGGCCGCCCAACAGGTCGAGTCGAAGATCGAGCGCCGGCACGAGGCCGATCTCGTCGATCGGCTGCGGGCGGCGGTCGCGGCGGGGCGCCGGGGCGTGGGCGGTCTGCCCGATGCGGTCGAGGCCCTCGGCGACCACCGGGTCGACACGCTCCTCGTGTCCGAGGGCTTCAGCACCCCGGGCTGGCGCTGCGATGCGTGTGGCCGGTTGGCGGCCATGGGCCGGAAGTGCAAGCCCTGCGGCGGTGAGATGGTCGAGGTCGCCGACCTCGTCGAGGAGGCGATCGAGGAAGCGCTCTCCCAGTCGTGCCAGGTGGAGATCTGCGTGGGCAATGCCGACCTCGACGTCATGGGGCGTGCCGGCGCCCTGCTGCGCTATTGAGCGCCACCACAGGCCGCCTGCTGGCGGGCGTCGACGTCGGGGGAACCAAGGTCCTCGCCGTGCTGATCGACCCCGACGATCCGTGCACCGTGGTCGACGAGGTGCGGCTGCCGACGCCCGACGGCGAG
>DASUQS010000296.1:0-19202 GCA_036280455.1 Acidimicrobiales bacterium
GCAGGTGCATGCAGCCGGTGGCCGCGAAGACGCTCCACGACCAGTGCGCCAGGTGGCGTGCCGGTCAGTGCATCGACCATCGCCGACGCGTCGACGACGATCGGCTCACGCACCGGCACGCGCGCCGAGCTCAGCCGACCAGCCGTCCCGCCGGCCCGGCCCGTCAGACCGTGGTGTCGAGCCCGAACGCCGTGTGCAGGCTCTGGACCGCCTGCTCGATCTGCTCGGCGCGCACCACGCACGACGTGCGGATGGCCGAGGTCGAGATCATCTCGATGTTGATGCCCTCCCGGGCCAGGACCTCGAACATCGTCGCAGCCACACCGGGGTTCGACTTCATCCCGGCGCCGATGAGGCTCACCCGGCCGATGTCGGCGTCCGACGACACGCCGGTGGCGCCGATCTCGTCGGCCAGCCGGCGGCACACCTCGGACCCCTTCTCCAGATCTTGGCTGGGCACGGTGAACGAGATGTCGGTCACGCCGTGGTCGGACACGTTCTGCACGATCATGTCGACGTTGACGCCGACGTCGGCGAGCTCGCGGAAGAGCCGTGCAGCGATGCCGGGGTGGTCGGGCACTCCCGTCACCGTGACCTTCGCCTCGCTCGTGTCGTGGGTGACCGCCGAGACGATCGCCTGTTCCATCGTGGGCTCCTCCTCGAGTACCCAGGTGCCCGGCTCCCACGTGAACGCGGAGCGGACGTGCAGCTTGACGCCCCAACGGCGCGCGTACTCCACCGAACGCATCGCCGGCTTGGGGCAGCCGGTGGCGGTCATCTCCAGCATCTCGTCGAACGACACGGCGCTCATGCGCCGGGCCAGGGGCACCAGCCTCGGATCGGCGGTGAACACGCCCGGCACGTCGGTGTAGAGCTCGCAGGCGTCGCCATCGAGCGCATGGCAGATCGCCACCGCCGTCGTGTCGGAGCCGCCGCGCCCCAGGAACGTCACGTTCCTCTCGACCGACACGCCCTGGGCGCCGCCGACGACCGGCACCCGGCCGGCGTCGATGGCCTTGCGCAGGCGGTCGGGGCGCATCTCGACGATCTTGGCGTTGCTGTGGTTGGAGTCGGTGATGAAGCCCGCCTGGCTGCCGGTGAAGCTGTCGGCGGGCACGCCGATCGAGTGCAGGGCCATGCACAGCAGCGCCATGGCCTTGCGCTCGCCGGCGGTGATGAGCATGTCCATCTCGCGGCCGGGCCGCACGTCGGACACGTCGCCGGCGAGCCGGATCAGCTCGTCGGTCTCCTTGCCCATGGCGCTGACGACCACCACGGCGGAGTTGCCGTGGCGCACGGTGCGCGCGACGTGGTCCGCCACCTCGCGGATGCGATCGGGGTCGGCGACGGACGTCCCGCCGAACTTCTGTACGACCAGAGACACGGTGCTGAAACCTATCGGTGCGAGGGCGCGACCCGCGAACCCCTTGCCGCGGGGTTCGGGATCGTGGTCGCCCAGCTCTCGCCCGCCTGGGCAAGCCCGCCAGGAACGCCCTGGAACAGCTCGATCCGTCAGGACCGAGGTCGGATCAGGACTGCAGCGTCAGGACAGCGTCGACGGGCTCTCGACGAGAGCCTCCCAGGCCTCGAGCCTGGCGACGGCGTCCGCGACGTCGGTTTGGAGCAGTGCGCAGATCGCCCGCAGGTCGTCCCGGCGGATGGTCAGCACACGGCCGTTGTAGTCGCCTCGCTCGACGATGATCGACCGGACGAACCGCTGGACAGGTGCCGCTTCCGGAACCTTGCCGAGCGCTTCGAGGTCGAGCACCAACTTGGGCGGGCCCTCGCCGGTCGGGGTCTGCTCGCCGAGCAGCACCGACACGGAGACGTCGTAGAACTCGGCCAGCTCGTGCAGCCGGGGGAGGCTGAGCGTGCGGAAGCCGCGTTCGTAGGCGCCGATGGCCGATGCGCTCCAGCGGCCCGACGACTGGCGCTCGACATCGTCGAGCGACATGTGACGGGCTTTGCGGAGCGACCGGAGCCGGCGCCCGACTTCGAGGGTCACGCTCGTCGGCGTGGCGTCTTCGTCTTCTTGGTGGTTGTTGTTCATCTGGTTCTCGTGGTGATGGGAGTCACGTGGAACCGCCTCAGGTGGCCATTGTCGCACGTACAACCCCGAAGAGTGCAGTTCGAAGCCGTACGCGTGGTCGGCACCGGGGTGCGCTCGACCTGCCGGAATGCTCCCGTCGCCGCGTTGTGACTACCCTCCAGCCCTCGTGGGAACAGAGAAGCGAGATCGTCAGCGGGCCGCCCGTCTGGAGAAGGCAGCCGCTGAGGCGACCGCCGCGAAGCGTGAGCGGACCAAGCACTCGGCCTTACGGATCGTGATCGGCGCAGTCGTCGTGCTCGCCGTGCTGTTCGGCGTCTCGCAGCTGATGGGCGACGACGCCGACTCGGACGACGACGCCGAGACCTCGTCGGACACGACCGAGCAGGCGACTGCAGACACGCCGAGCGAGACGACGGTGCCCGACTACAGCAACCCGGCGCTGGCCGAGGAGGTGCTCGGCCGCGAGCCTCCCGTCCCCGAGCCGCCCGCGGCCGACACCCCCGCGGATGCGCTCGAGGCGACCACGCTCATCGAGGGCGAGGGGGACGCTGCCGCTGCGGGCGACACGGTCGTCGTCCACTACGTCGGTGTGCTGGGCGACGGTTCCGAGTTCGACCAGTCGTGGGAGCGCGGCGAGACGTTCCCGGTCACGCTCGGCCAGGGTCAGGTGATCACCGGCTGGGACGAGGGCCTGATCGGCGCCAAGGTGGGCGAGCGCCGCCATCTCGTGATCGGCTCCGACAACGCCTACGGCGCCGAGGGCCAGGGGCCGATCCCGCCGGCCGCCCCGCTGGCGTTCGACGTCGACATCGTCGACATCCAGCCTGCGGCCGGTTGATCCGGGCTCGGCTCCGCCGCCGGATCAGGCGGGCAGGTCGGGCAGGTCGGGCAGGTCGGCCTGGTGGCCGTCGAGCCACACGCTGACGCTGCCCGCGCCGGCCGCCCGCCACGCGTGCTCGCCCCCGGACCGCCCGTCGCCGTCGGCGATCAGGGCCGTGCGCTCGTCGACCTCGACCAGCGGCACGCCGGCGGGGGCGAGCTGCAGGGTGCGGTGCAGCTTGTCCTCCGACCACGTGTCGGCCCGGGCGACGAGCGTGAACTGGCGGATCAGCCCGAGCCCCAGCGTGACGGCGCCGCCCCGCGGGTCGACCGCGGGATCGCACAGGACCATCGCCCCCGCCCCCGACGCGGCGAGCACCGCCCCGTCGTGCCAGGCGGCGACGAGGGCGTCCCACAGCGGGCTCTGCATGAGCACCGACCGCAGGTGCATCGGGGAGCCGTCCGAGAGGTACACGAACCGGGCGCCGCGCACGGCGTCGGCGTTGGCCTCGTCGTGGGCGCCGGCCCGGTCGACGACGTGCACGCCCCGGACCCGGGCGTCGAGCGTCTCGAACCAGCGGGCGGCCCGCTCGACCGCCTGGTCGGGATGTTCGTAGGCGGCCGCGGTCGGCAGCACGACGACCTCGTCCGTGCCGCTGGCGGCCAGCAGCTCGGCGTCGAAGTCGCATCCGATCTGCCACTCGCCGCCACCCACCAGGGCCAGAGGTCCGCTCATGGACCCGACGGTAGCGACCGTGCGCGCGCCGCCGGTGCTCCGTACCACCCGTTCCAGGCTTTGGCCCGCCCGACTTACCGTCGGTAGCCTCGCCCGATGGCTATCGAACGTGTGGGGATCGTCGGCTCGGGGATCATGGGGTCCGGCATCGCGGAGGTGGCCGCCAAGGCCGGGGCGACCGTCGTGCTGCGCTCGCGCAAGCAGGAAACAGCCGACGCGATGGTGGCCGGCCTGGAGAAGTCGCTGGCCAAGCAGGTCAGCCGCGGCAAGCTGGACGAGGCCGAGGCCGAGGCCGTCAAGGCCCGGGTGAGCGGCACCGCCGACCTCGAGGCGCTCGCCGACTGCGACCTCGTGCTCGAGTCCGTGGTCGAGGACCTGGCGGTCAAGAAGCAGCTCTTCACCGAGCTCGATCGCATCGTCAAGGACGGCGCCATCCTCGCCACCAACACCTCGACGCTGCCCGTGGTCGAGATGGCGGTCGAGACCGACCGGCCGGAGCGGGTCGTCGGCATCCACTTCTTCAACCCGGCGCCCGCGATGAGCCTGGTCGAGGTCATCCGCACGCTGGTGTCGAGCGACGAGACCGTGGCCGAGGCCGTGGCGTTCGCCGAGACCTGCGGCAAGGGCCCGGTCGTGGTCGAGGACCGGGCGGGCTTCATCGTGAACGCCCTGCTGTTCCCGTACCTCAACAACGCCGTGCGCATGCTGGAGAACCGCACCGCCAGCCGCGACGACATCGACGCCGCCATGAAGGGCGGCTGCAACTTCCCGATGGGTCCGCTGGCGCTGCTCGACCTGGTCGGGCTCGACACGTCGCTGGCGATCCTCGACGCCCTCTACACCGAGTTCCGCGACCCGAACTACGCGGCGGTGCCGCTGCTGCGCCGCATGGTCGTGGCCGGCCACCTGGGCCGGAAGTCCGGCCAGGGCTTCTACGACTACGCCAAGAAGTAGGCGCTGGCGGGGGCACCCCCCGCGGTCTACGTGCGCTGGCCCGTCGGGCCGCCGTCGAGCGGCTTCGGGCCGCCCCCGCCGGACGCGGCATGCCCGAACCGGCGGCGGGCGGCGGCTGCGCCCAGCCCCACCAGAGGGACGAGGGCGACGGGCACCATCGGGTGGCCGAAGATGTCGCGCGACGAGCCCGTGAGGCGCCCCCAGAACGAGACCGGGGCGGCGTCGACGTCGATCACCGCCTCCGACAGGATGGTGCGGCCTGGGATCGTGCGCCCGCCCTCGACGACCTCGGCCTGGACGCGCAGCGTCAGCTCGTGGTCGCCGTCGTCGCTCGGACGCACGTCCCACCGCCACACCAGTGTGCGCGTCCCGATGAACGCCTGCGGCTGGGGACCCGGGGGATCGATCGTGAAGTCCGGTCCGGTCAGGTGGGCCGCGACCTTGCAGCGCGCGTCCGGCACCCCGACGATCGTGGTCGGCGTCTCGAAGGTGACGTCCGGCGGCAGGTCGTCGAGCGACAGGGCGGCCTGCACCTCGTAGGTCTCGTCGACCACCATCCGCCGCCGCGGTTCGTACACGAGCCGGGCCTCGGCCTCGGACGCCTGTTGCTCGCACTCCTCGACCGTCTCCGGCGGCGGGACGGACGTGGTCGGCGTCACGCTCGTGCTGGGCGGTGCGGCGGTGGTCGTCGACTCGTCGCCGGTGGTGTCGGTGACGGATTCGGTGACGGTGAACATGGCGCGATCCGGTTCGCCGCAACGGTCCGTGGTGATCGCCTGGGCGCCTGTTCCCATGCCATCGGGGATCTCGATCTGGGCGATGCCGACGCTGCCATCGGTCTCACCCGACACGGTCTCACCGCCGACCGAGACGGAGAAGTCTGTGCACCCACCGGTCGCCTGGGTGACGGTCACGGTCGTCCCTGGCGGTCCGAACGTCGGCGACAGGATCGGCTGGGCCGTCGGCACCGGGTCCGCCTCGGGCGGGGTGGAGTCCGATGTCGGGTCCGAGGCGGTGGTCGTTTCGCCCTGCGGCGGCGCCGTCGATCCCGGCGGGGACTCGGCCTGCCCTTCCGGCTCCGAGACCGTGCCCGCAGCGGGGCTGGACCGGTCGACCGCGGTCGGGTCGGCGTCCGGGTCGTCGTCCTGCCCGAGGGCTGCCCCGGCGAGCGGTCCGAGCCCGAACCCGAGGGCGCCGACGGCCAGGACGCATGCCGCGCCCAGCAGCCTGGAGCCCACCACCGCGACCACGGTACGTCACCGTCAGGCCACCGACCAGGGCACTTCGGTCGGGGCACGGACGGCCCCGCGCGGGGCGGGCGGCAGGCGTCACGTCCACCGGTCAGAATCGGAGCCGATGCCCGCATCCGCACCCTCGTCCGACGAGCCCGAGCCGTCCGCCGGGCGGGACACGACCGCCGATCCCGGCGGGGATCTCGACGGCGATCTCGATGCCGACCTCGACGACCTCGGCGACACCGATGACGACCTCGACGACACCGGCGACACGAGCGACCACGGCGACACCGCCGACCCCGACGACGAGGGCCGCCGCGCGCAGATCGCCGCGCTGGCGGCCTCGGCCCGCCAGGCCGGCCGGCGCGCGGTCGTCAGCGGTCGCTGGCTGGCCGACACGGTCGTCGACATCGCGCCGCGCCTTCCGGTGCGCGGCGCGGACGCGCTGTCCGCGCACCACGGCGGGCTCGCCGGCGACGAGCTGGCGCGCTCGGTGGTGCGCGGCGCGGGCCGGGTCTCCGGGGGCCTGGGCGCCGCGGCCGGCGGGCTCATCACCGCCCAGGAGATGTCGGTCGCCGGGCTCGTGCTCGTGCCCTTCGAGCTGGCCGCGGTCACCGCCCTGGTGGTGGCCACCGAGATCAAGCTCGTCACCGAGCTGCACCACCTCGCCGGCCGGTCGCTCCCCGGCGGGCCCCGCCAGCGGGCCGAGGGGGCCATCGTGTCGTGGATGTCGGGCCGTGCCGCCCCACCGAACGAGGTGGTGGCCAACGTGCGGGGCGACGTGCTCGGCCGCGCCGGCCGCCAGCAGCTGCGCGACGCCCTGCGCGCCCGCTTCGTCCGCAACCTCACGGCCCTCGGCCCGCTGCTCACCGGGGCCGCGGCCGCCGGCTACCTCAACCGCCGGACGACGCTCGACGTCGGCCGTCGGGTCTCCCGCGATCTCGGCTTCCACTAGGGATGCCCGACGAGCCACCGCCCTCGCGCTGGGCGTTCCCACCCGTCGACGGGGCCGACGAGGACGGGCTGGTGGGCGTGGGCGCCGACCTCGAGCCGGGCACGATCCTCGCGGCCTACCGGCGCGGGCTGTTCCCCATGCCGGTCGGGGGCCGCGGGCTGGTGGGGTGGTGGTCGCCCGACCCGCGGGCGATCATCCCGCTCGACGGGCTGCGGGTCAGCCGCTCCCTGCGCCGCAGCATGCGTCGCTTCGAGATCCGGGTCGACACCGCGTTCGACGAGGTGCTCGACGCCTGCGCCGACCCGTCCCGCCCCCACGGCTGGATCTCGGCGGACGTGCGAGCGGCCTACCGCCGGCTGCACGACATGGGCTGGGTCCACTCGGTCGAGGCCTGGGACATGGACGACGGCGTGCTCGCCGGGGGCCTCTACGGCCTGGCCCTCGGGGGCCTGTTCGCCGGGGAGTCGATGTTCCACCGGCGCACCGACGCGTCGAAGGCCGCGCTCGCCGGGCTCGTCGACCTGCTGCGAGCGGGGGAGGGCGGGCCCGCCGGTCGCGTGCTCGACGTCCAGTGGATGACCCCGCACCTGGCGTCGCTGGGCGCGGTCGAGGTCCCGAGGGAGGACTACGTCCGGCTGGTGGCGGAGGCCGTGACGCGGCCCCCGCCGCCCGCGTTCGGGCCGTGAGAGGCCGGTCGGCGGGCGGCACCTCCCGCTCCGGTTGTGACCGGTGGGTAAGTCGGGGGACGATGGGGGCATGAACGAGGCGACCTTGCCCGAGCCGGACCGTCCGTGGCTGATGCGCACCTACTCCGGCCACTCGACGGCGAAGGCGAGCAACGAGCTGTACCGCCGCAACCTGTCCAAGGGCCAGACCGGCCTGTCGATCGCCTTCGACCTGCCCACGCAGACGGGCTACGACCCGGACGACCCGCTGGCCAAGGGCGAGGTCGGCAAGGTCGGCGTCCCGGTGGCCCACGTCGGTCACATGGGCGAGCTGCTCGACGGCATCCCGCAGGGCGAGATGAACACGTCGATGACGATCAACGCCACGGCCGCCTGGCTGCTCGGCCTCTACGTCGCCAACGCGGAGAAGCACGGGGTGGCGTCCACCCAGCTCCGGGGCACGACGCAGAACGACATCGTCAAGGAGTACCTGTCGCGGGGCACCTACATCTTCCCGCCGCTGCCGTCGCGCCGGCTGATCGTCGACATGGTGGCGTTCTGCGCCGAGCGGATCCCGAAGTGGAACCCGATGAACGTCTGCTCGTACCACCTGCAGGAGGCCGGGGCGACGCCGACGCAGGAGATCGCCTACAGCCTCGCCACCGCGGTCGGCGTGCTCGACGCGGTGCGCGAGTCCGGCCAGGTCGCCGAGGACCGCTTTCCGCAGGTGTTCGCGTCGATCAGCTTCTTCGTGAACTCCGGCATCCGCTTCGTCGAGGAGACCTGCAAGATGCGGGCCTTCGGCCAGATGTGGGAGCGCCTCGGCCGGGAGCGCTACGGCGTGACCGACCCGAAGGCCCTGCGCTTCCGCTACGGCGTGCAGGTCAACAGCCTCGGGCTGACCGAGGCGCAGCCCGAGAACAACGTGCAGCGCATCGTGCTGGAGATGCTGGGCGTCACCCTCAGCCGCGACGCCCGGGCACGGTCGCTGCAGCTGCCCGCGTGGAACGAGGCGCTCGGGCTGCCCCGCCCCTGGGACCAGCAGTGGGCGCTGCGCATGCAGCAGGTGCTCGCGTTCGAGTCCGACCTGCTGGAGTACCCCGATCTGTTCGAGGGCTCGAAGGTGGTCGAGGGCCGCACGGCCGAGCTGGTCGAGTCCGCCTCGGCAGAGCTCGACGAGGTGCTGGAGCTGGGCGGCGCCTTCGAGGCGATCGACGAGCTCAAGGGTCGCCTCGTCCGCAGCCACGCCGAGCGCATCCGCCACATCGAGGACGGCGAGCTGACCGTCGTCGGCGTCAACCGCTTCACCGAGACCGAGCCGTCGCCGCTCACCGCCGGCGGCGACGCCGAGGGCCACATCCTCAAGGTCGACCCGGCGCTCGAGGCGCAGACCGTGGCGGAGCTGCAGGCCTGGCGGTCCGAGCGCGACAACGACGCCGTCAAGCGCTCGCTCGACCGGCTGCGTCAGGCCGCCGAGGGCGACGAGAACGTCATGGCCGCCACCATCGAGCTGGCCCACGCGGGCGGCACCACCGGCGAGTGGGCCGGCGCGCTGCGCGAGGTGTTCGGCGAGTACCGGGCCCCGACCGGCGTGGCCGCCGCGGTGGGCGCCGGCGGCGGGTCGACCGGCCTGCGCGCCATCGCCGAGCGGGTCCGGGCGCTGCCCGACGGTCCGCCCCGCCTGCTGGTGGCCAAGCCGGGGCTCGACGGCCACTCCAACGGGGCCGAGCAGATCGCCGTCGCCGCCCGCGACGCCGGTCTCGAGGTCATCTACCAGGGCATCCGGCTCACGCCGGAGCAGATCGCCGCGGTCGCCGTCGAGGAGGACGTCGAGGTGATCGGCCTGTCGATCCTGTCGGGATCGCACCTCGAGCTGGTGCCCGCCGTGGTGCGGCTGGTGCGCGACGCCGGCGTCGACGCCCCCGTCGTGGCTGGCGGCATCGTGCCGGAGGAGGACCGTCAGGCGCTGGTCGACGCCGGCGTCGCCGCCGTCTACACGCCGAAGGACTTCGAGCTCGTGCGCATCATGGACGAGATCGTCGACCTCGTGGTCGCCGCCCGGGACTGAGGCCGCCCGCCCGGTGGCGTCGGGCGGTCACCGCCCGCAGAACTCGTCGCGCGCCTCGTGCGGGTCGGCGGGGATGCTCACATCGTGGAGGCGCACCGCGTCGACGATGTTGCCCAGGAAGCGCTTGGCGTCGAGCGGGGCGCGGGTGTCGTGCACCAGCTCCCTCAACCCGCCGCAATCCAGCGCGCGGCGTGCCGCCCTCCGGTCCGCCGCGAACGACGCCGCGTCGACCTCCCGGGGCACCCCTGTGGCGGTCCACGTCAAGGCCAGCGGATCCATCGGCGCGAACCTGAGGGGATCACGGACCTCGTACCGGGGGCTCACGAACGCCGCAGCCACCCACGGCGAGCCGAGCACCTTCTCGTGCCCCGCCGTGCCACGACCGACGAGCTCGGCTCGCGCCACGACGGGGTCGGCGAGCCCGAGCCGGTCGTAGACCCAGATGTCGAGCGGTGTCACGTACCCGGCGACCCCCAGCATGTACGCGGGGACCACCGTGGCGTTCACCGACGGGTGCACCGGCAGGCCGCCGCCCCAGCCAGGCGCGTACCTCCGGGGGTCGTACCAGTCACCGTCGAGGTCGGGAGGCAGCTCGTGGGGGAACATCCCGTCGAGGTAGTCGTCGGCCTCGACGGGGTGCGACCCGTGCGGGTCGGCAGCGGTGTGGCGGACGTCGACGATCCCCCGGGAGCCGCTGTCGTCGATCCCCAGCTCCTCGATCTGCCGCGCCGAGAGGTGCTCGGTGGCCGCATCGTTGAACAGCGTGCCAGATGCCGGGCGCAGCATCGCCGCGGCGGCGACGGCCCAGACGCCGATGACGATCGCCGGCACCGCCGAGCGACGTGATCGCAGCTCGCTCGCCCGGACGGCGAAGACGGGGAGCAGGAGAGCGAACCAGGCCGGGAGCAGCAGACGCCCGTGCATGTAGTCGCCGCCCACCCGCACGACGCCGAGGACGTGGGCGGCTGCGCCGAGCTCGACCCCGACGACCACCGTTCGCCACGCCTGGAGCGACGTGCCGTCGCCGCCGGCCGGCGGCGCGTCCCCCCACCACAGCGCCGCCAGCCACACGACCGCGGCGGCCACGGGCACGACCAGGAGGTACGACCCGGCGAACTCGGCGAGGTAGACCCAACCCTGGTCCCACCATGACAGCGAGCTGGACTTGGCGTGCAGGGTGTTGGGGACGAGCTGGGCGTAGTACCCCATGCGGAACACCTGGACGGCGAGCGGCAGCGCGGCAGCCGCGACACCGACCGACAGCAGCCCACGCACGCGATCCCGGTGCCAGGCGACGACGCCGAGCGGCAACGCCAGACCGGCGCAGAACGGGGCGAAGTCGGGGCGGACGACGATCCCCAGCCCCACCAGCACGGCAGTGGCCCGGAGTCGCCGGCGGGAGAGGGTCCCGTCGCCCGAGGAGGCATCGAGGCAGCACGCCACGACCACCGCCCAGAAGGACCCGCCCATCCACGCCATCCCGAGGCCGTTCTCCAGGCCGCCCGTGGCGAAGTCCCACGACACCTTCAGGGCGAAGAACGCCGCGGCTCCCACGGGGACGACCCACCCGGTCGAGCCCGTGCCCCGCAGCTCGGCGAGGCGGAGGGCGCCGGCCATCCCGAGGAGGAGGCCGGCGATGCCGCACGCCAGCTGGAGGACGAGGGCGGTCCACTCGAGGCTGAGCGGGCTCAGCAGGTCGCCGACCGTCAAGATCACCAGCCACGCCGTGCTGGTGGCCACCTCGACCCGCTCCCCGGTGTTGAAGACCGGCCCGTTGCCCGCTTCGATCTGCTTGACGACCCGGTAGTTGATGAACGCGTCGTCGAGCGTCCAGCGGCGGGACCACCCGAGCATCACGTACACCACCGCCGTCAGAGCGGGCAGCAGGAACACCGGTAGCCGGGGACGGACGCGCGCCGCCCAGGAGCGTCGTCGGCCATGGCGCGCGTGCCGTTGCGGTGATCCCTCAGCCGCCGGACCGCGGTCGCCCGCGATGTCGAGAGTGGTGCCCATCCCTACCCCTGCCTGTGGTGCCCCGTGCGCGCACAGGGCACGTCCCGAGGCGTACGGTAGCGGCCGGTCCCGCTGCGCACCCCAGTCAGTGGCCGCGTCGGGCAGGCGGGTTCACCCCCGCACGGTCGACGGATCCGCCGCGACCGCCACGAGGGCATCCACGACCGCGTCCTCGTACTCCGGCCGGTAGGTGGGCGCACCGGTGCCCGGGCGCACCCGCGGCGGCAGCTCGACCTGGGCGCCACCGTGACGGGGCAGGTTCACGGGGTTGCGGGGGTGCATCCCGCGCAGCTCGCGGGGGATGGCAGCCAGATCGTCCACCAGCGTGAACCCGTCGCCGAGGGTGGTGCGAAGCGCTCCGGACAGGTGGCCGGCGAGCCTGCGGTTGCGTCCACCGACCAGCAGGGTGGTCCACATGTCCCGACGCCCGTAGCCGTGGATCGTCACCGCCACGTCGACGTGGTCGACGAACGCGGCCAGAGCCGCCGACGCCGCCGGGTCGAACGCCACCGAGGGCACGTGCCAGTAGAGGTCGGCCGGCTGGCGCACCGCGTAGAGCGACGCCCCGGCCCGATCCGCCGCCCGGGCGGCGATGGCGTCCGTGCCGGGTTCCAGGTTCCCGCCGTGGAACGCCATCAGCCCGAACGGGCTCCGCAGATCGCACACCTCTTCCACGCCGGGGTGGGCGAGCAGATCGGCGAGCACGGCGGGCTACTGCACCCGTCAGTCGGCCCAGCGGGGCGGGTCGTCCGCGCCGACCGCCCGGCCGGCCCACCGCACCGCGCCGGGCGTCTCCGACAGCTTGGCGACGAGGCCCTGCATCGGCACGCCGTCGGCCTCGACGATGAACTCGCGGGCCGCGAGCTGCGGATCGGCGAAGACGTCGGCCATGTCGTAGACGGGCGCGGCCGCGGCGTGCGCGGCGTCGAACGCGGCCACCACCTCGTCCGCCGTCCGCGCCGCGCAGAACTCGGCCATGCGGGCGTCGATCTCCTCCCGGGCGGCGATGCGGCCGGCGAAGCTCTGCAGGTCCTCCCGCCCTCCGAGCCCGATCAGCTCCATCACGCGCCGGCCCACCGTCTCCGCCGAGGCGGACACGGCCACCCACCGCTCGTCCCTGCAGAGCCAGGTGCCCCGCGGCACGGTGTACGGCAGGCTCGACCCGGCGCGCTGCTGCACGTACCCGGTCAGCCCGTACGCCGGCGGCAGCGGCCCCATGCACTGCAGCAGCGACTCCAGCAGCGTCACGTCCACGACCTGGCCGACGCCCGAGTGCAGCGCCGCCATGATCGAGAACGCGGCGGCCAGCGCCGTCACCTCGTCGGTCAGTGCGATCGGGGGCAGCAACGGCCCGCCGTCGGCCTCACCGTTGATGGACGCGAACCCGGACATCGCCTCGGCCAGCGTGGCGAACCCCGGCTTGTTGGCGTAGGGCCCGGCCTGGCCGAAGGCCGTGACGCGACAGATCACCAGGCGGGGGTTGCGGGCGAGCAGGACATCGGGCGCGAGTCCGAGGCGTTCCATCACGCCGGGGCGGAAGTTCTCGATGACGACGTGGGCGTCCTCCACCAGCCGCAGGATGGTCTCCCGCCCCTCGTCCGACTTGAGGTCGACGGTGGCGCACCGCTTGTTGCGGGCGACGACCTTCCAGTAGGCGGACGTGCCGTCCCGCGGGTCGGGCAGGCCGAGCGTGCGCGTGGCGTCGCCGGTGTCGGGGCGCTCGATCTTGAGCACGTCCGCCCCGAAGTCGGCGAGGTACCGGGCGGCGCCCGGCCCCGCGATCACGGTGGCCAGGTCGAGCACCCGCAGGCCCACGAGGGGCCCGGCCGGCGGCGGCGGGGCGGAGGAGGTCGCGGGGTTCTGCTCGTCGCTCACGGGGTCAGGTGGTAGGCCAGGTGACCAGCGGTGCACAAGCCGACCGGCTCAGGCGCGGTCGGTGCGGATCGGGAAGCAGCGCTCGTCGAGGGCGCCGAACGCGTAGCCCTCGTACAGCCCGCCGTACATGTCCCGGGTCTTCTCGCTCCACGCGAGGGCCTCCGGCGCCGAGATGCGGCGGAAGACCTGCAGGATGCCGCCCTCGAACACGCGGTACTCGGCCCACGCACCGGGGAAGTCCTTGACGCACGCCACCTCGACCCACGGCACCGCGCCGGTGGCCGAGAAGTGCCGCACCCGGTTCCGGTGGGTGTGCCCGGCGAAGTACCCGACGATGCGGGGCCGCCGGGCCACGACCTCGACCAGCCGCTCGGAGTCGTCGGGGTTGATGCCGAAGTACGCCTCCGGCCGCTCGCTCGAGTCGGGGTCCCAGGCGTGGTGGTGGCCGAAGACCAGCACCGGGCGGTCGGCCTCGGCCGCCAGCGTGTCGAGCCACTCGATCGACTCGGCGGACACGCCGCCCGATGCCAGGCGCGGGATCGACGTGTCCAGCACCGCCAGCGTGACGCCCGGGAGGGTGACCGCCAGCGGCGCGTGCGAGGCGAAGTCCTCGCCGTAGTAGGCGTCGTGGTTGCCTCGCACGTGCACGAGCTTCTCGCCGAAGGCGGGACCGTAGGCGTCGAGGAACGCCTGGTACTCCGCACGGGTGCCCATCGCCGTCAGGTCGCCCTTCACCACGACGGCGTCGGGGTGGACCGCCCTCATGTCGGCGATCGCCGCCCGGTTCATCACCTCGGGGTAGGGGTCGTCGCCGGGCGCGGCGGTGTAGATCGGGTGGTCGTCGATGCCGTTGAGGATGCCGCACTCGACCTCCCCGAAGTGCACGTCGTTCACCGTGCACACGGTGGCCAGCCGCTCGCCCGGAGGCCGGGCGAGCGTGCGCAGCGGATGCCCCTGGAACTCATAGGGCGTGTCGGGGTCGAGCCCCTCGTACCGGTGCTCGACGGTGCCGTCGTGGAGCACGACCTCGTCGTCGGCGACGGTTGTCAGATCCACGGCCGTGAGGCTATCGGGCGGCTACCAGGGGCGGTTGCGGCGCAGGGGGACCGGCTTGGTCCACCAGCGTCCGGAGAACCGCCAGCGCGGCGGCGCGGTGCTGGCGGCCGGGGCGGCGGGCCGGGGCCACGCGACCTCGACCGCGGCGACGATGGCGGCCACCTCTTCGTCGGACGCGTCGCCGCCGCGGGACACGGTGACGTCGGCGCCCGCGGGCGTGCCGGTGGGGGTCGCAGGGGTGGTCATCGGCCGGGCCTACAGCGGCACGTTGCCGTGCTTGCGCTTCGGCAGGTCCTCGCGCTTGGAGCGCAGCATGTCGAGCCCGGCGATCAGCTTGGTGCGGGTCTCCGCCGGGTCGATGACGTCGTCGACGTAGCCGCGCTCGGCCGCCTGGTACGGGTTGGCGAAGCGGTCGGTGTACTCCTCGACCAGCTCGGCCTTGCGGGCGATCGGGTCGTCGGAGGCCTCGATCTCGCGCCGGTAGGCGATCTCGACCGCGCCCTGCGGGCCCATGACGGCCAGCTCGCCCGACGGCCAGGCGTAGGCGAGGTCGGCGCCGATCGACTTCGAGTTCATCACCACGTAGGCACCGCCGTAGGCCTTGCGGGTGACGACCTGCACGCGGGGCACGGTCGACTCGCAGAAGGCGTAGAGCAGCTTGGCGCCGTGGCGGATGATGCCGCCGTGCTCCTGGTCGACGCCCGGGAGGAAGCCCGGCACGTCGACGAAGGTGACGAGCGGGATGTTGAAGGCGTCGCAGGTGCGCACGAACCGGGCGGCCTTCTCGGACGACTCGATGTCGAGCACGCCGGCCAGGTGCATCGGCTGGTTGCCGACGATGCCGACCACGTGGCCGTCGAGGCGGGCGTAGGCGCAGAGGATGTTCGGCGCCCAGCGGCGGGCGTACTCGAAGTACTCCCCGTCGTCGACCACGGCCTCGATGACCTTGCCCATGTCGTAGGGCTGGTTCGAGGAGGCGGGGATGATGTCGCGCAGCTCCGGGCAGCTCCGCCCCGGGTCGTCCTCGACGGCGACGATCGGCGCTTCCTCCAGGTTGTTGGAGGGCAGGTAGCTGAGCAGGTAGCGGACGTCCTCGATGCACGCCTGGTCGCCGGCCGAGGTGAAGTGGCAGACGCCCGACTTGGAGGCGTGGGCGATCGCGCCGCCCAGCTCCTGCTGGGTGACCTCCTCGCCGGTCACCGTCTTCACCACGTCGGGGCCGGTGATGAACATGTACGAGGTGTCCTCGACCATGAACACGAAGTCGGTCATCGCGGGCGAGTACACGGCGCCCCCGGCGCACGGGCCCATGATCACGCTGATCTGCGGGATCACGCCCGACGACTGCACGTTGCGGTAGAAGATGCCGCCGTAGCTGTCGAGGCTGACGACGCCCTCCTGGATGCGGGCGCCGGCGCCGTCGTTGATGCCGACGACCGGGGCCCCGACCTTGAGGGCCAGGTCCATGAGCTTGTGGATCTTGTCGGCGAACACCTCGCCCAGGGCCCCGCCGAACACCGTGAAGTCCTGCGAGAAGACGAACACCTTGCGGCCGTCGACCGTGCCCCACCCGCAGATGACGCCGTCGGTGTAGGGCCGGTCGTCGAAGCCCGACTCGGCGGGCCGGCGGGCGAGCAGGTCGAGCTCGTGGAACGTGCCCGGATCGAGCAGCAGCTCGATGCGCTCGCGGGCGAGCAGCTTGCCGCGATCGTGCTGGCGCTGACGGGCCCTGTCGGTGCCGGGAGCGAGCGCCTCTTCCTTGCGCTTGGCCAGGTCGGCGAGCCGGTCGCTCATCGGGTGGTCCACCATGCGGCCACGGTAGTTGCGCTTTCGGGGCACCCCGAAATTCCGTGCGAACCGCCTCACGGCGACCGTCCGGCCTGTCTGGCATGGGGGCCGCGGCGACCAGTACGTTCGCCGCGTGAGACCGAAACCTCAACAGATCGCAGCTGGGTTGGCCGCATCGCTCCTGCTGGTGAGCGCGTGTGGCGGAGGCTCCAGCGACGACGACGCCACCGACGAGACGACGACCACCACCGAGGAGTCGAGCGACGCCGATGCCGTCGCCGCGGCGCCGTCGACGGGATCGCAGGCCGCCACGGCCGTGCCGGCGCAGGTCCAGGTCTACGCCACGGCCGGCGACGCCGAGCCCACCACGCTGCTCGACAACCCCAACGAGAACGGTGCGCCGCTCGTCTTCCTCGTGAAGGAGGACCAGGGCGAGTGGCTGGAGGTGTACCTGCCGATCCGGCCGAACGGGTCGACCGGCTTCATCCGTTCCGCCGACGTGACGGTGGCCGACAACGCCTACAGCATCGACGTGAAGCTGACAGAGCACCGCCTCGTCGTCACGAAGGGCGACGAGGTCATCGCGGACGAGCCGATCGGTGTCGGCACGGCGTCCACGCCCACCCCGGGCGGGGTCTACTACATCAAGGAACTGCTCCAGCCGCCGGACCCGAACGGCCCCTACGGGCACTACGCCTACGGCCTGTCCGGCTTCTCGAACGAGCTCGAGGAGTTCAACGGTGGCGACGGCGTCATCGGCATCCACGGCACCAACGAGCCCGAAGCCATCGGCACCGACGTCAGCCACGGGTGCATCCGCATGACGAACGAGGCGATCACCGCGCTCGTCGCGGAGCTGCCGCTCGGCACCCCGGTGCACATCGAGGCGTGACCCGGCGGCCGGCCTGACCTCGACGCACATGTAGCCGTACGCGCAACGGCCCCGCCTTCCTCACGGAGGGGCGGGGCCGTGTCGCGTTCCGGCTCAGCGGGGCCGGATTCCCAGGTGTCGCCGGTGCGACCGGTGGTCAGCCCGTGTAGCTGGGGTTCCCGGCAACCGGCGTCGCCGGCTGGGCCTGCGCCGGAACGATCTCGGTGGCGGGTGGCGGGTCCGACCGGGGCGCGGTTCCGTCGCCCGTGATGTCGAAACCGACGGTGTCCGAGAAGATGATCTCGTCGGGGCTGGGGGCCTCGGGCACGTCGGTGGGATAGAAGACGCAGGCCGCAGCGACGAAGTAGTCGCCACCTGGCACGACGTCGATCTCCGCACCGTCGCCCATCGCCGGGATCATGGTGTCGTACACGAGCAGCTCGCCCGACCACGACCCGTCATCGGCGGGCTCCATCGACCAGGCATCGACGATCGCGGTGATGTCGTCGATGCCGGTGCCTGCGAGCAGCGCGAACTCGACCTCGTCGCCGGCACAGTCCGTTCCCGAGACCGAGATGGTCGTGCCGACCGGTCCGCTGGTCGGTGTCACCGAGAGCGGCAGGACGGTCGGACGCGGGTCGGTGACCTCGAACTCGCCCTGGGCGTAGTCCCAGTTGTCTCCCGGCCCGAGCTCGCACCAGGACCGGACCTCGAGCATCTCACCCGGCGTCCTGTCCTCGGGCACCGCCAGATCGACCGTCCAGATGCCGTCGGCGGCAACGTCTGCGAAGGCCACGTCGACCGACCCTCCGGCGACCGCATCCCAGAGCTCTGCGCCGGCCTGCGCGGGGCTGTCGCAGCCCGCGCCGGTGACCGTGACGATCGACCCTGGCGGGCCGCTCGTCGGAAGCACCTCGACCGGCGGGGGATCCGCCTGCGCCCAGGCGGGTGCACCCGTGACCCAGGTGGTCGCAGTGATGCAGACAGCCGCGGTGGCCGCCAGCGCGCGTGCTCGCATGTCTCCTCCTCGCCCGCCGCCATGGCGGGCCTCCTTGTGGCGGCGCCTGTGCAGGTGCTGGCGCGCAGCGGTTGCCCACCGACGCCTCGCATCCCCGGCCCCATCGTCCGACCGCCTGAGGCTCGACAACCTACGGTCAACGGTCCACGCCCGCGCCGCTCGTAACGCGATTGTTCGACACGCGTCCGTCTGCGTCACGCGGCCACTCGTGCGACATCGCGGGCGCCACCCATAGTCTGCGGGCGTGGACCTGCCCATCATGCCGCCCGTGAAGCCGATGCTCGCCAAGGCGATCTACGAGGTGCCCCGCGCGAAGGGGCTGCTGTTCGAGCCGAAGTGGGACGGCTTCCGCTGCATCGTGTTCCGCGACGGCGACGAGGTGGTGCTCGGCAGCCGCAACGACCGACCGCTCACCCGCTACTTCCCCGAGGCGCTCGACCCGCTGCGCGCCGCCCTGCCCGAGCGCTGCGTGGTCGACGGCGAGCTGGTCGTCGTCACGGGCGAGGGGCTCGACTTCGAGGCCCTGCAGCAGCGCATCCACCCGGCCTCGTCGCGGATCAACAGGCTGGCCGCCGAGACGCCGGTGACGTTCGTGGCGTTCGACCTCCTCGCGCTCGGCGACGACGACCTGTGCGGGCGGCCGCTGGCCGAGCGGCGACGCCTCCTGGAGGAGGGCGTGACCCCGTCGACCTCGGTGCGGGTCACTCCGGTGACCGACGACGCCGACACCGCGGAGGACTGGTTCCGGCGCTTCGAGGGTGCCGGCTTCGACGGTGTGATGGCCAAGCCGGCGGACTCGCCCTACGTCCAGGACGGTCGCACCATGCTCAAGGTGAAGCACCAGCGCACGGCCGACGTGGTCGTGGCCGGGTTCCGCTGGCACAAGGACGGCCAGGGCATCGGCTCGCTTCTCGTCGGCCTGCACGACGACGACGGCACGCTGCACAACGTCGGCGTGGCCACGTCGTTCACCGCCGCCCGCCGGCGCGAGCTGGTCGAGGAGGTCGCGCCGCTGCGCACCGACGCGCTGGAGGGCCATCCGTGGCGGGCGTGGGCCGACGCGCAGGCGCACCAGTCCGGTGGCCTCCTACCGGGGGGG
>DASUQS010000297.1:0-3119 GCA_036280455.1 Acidimicrobiales bacterium
CGCCTTGCCGATGTAGAGCGGGCCCTCGTCGTCCTCGATGCGGCCGAACGCGACGGCCTCGTCGGGATCGACGTCGGTGGTGCCCAGCCGGTTGCGCAGTTCGACCGCCGACTTCGGATCCGCGGCCAGCTCGGCGCTCCGCCCGCGCTGCGCTCGAGCGATCTCGCGCTGTTCGAGCGCGCGGTCGAAGTACGCCTGCTCGGCGTCCAGCTCCGGGTGCATGTGCCCTCCCCGCTCCTTCACCGGCCTGCCATCCGGTCCCGCCTGTCCGTGACGCAGGCTATGCCACGGACTCAGACGATGACGCCCTGCGCGCGCAGGTCGGTGAGCTCGGCGTCGGCCAGTCCCAGCTCGGCGGCCAGCACGGTCGCGGTGTGCTCGCCCAGCCACGGCACCCGGGTCTCGGGGCCCTCGGCGACCTTCGACATCTTGACCGGGTTGCCGGGGACGAGGATCGGGCCCCCGTCCGCGTCGTCGGTGCGGGGCACCTCGACCAGCATGTCGCGGGCGGCGACGTGGTCGTCCGCGATGACCTCGGGCGGGGTGAGGCACGGTCCGGATGCCAGGCCCGCGGCGCTCAGCGCAGCGGCGGCCTCGTGCTTGGTCAGCGGTGCGGCCCATGCCTCGATGGCGGCGCGCACCTCGGCCATGTTGTCGATCCAGCCGGCGGACGTGGCGAAGCGCGGGTCCTCGTTCCACTCGGGCTTGCCGATCACGGCGGCGAGGGCGGTGAAGTGCTGGGGGCGCACGCATTGGAGCACGAACCACCCGTCGCCGGCGGCGAAGGTGTCGACGATCGCCTTGATCTCGTCTTCGACCGACCCGTGGATGCCCATCGACCACAGGTTGGTGACGATGTCGGTCATGGCGACGACGGCATCGAGCATGGCGACGTCGATCTGCTGGCCCTCGCCGGTGCGGTCGCGGTGGCGCAGGGCGGCGAGCACGCCGATGGTGCCGAACAGCGCCGAGCTGATGTCGCCGAGGGCGCCGACCGGGTTGGCCCGGGGTCGGCCGTCGGGGTCGCGCTTGTACTCGTAGATGCCCGACATGGCCTCGACGATCGATGCGTAGGCGGGCCAGGCCCGGTAGGGGGTGTCGACCGTGTTGCCGAAGCCGGACAGTGACAGGAAGATCGCGCCGGGATGGTGCTCGGCGATGACGTCGTAGCCAAGGCCGAGGCGGTCCATCGTCCCGGCCTTGAAGTTCTCGCACACGACGTCGAAGCGGGGGACGAGCGACAGGAACAGCTCCCGGCCGCGCGGGTGCTTGAGGTCGAGGGCCACGCTGCGCTTGCCCAGGTTGTTGCGCAGAAACGTGGCGCCGACCTTGCGGCCCTCGGGGTCGAGCATGTGGGGGAACGAGCCCCGCCCGGACTCGCCGCTGCCGGGGTGCTCGACCTTGACGACGTCCGCGCCGAGCCGGGCGAGGAGCTGCGTGGCGTAGGGGAGTGCCTGCATCTGCTCGGCCGCCAGCACCCGCACGCCGTCGAGCGGCTTGCCGAAGTGCGCTGCGTCCCCGTTCACCACGTCTCCGAGCTGCATGACCGCAGGCTACGACCGGATGTGACGACCCGTCAGATTCCGCCGTAGCCTGGACGCATGGCATCACGGGGGATCCTGAGCTACGGCGCCTACCTGCCGTACCGCCGCCTCGACCGGTCCGAGATCGCCGCGGTCGCCGGCACCGGTGGGGGCAAGGGCACCCGCACGGTCGCCTCCTACGACGAGGACGCGACGACGATGGGCGTCGCCGCGGCCCGCACCGCGCTGCGGGCCGCGCCGGTCGGGGCCGACCAGCTGGCGTCGCTGTGGTTCGCCACGGTCGCCCCGCCCTACCTCGACAAGACGAACGCCACCGCGGTGCACGCGGCACTGCGCCTGCCCTCCGGAGCACCGGCGTACGACGTCAACGGCGCGGTCCGTTCCGCCGCCGGCGCCCTGTGGGCCGGCATGGCCACCGGCAAGCCGGCCCTGGTGGTCACGGCGGACGTGCGCACCGGCCGCCCCGGTTCCGCCGACGAGGCGGCCGGCGGCGACGGCGCATCGGCCCTGCTCGTCGGCACCGCCGACCAGGGCCCGCTGCTCGCCGAGGTCATCGGCACCGGCGGCGCCACCGAGGAGTTCCTCGACCGCTGGCGCACGCCCGGCGACACCGGCTCGAAGCAGTGGGAGGAGCGCTTCGGCGAGACCCGCTACGTCGGCCTCGGCCTCGACGCCTGGCACGGCGCGCTGGGCGCGGCCGGGATCGCGGCCGACCAGGTGGACCGCGTCGTCGTCGCCTCGTCGCACGCCCGGGCCGTCACCGCGTTCGGCAAGAAGCTGGGCCTCGGCCCCAAGCTCGCTCCCGGGCTCGCCGCCACGGTCGGCTTCACCGGCGCCGCCCACCCCGGCCTCCTGCTGGCCGACGCCCTCGACGCCGCCACGCCCGGCCAGGTCATCGCCCTGGTCGTGCTGGCCGACGGCGCCGACGTCGTGCTGTTCCGCACCACCGAGGCGCTCGCTGCCGCTCGGCCGAGCCCGACCGTCGCCGACCAGGTCGCCACCGGTGGCCCGGTCCCGTACGGCAAGGTGCTGGCCTGGCGGGGCTACCTGCCGGTCGAGCCGCCCCGCCGCCCGGAGCCGGCCCGACCCTCCGCGTCCGCCGCCGCCCGCTCGCGCGACTGGAAGTTCGGCTTCGTCGGGTCGGAGGACGACGAGGGGGAGGTGCACCTGCCGCCGTCACCGGCCGACGACGAGGCTCGCCCCATGGCCGACGCCACCGGGACGATCGTCACCTACACGATCGACCGGCTCGCCTACTCGCCGTCACCGCCCGTCGTGTTCGCGGTGGTCGACTTCGACGGCGGCGGCCGCCTGCCCGTCGAGCTCACCGATGTCGACGTCGACGACGTCACCATCGGTGGACGAGTCGAGATGACGTTCCGCAAGCTGTTCACGTCCGACGGCATCCACAACTACTTCTGGAAGGCCCGGCCGATCCGCACGGGTGCGGCCGCCACCGGGGAGGGGAGCTGACATGGGCTCGCACGGCATCCGCGACCGCGTCGCCATCGTCGGCATGGGCTGCACCCGCTTCGCCGAGCACTGGGACAAGGGCGTCGACGAGCTGCTGCTCGA
>DASUQS010000298.1:0-21316 GCA_036280455.1 Acidimicrobiales bacterium
GAGATCTTCCACCAGGTGCTGGAGCACCGGTGGTTCCTGTCCGAGGCGGCGGGCACCGACGTCGGAACCTCCGCCGCCCTCGCCGACTACCTGGACGGCGTCCTGCCCGCGGCGAGCGACGAGCGCACGGTGTTCCCTCCGCCGGTGACCGGCGAGGTGCCCCTCGCCCGTCCATGACGGTGCGATGACGGACTGGCCCCGTCACGCCCGCTCCGGGTGCTGGTGAGGGAAACTCTCCGGTGGTGACCACTCCGCTCAGCGACGCCCCCGGGAACACGCCCGACACCCGCCGGCGTCGGCGGCGCCTGTCCCGTCGACGCGAGCGCACCGGGCCGTTCGCCAGCGGGCGGCTCGACCTCGGTCCCGGCCCCCTCACCATGCACGACAGCCAGCCCGAGGGGCCGGTCATGTTCCGCCAGAAGAAGCGGTACATCGAGTTCGGCACCGTGGTCGCGGCGCTGGTGGCGCTGGCGACGATCGCGCTGGTCGCCTTCCTCGTCTACCGGGCCACGCGCGTCCAGGTCGAACAGACGGGCATCGAGGACGGCGACGCCATCACCACGTTCGCGGCCGCCGCCTTCGAGGTGCGCTTCGAGTTCTCCAACGAGGAGGAGGCCGCCGAGGCGACGCTGACGGTCGACGGCGAGCTGATCGAGGAACCCGGGGTCCTCGGCACGTTCATGGTGTGGCGCCCGCCGACCCCGCTGACCGAGGGCGAGCACAGCATCGAGGTCGCCGTGCCCCGCGCCGTGTTCGGCGACTCGATCCACCGCTGGGACTTCACGGTCGACGGCACGCCGCCCACGCTCGAGGTCCCCACCGCCCTCGACCCCGTCGCCATCGACGAATCCGCCGAGGTCACGGGCACCGTCGAGGCCGGGGCGACGCTCACCGCCGACGGGGACGAGGTCGAGGTCGGCGACGACGGGGCGTTCTCGCTGGGCTTCGACCGGGCGCCCCCCGGGCCGATCACCCTGGAGGCCGCCGACCGGGCCGGCAACACGACGACGACCCAGGTGGTCATCCCCATCACCTACCCCGGCCTCCGCGGGGTCCACGTCACCGCAGCGGCGTGGAGCAACGGTCCGCTGCGCGACGGCATCCTCCGGCTCGCCGACGAGGGCCGCATCGACGCCGTCCAGATCGACCTGAAGGACGACACCGGCACGGTCGGCTACGACTCGGAGGTGCCCCGGGCGCTCGAGATCGGCGCCGTGACCCCGCACTACGACCTCGAGGAGGCCGTCGCGCTGCTCGAGGAGCGGGGCGTGCGCGTCATCGGGCGCATCGCCGCGTTCCGCGATCCCCGACTCGTCGACGCCGCATGGGGCGCCGGCCAAGCCGACCAGGTCATCCAGTCGGTGCGGGGCGGCCCCTACGAGACGCTCGGCAAGTTCAGCAACCCGGCCAGCGCCGCGGTGCGGCGCTACAACCTCGACATCGCCGTCGAGGCCGTGAGTCGTGGCGTCGACGACATCCTGTGGGACGACGTCCGGCTGCCCACGGGGGAACCCGACACGATCGTCGTGCCCGGGTTGACGGCCTCGCCCTCCGACGTCGTCACCGGCTTCCTCGCCGAGTCGCACAGCGAGCTGCGACGCCGGGGCGCCTACCAGGGCGTGACCACCGTGGGGATGGCGGCCGACACCGGGGACCCGATCGGCCAGGACGTCGCCCGCATGGCCCGCAACGCCGACTACCTCAGCCCGCAGATCTACCCCGGCTACTGGGCCGCGGGTCGCTACGGGGTGCCCGACCCGCCCCACATGCCGGCCGAGTTCGCGGTCGCCCTGCTGACCCGCTACCAGGAGGTCACCGCGGGCACGGGCGTGGTGATCGCCCCGTGGCTCCAGGCCTTCGAGCTCGAGAGCGGGGCGTACGGCGACAACGAGGTGCGGGCGATGATCGGTGCCCTGCACAGCCTGGGCGTCGACCGCTTCCTTCTGTGGAGCCCGCGCGTCCAGTACCCGGCCGGCGCGCTCGATCCGGTCTCGTGACGAGGCCGGGGCCCGGTCCGTGGCTCCGGCGGTGGAGGGGACGGTAGGGTCCGTGGCCATGGCCGACCAGGCGACGTTCGCGGAACAGACGATGGATCTCATGCCGTCGCTGTACGCGGCCGCCCTGCGCATGACCCGCAACCCGGCCGACGCCGAGGACCTGGTGCAGGAGACCTACCTGCGGGCCTACCGGGGGTTCGGCGGCTTCCAGCAGGGCACCAACCTCAAGGCCTGGCTCTACCGCATCCTCACCAACACCTACATCAACACGTACCGGGCCAAGAAGCGCCGGCCGGACGAGACCGACCTCGACGACGTGGAGGACCTCTACCTCTACCGGCGCATCGGGGGCCTCGAGGCGGCGATGGCCGGGCGGAGCGCCGAGGACGAGCTGCTCGACCGGTTCACCGACCACGAGGTCAAGCAGGCGCTCGAGGCCCTGCCGGAGAACTTCCGGATGGCGGTCCTGCTCGCGGATGTCGAGGGTTTCCACTACAAGGAGATCGCCGACATCCTCGACATCCCGATTGGTACGGTCATGAGTCGGCTGCACCGGGGAAGAAAGGCGCTCCAGAAGCAGTTGTACGAGTTCGCAGTCGAGCGCAACCTCGCTGCCCCCGTCCCTGACGACGCACACGTCTGAACCTGATGACCGATCCCCACTCCGAGTGCCAAGACGCACTGCACGAGCTGTACGGCTATCTCGACGGTGAGCTCACCGACGAGCGCCGGGCCGCGATCCACCGGCATCTCGACGGCTGCCAGCCCTGCGCCGAGCCCTACGACTTCGAGGCCGAGCTGCGCGAGGTCGTGCGCCGCAAGTGCCAGGAGCAGGTGCCCGACAGCCTGATGGACAAGGTGCGCGCGGCTCTGGCCAACGAGGCCTCGCAGCCCACCGAAGGCGTCTGAGTCCGCCCCCACGGCCGGCGCCGAGGGCGCCGGTGGCCGCGCGCCCTCCGGTCAGTGCGCGCCGCGCCCGCCGACGACGGCGAACGGCGTGCGCAGGATGAGCGACACGTCGAGGCCGACCGACCACTCGTCGACGTAGTGGCGGTCGAACTCCGCCCGCTCGGGATAGTGGATGTCGGACCGGCCGTTCACCTGCCAGTACCCCGTCATGCCGGGACGGACGGCCTGGTAGGCATCGACGACGTCGGCGAAGGCGTCGAACTGCGCCTGGGTGACCGGCCGGGGACCGACGATGCTCATGGTGCCCAGCACGACGTTGATGAGCTGGGGCAGCTCGTCGATGCTCGTGCGCCGCAGCCACCGGCCGAGGCGGGTGACCCGCGGATCGACCGAGATCGGGAGCTTGTAGTCGTTCTCGACGTACTGGTTCCACAGCGCCGGGTCGGTGAGGAGACGCTCCTCGGCGTCCTCCCGCATGGTGCGGAACTTGTACATCGAGAACACCTGCCCGTGCAGGCCGACGCGCTGCTGCCTGAACAGGGCGGGCCCGCGGGAGGTGATCCTGATGAGCGCGGCGCAGAAGAGACCGAGGGGCAGGACGACGGGGGCGGCGCAGAGTGCGACGGCCAGATCGAGCGCCCGCTTGCCGCGTGAGCGGGCCGGAGGGCTGAGCTCGCGGGGGGCGCTGGTCTGTCGCGCACGGGCACGTGGTGCGCTCGCCGTGGGCGCGACTGTTCGGGCAGGCGCGGGATGGCGGGCCGGTGCGGCCTCGCCGGCGCGGGTCACCGGCGATGCGGTGGCACCGTCGCCTAGAGACCCCACGTTGTCCCCCAGGTTCCTCGCATGCCAGCCCCCCAGTTGCTCGCAGCTCGTCCCAAGCTCGTTGCCGCGCGGACCCCGACGCATCGGGCTCCGGGTCGCGGGCCCGATGACTCACGCCGGGACTTCCCTTCCCGGCACACCCTTCAGGCCGGGGACCTTAGCAGCGGCCCTGCAGGGGCGCTGAGGAGCGGCCCAGGTCGAGGATGGTTCGTGGAAACCCGCCGCGGGTGCCTACGATGCGCTCATGTTCGCCGTGGTGTGGCACTACTGGATCGCCGTCGTTCTCGTCATCGGTGTGGTCGGCACGCTGGGGATGCTCGCAGCGGGATACCTGAAGAACGTCGAGTCGACCCGCTACCCGAAGGGCCGGTAGAGCCGGTGGTCGGCCCGGTCGACTGGGGCCTCGCCGAGCGCGTCGCGGTCCGGGTCGCCGGGCGGGAGCCGCTCGCCGCGTCGTATCACTACGAGCGCCTCGCCGCCGACTTCGACGAGCTCACGGCCCAGGCCGAGGAGCTGGTCGAGCGCGCGACCGGCCTGCGTTCGTCCAGCGGTGCGGCCCGGGCCCGGGTGGTCGACCGGGGCGACTGGGTGCGGGCCAACCTGGCCAGCTTCGGCCGGCTGCTGCGTCCGCTGACCGACCGGATGGCCGAGAAGATGGACGACCGCCGCGGGGCCGCGTCCCTGTTCGGCGGTGTGTCCCGCCGGGCCGCCGGGGTGGAGGTCGGGGCGCTGCTCGGGTGGATGGCCACCCGGGTGCTCGGCCAGTACGACCTGCTGATCATCGAGGACGAGGACCCCGAGGACCAGGACATCGTCTACTACGTCGGCCCCAACGTGCTGGCGCTCGAGAAGCGGTTCGGGTTCCCGCCGCGCGAGTTCCGGTTGTGGCTGGCGCTCCACGAGGTCACGCACCGGGCCCAGTTCACCGGGGTGCCCTGGCTGCGGCCCCACTTCCTGTCGCTGGTGAACAGCACCCTCGACGCGGTCGATCCCGACCCCAAGCGCTTCCTCGACGCCTTCTCGCGGGTGGTCGAGGACCTGCGGGCGGGCAACAACCCGCTCGACGAGGGCGGTATCGCCACGCTGCTCGCCAGCCCCGACCAGCGCGACCTGTTCGGCCGCATCGGCGGGATGATGAGCCTGCTCGAAGGCCACGGCGACGTCACCATGGACCGCGCCGGCGAGGGCCACGTGCCGTCCGCCGAGCGATTCTCCCGGGCGCTGCGGGAGCGCCGGCGCCAGGGCGGCAGCGCCGCCAAGGTGCTCCAGAAGCTCATGGGCATCGACGCCAAGATGAAGCAGTACGCGCAGGGCGAGTCGTTCATCGCCTACGTCGAGCGCCACGGCGGACCCGACGCCCTCGACGCCGCCTGGCGCGGTCCGCAGTGGCTGCCCAACCTGGCGGAGATCAGGGCTCCGCAGGAGTGGCTCGACCGGGTGCGCCTCTCCGAGGAACTGGTGGGGTAGCCGACCCGGTCCGAGGCGATGACTCGCGACGCCGAACTCTGGAGGCAATGACGTGCGGCCCCCGCAAGCGATCGCATCGAGAGTGTCGGAACGGCAGCCATTGCCTCCGGAGTCGCGTCGCACCGGATCGGTCGGTCCCAGCGGGACGACCCACCTGAGCGGGCTCCTCGCCCGATGTGACTTCCCGGCGGCGGGCACCGACGTGACGTGCGCGGTGTCGGGCGGCGCCGACTCGCTGGCACTGCTGGTGCTGGCGACCCACGCAGGGTGCCGGGTGACGGCCGTCCACGTGGACCACGGGCTGCGTCCCGGTTCGGCGGACGAGGCCGAGGTCGTGCGGGCGGCGGCCGAGCGGTTCGGTGCCGACTTCCGGGCCGAGGCCGTCGCGGTCGCCCCCGGTCCCAACCTGGAGGCCCGCGCCCGGGCGGCCCGCTACGGCGTGCTGCCCTCCGACGTGCTGACCGGGCACACGGCCGACGACCAGGCCGAGACGGTGCTGCTCAACCTGGCGCGCGGCGCCGGGCTCGACGGCCTGGCGGGCATGGGGCCCGCCCGTCGCCCGCTGCGCCGGCTGCGGCGCCAAGAGACCGTCGCCCTCTGCGCCGACCTGGGCCTCCGCCCGGTCGCCGACCCGTCCAACGACGACCCGGCGTTCCGGCGCAACCGGGTGCGGCACGAGCTGATCCCGCTGCTGGACGAGATCTCGGCGCGCGAGGTGGTGCCCATCCTCGCCCGTCAGGCGGACCTGCTGCGCGACGACGCCGCCCTGCTCGACGACCTGGCCGCCGGGCTCGACCCGGCGGACGCCCGCGCGCTGACCGCCGCACCCGAGCCTCTCGCCCGCCGGGCGGTCCGCCGCTGGTTGCGCGGCGGCGGCCCCGGGGGCCCGGAGCGCTACGCCCCGGACGCCGCGGCCACCGAACGCGTGCTCGCGGTCGCCCGCGGTGAGGCGGTCGCATGCGAGCTGGCCGGCGGTTGGCGCGTGGCGCGGCGTGGCGGCCGGCTACGCCTCGAGCCCCCGGGCCAGTAGGTTCACTCGGGCATGTCGATCGATCCCCCGTCGTCAGGCCACGCCCCGCCCGAGGCGGACCTCCCCCGCGCCGCTCGCGTCGTCCCCGTCACCCCCGGCCTGCGCAACGGCTTCGTCCACCACATCGACGAGCCCGCGCTCGGCGAGGTCGTGGTGACCGAGCAGCAGATCCGCGACCGCATCGCCGAGCTGGGCGCGCAGATCACCGCGGACTTCAGCGACGACCCGCCGCTGCTCGTGTGCGTGCTCAAGGGGGCGTTCGTCTTCCTCGCCGACCTGGCCCGCGCCATCCACCTGCCGGTCGAGGTCGACTTCATGGCGGTGTCGTCCTACGGCGCGTCGACCCGCAGCTCCGGCGTCGTGCGCATCGTCAAGGACCTCGACATCGACCTGGCCGGCCGGCGGGTCATCCTCGTCGAGGACATCGTCGACTCGGGCCTCACCCTCACCTACCTGCGGCGCAACCTGATGGCCCGGCAGCCGGCGAGCCTCGACGTGTGCGCCCTCTTCCTCCGCCAGGGCAACCAGAAGACGCAGGAGGAGCTGCGCTACGTGGGCTTCGAGATCCCTCCGGCGTTCGTCCTCGGCTACGGCCTCGACGTGGGCGAGCGGTTCCGCAACCTGCCCTACGTCTGCGTCTACCGCGGCGACGGCTGACCGCCAGCCCGCGGAATCCGGTCTGACGCACCGGGTGATCCGCCGATAGCCTGACCGGCACCGTGAAACGATTCCCGAGAGCTGCCCTGCTCTATCTCGTCATCGGTGCCGCCGTGCTCTTCGTGGGCCTCCGGTTCTCGAGTCGGGCTCCGGAGCGCGAAGACATCGATCTCTCCGAGTTCAGGCGGTCGATCGACGCCGGCGAGGTCGCCACGGCGGAGATCAAGGATCGCGACAACGAGGTCGTCGGCAAGCTGAGCGACGACACCGAGTACCGCGTCGCGTTCCCGGCCGAGTTCGCCGACGAGCTGGTCGAGGAGCTCGACGAGGCGGAGCCCGCCGTCGAGGTCTCGACCGACCAGCAGTCGGACTCGCTGTGGACCAGCCTGCTGTTCAGCATCCTGCCGATCCTGCTGCTCGTCGGTGCGTTCCTCCTGGTCATGAACATGATGCAGGGCGGCGGCAAGGGCGTCATGCAGTTCGGCAAGTCCCGGGCCAAGCAGGTGTCGAAGGACGACCCGTCCGTCACCTTCGCCGACGTCGCCGGGTGCGACGAGGCGGTCGAGGAGCTGCAGGAGATCAAGGAGTTCCTGCAGGATCCGGGCCGCTTCCAGGCGATCGGCGCCCGCATCCCGAAGGGCGTCCTGCTCTACGGGCCCCCGGGCACCGGCAAGACGCTGCTCGCCCGGGCCGTGGCCGGCGAGGCCGGCGTCCCGTTCTTCCCGATCTCCGGCTCCGACTTCGTCGAGATGTTCGTCGGTGTCGGCGCCAGCCGCGTGCGCGACCTGTTCGACAAGGCCAAGCAGGCGGCGCCCGCCATCGTGTTCGTCGACGAGATCGACGCCGTCGGCCGCCACCGCGGCGCCGGCATGGGCGGCGGCCACGACGAGCGCGAGCAGACCCTCAACCAACTGCTCGTCGAGATGGACGGCTTCGACGCCCGCACCGGCGTCATCCTCATCGCCGCCACCAACCGGCCCGACATCCTCGACCCGGCGCTGCTCCGGCCGGGCCGCTTCGACCGCCAGATCGTGGTCGACCAGCCCGACCTCGAGGGCCGCAAGGCCATCCTCGACGTGCACGCCAAGGGCAAGCCGCTCGCCGGCGACGTGCGTCTCGACGTGCTCGCCCGCCGCACCCCCGGGTTCACCGGCGCCGACCTGGCCAACCTCATGAACGAGGCCGCGCTGCTCACGGCCCGGCGCAACGGCGTCGACATCACCATGGCCGCCATGGAGGCCGCCATCGACCGCGTGCTGGCGGGCCCGGAGCGCAAGACCCGGGTGATGTCCGACCACGAGAAGCGCATCATCGCCTACCACGAGGGCGGCCACACGCTGGTCGGCCACGTGCTCGAGGGCACCGACCCCATCCACAAGGTGTCGATCGTGTCCCGCGGCCGGGCACTGGGGTGGACCCTGGCGCTGCCCACCGAGGACAAGTACCTGAAGACCCGCACCGAACTGGTCGACACCATGACGATGCTGCTCGGCGGCCGCACCGCCGAGGAGCTCGTGTTCGGCGATCCCACGACCGGCGCCAGCGACGACATCGAGCGCTGCACCGAGATCGCCCGGGCCATGGTCACCACCTACGGCATGAGCGACCGCCTCGGCCCCCAGCAGCTCGGCACGAAGTCGGGCGAGGTGTTCATGGGGAAGGACTACGGCCACGAGGCCACCTACTCCGACGACGTCGCCGGCCAGATCGACGACGAGGTGCGCCGCCTGGTCGACCACGCCCACGACCGGGCACGGTTCATCCTCACCACCCACCGGTCGACGCTCGACCGCCTGGCCTCGTCCCTCGTCGAGAAGGAGACGCTCGACGACGGCGACCTGGCCCAGGTGTTCGGCGACATCGACAAGGGCGCCGGCATCGACGTGCCGCTCGACGCCCTCCCGACGGCATCGACCGTCCCGCCGGTCGACAACGTCGCGGTCGACCTCACGGTGGCCGAGGTCGCCGACGAGCCGCAGGCGCAGCCGGCCACCACGGCCGAGCGCGTCGAGGCGGTGCGCGAGCGGCTCCGCCGCTGGCGCGGCGGCGTGCGCGCCCCGCGGCCGTCCGGCACCTGACACCACTGGGGAGCAACGAGACGATGGCTGACGACTGGCCGAGCCGGGATTTCCCCCCGTTGGACACCCCGATGGACCTCGATCGCATCGCCAAGGCCGTGCGCGAGATCCTCGAGGCGATCGGCGAGGACGCCGACCGTGACGGCCTCCGTGACACCCCCCAGCGGGTGGCCCGCATGTACGCCGAGGTGTGCGCCGGACTGCACGAGCAGGCGGACACGCACCTGGCGGTCACGTTCGACGCCGGCCATGACGAGATGGTGATGGTCCGGGACATCGCGCTCACGTCGATCTGCGAGCACCACCTCATCCCCTTCGTGGGAAAGGCGCATGTGGCCTACATCCCCGGTCCCGACGGGCGCATCACCGGGCTGTCGAAGCTGGCGCGGCTGGTCGACGCCTACGCCAAGCGGCCCCAGGTGCAGGAGCGCCTGACCGGCCAGATCGCGGACGAGATCGACCGCACCCTCGTGCCCCGCGGGGTCATGGTGGTGATCGAGGCCGAGCACCTGTGCATGACCATGCGGGGCGTGCGCAAGCCGGGGTCCACCACGGTCACCTCGTCGGTACGAGGCCTGTTCCGCAGCAACGTGGCCACCCGCGAAGAGGCGATGCGCTTCATCATCCGGCCGCACTGATCCGGCCGCACTGATCCGGCCGCACCGATCCGGCCGCACCGACCCGGCCTCCTCGGCCCGGCCGCCCCGCCGCACGGGCGGGAGCGCCCGCACGTTCCGTGCCTGTCATCACTCGCTGTGTCGAGGAACGACCACGCAACGGGAGCGACCACTGCCGTCAGCGCATTCGCCAGGTGCGGGTGGGCGCGTAGGATGTGCGACCGTGCAGGTCAGTCGTCCTCGAATCATGGGTGTGGTCAACGTGACCCCTGATTCGTTCTCCGACGGCGGCCGCTTCCTCGATCACGACGCCGCCATCGCCCATGCCCGAGCCCTCGTCGCCGAGGGAGCCGACTGGGTCGACGTGGGCGGCGAGTCCACCCGCCCCCGAGCCGAGCCGGTACCTGCGGCCGAGGAGATGCGCCGGGTCCTCCCGGTGGTGGAGGCGCTCGCCGCCGACGGGGTCGCCGTGTCGATCGACACCCGCAAGGCGGAGGTCGCCACCGCGGCCGTCGCCGCCGGCGCCAGCCTGGTCAACGACGTGTCCGCCTCGCTCGCCGACGTGGCCGCCGCGGGTGGTGTGGGCTTCGTCGCCATGCACATGCTGGGCGACCCCCGCACGATGCAGGACCAACCCACCTACGACGACGTGGTGGTCGACGTCCGCGACTTCCTGGTCGAGCGCGCCGACGCGGCGCGCCGGGCCGGGGTGGACGACGTGTGGATCGACCCCGGCATCGGTTTCGGCAAGGCGCTCGCACACAACCTCGACCTGCTCGCCAACCTCGACGTGCTGGTGGCGACCGGCTATCCGGTGCTCGTCGGCACGAGCCGCAAGGCGATGCTCGGCACGCTGGCGGCCCGGGCGGCAGGTGCGGCCGGTGCTGGCACGGCCGGCGACGCGGCGTCTCCGCCGCCTCCGGGTGACCGCCTCGAGGGCTCGGTGGCGACCGCCGTGTGGTCGCTGCGGTGTGGCGCGGCGATGGTGCGGGTCCACGACGTGGCGGCAACGGTACGAGCGCTCGCGGCCCTGCCGGCCGTCGAGCGCCCAGCGGCGCCCGCCGCGTGAGAACGACAAGGGAGATCCGAACGTGGCAGCGATGAAGGGCAAGTGGGCCCAGGGCATCACCCCGCGCAACTTCGTGTGGGTGCTGAAGGACCGCCTCGCCGTGTGCGAGCGGCCCGGCGGCTACGGCGCCAACCACCGCCGGGTGCGCCGGCAGGAGGAGATCATCTGGATCCGCGAGCAGGGGTTCACCCACGTCGTCTCGCTCATCGCCGCCGCCCACAACCTGCACAACTACGACGAGCTGGGCGTCGCCTGGCTGCACCGTCCGCAGGGCCCCAACGACGACCCGGTGATCTTCCAGAAGAACCTCTATCGCGAGCTGCATCACCTCCTGGCGAACGGCGAGAAGCTGCTCGTCCACCAGGAGGAGGTGGGCGACCGCATCTGCGGCCTCGTCGCCGGCTACCTGCTGTGGGCCAACCTCGTGCCCTACGGGCCGCAGGCGATCTCCGTCACCGAGCGCCTCACCGGGCGCCAGCTCGGCCCGATGGGGCGCGGGCTCGTGGCGGTGGCCGACGAGCTCCGCGGCGGAGCCGACGCACCGTCCGAGTGAAATCGGGTGCCTGACCGCATCGAGCTGCGCGGCTTGCGACTGGTGGGCCGCGTGGGCGTGCTCGACATCGAACGCACGCAGGATCAGCCGCTCGAGATCGACCTCGACCTGTCGGTCGACCTCACCGCCGCCGGCGCGAGCGACGCGCTGGCGGACACCGTCGACTACGGCGCCGTCTGCGACGCCGTGGCCGCCACGGTGGGGGAGACCCACGTCGACCTGCTCGAACACCTGAGCGCCCGGGTCGCCGACGCCGTGCTGGCCCTCGACCCGCGCATCGCCGCGGTCGAGCTCATCGTGCGCAAGCTGCGGCCGCCCGTGCCGCACGACCTCGCGACCTCCGGCGTGCACATCGTGCGGTCTCGGGGATGAGCGACGATCCACCGCGCCCCGGGCCGGCCGACGGCGAGCCCGCACCGGCTGGTGCCGAGGCGCCGCTCCGCCGGGCGTTCCTAGGGCTCGGATCGAACCTGGGCGATCGGGTTCGGTACCTGCGCGACGCCGTCGAGACCCTGCGGGCCGTGGGGCTGGTCGGGGTGTCTCCCGTGTACGAGACCGCCCCGTTCGGCGGGCCCGAGCAGGGCCCGTACCTCAACCTGGTCGTCGAGTTGCAGACCGACCGCTCCCCCCGCGAGCTGCTGGGGGTGTGCCGGCGCCTGGAGGCGGCGGCCGACCGGGTGCGCGACGAGCGGTGGGGGCCCCGCACGCTCGACGTCGACGTGTTGTGGGTCGACGGGGTGACGGTCGACGATCCCGACCTCGTCGTGCCGCACCCGCGCCTGTGGGAGCGGCGCTTCGTCGTCGCGCCCCTCCACGACCTGGCGCCCGACGTGGCCGACGACGCCGCGCTCGCTGCCGCGCAGGGTCTGGTCGATCGCCGGGGCATGCTCGGGGACCTGTGACGGTTCCGAGGCGAGGCGGGGACGAGCGATGAACGACACGACACGACGCCCGGGGCGCACCCGGCACGTGCGCATCGTGGGCCCGGGCCGTGCCGGCACGGCGCTGGCCCTGGCGCTGACCAACGCCGGCTGGGACGTCGCTCCCATGCTCGGCCGCGGCGACGACCTGACGGGCGCAGCGGCGGGCGTCGACCTGCTGGTCCTGGCCACCCCCGACGGCGAGATCAAGGGCGTCGCCACCCAGGTCGAGCCCCACGAGACGACCGTCGTCGCTCACCTCTCGGGTGCGCGCGGTCTCGACCTGCTCGCCCCGCACCCGCGTCGAGCGGCCGTGCATCCTCTGGTGGCCCTGCCCAACGCCGAGGTGGGCGCACGCCGGCTGGTCGGCGGCTGGTTCGCCGTCGCGGGCGACCCGCTGGCCACCGAGGTCGTGCGGTCGCTGAAAGGCCGGTCCTTCACGGTCGACGACGCCGACCGGGCGACGTACCACGCGGCGGCGGCCATCGCCTCGAACCACCTCGTCGCGCTCCTGGGCCAGGTCGAGCGCCTGGCCGACCAGGTGGGCGTGCCGTTCGAGGCCTACCTCGACCTGGCCACCGACACGTTGGCCAACGTGGCCGAGCTCGGGCCGCGCGCCGCGCTCACCGGCCCGGCCGCCCGGGGCGACGAGGCCACGATCCGCCGCCACGTGCGCAGCCTCCCGGCCGCCGAGCGCCGGGCCTACCGGGGCATGGTCGACGCCGCCCGGCGCCTGGCCGCGGACCAGGGCGCGACCGGCGCGTCGGAGAGGGGATCCACGTGAAGACGATCGCCACCATCGCCGAGCTGCGCACCGCGCTCGACGGGCACCGCGCTGCGGGGCGCAGCGTCGGCTTCGTGCCGACCATGGGCTACCTGCACGACGGCCACGCCTCGCTCATGCGGGCGGCACGGCAGCGCGACGACGTCGTCGTCACGTCGATCTTCGTCAACCCGTTGCAGTTCGGCGCGGGGGAGGACCTCGACGCCTATCCCCGCGACCTGGCCCGCGACACGGCACTCGCCGCCGAGGCCGGCGTCGACGTGCTGTTCACGCCGTCCGTCACCGAGATGTACCCCCGACCGGTGCTGACGACCGTGTCGGTCGCGCAGGTGTCGGAGGGGTTGGAGGGCGCCACCCGGCCCACCCACTTCGCGGGGGTGGCGACCGTGGTGGCCAAGCTGTTCTCCATCGTCGGGCCGTGCCAGGCCTACTTCGGGGCGAAGGACTGGCAGCAGATCGCCGTGGTGCGGCGGATGGCGGCCGACCTGTCCCTTCCGGTCGAGGTCGTGGCGTGCCCCACCGTGCGGGAGCTCGACGGCCTGGCCATGTCGTCCCGCAACGTGTACCTGACGCCGGAGGAGCGCGAGGCCGCCCCGGTGCTCTACACGGCCCTGAGGTCCGGTGTGGCGTCGGTCACCGCCGGGGAGCGCGACCCGGCGGTGGTGCGCGACCTGATGGCGGACATCATCCGGGCCGAGCCTCTGGCGGAACTGGACTACGCCGAGGTGGTCGATGCAGAATCTTTCACCGTCCCCGAGCCTCTCTCCGGGAATCTGCGGCTGCTCGCAGCTGTTCGATTCGGGCGAGCGAGGCTCATCGACAACGTGGGGGTGACCGTGTGACGGCGCCCACCCAAGGAGGGCTCAGCGCCGTGCGCCGACGCATGCTGAAGTCGAAGATCCACCGTGCCGTGATCACCGACGCGAACCTGCACTACGTCGGGTCGGTCACGATCGACCCCGACCTGCTGGACGCGGCCGACATCCTCGAGCACGAGCAGGTCGCCATCGTCGACATCGACAACGGGGCCCGCCTCGAGACGTACGCCATCGCGGGCGTGCGCGGCTCCGGGGACATGTGCCTCAACGGGGCAGCGGCCCGCCTGGTGCAGCCGGGCGATCGCATCATCGTGATCTCCTACGCCGAGTACGACGACGCCGAGCTCGCCGCCTACGCGCCGCGGGTCGTGCACGTCGACACCGGCAACCGCCAGATCGACGCCGTCACCGCGGAGCTCCTCGCCGCCGGGCAGCAGGGGCCCGCACCCCATCGCTACGTCGAGGTCCCGAGCAACTGACCGTTACCCGGCCGTTCCGTCGTCTCCGGGACGGAACGCTCGGGAGGAGACACGACAGAACGAGGTGAGCCACGCCGTGCCCGCACCTGATGGACCGCTGGACCTCCTGGTGCTCGGCTCCGGCGTGGCCGGCCTGTCCGCCGCCGTGCGGGCCGCGGACGTGCACGGCCTGCGCGTCGGCGTGTTGACCAAGGGCGAGCTGGCCCAGGCCACCACCCGGTGGGCCCAGGGCGGGGTGGCGGCGGTGCTGGGCGGCGATCCCGACTCCACCGACGTCCACCTGGCCGACACCCTGGCGGCCGGGGCGGGACTGTGCGACGAGGACGCCGTGCGGGTGCTCGTCGACGAGGGGCCGGCCCGGGTCAACGAGCTGATCGCCCTGGGTGCCGCCTTCGACCGCGACGCAGCCGGCGAGCTGCTGCTGGCGCGGGAGGGCGGCCACAGCCACGCCCGCGTCGTCCACGCCGGTGGGGCGGCCACGGGCGTCGAGGTCGAACGCGCCCTGGTCGTGGCTGTGAGCGAGACCGCGGCAGCGATCTACGAGCACACCTTCGCGCTCGACCTCCTGGTCGAGGACGGGCGGTGCGCGGGGGTGACGGCACTGCGCCCGGACGGCACGCGGGCCGAGGTGCGCGCCCGGCACGTGCTCGTCGCCACCGGCGGCGCGGGCCAGCTGTTCGCGGTGACGACCAATCCCTCCGAGTCGACCGGCGACGGCATCGCCATGGCGCTGCGGGCCGGGGCGGCGGTGGCCGATCTCGAGTTCGTGCAGTTCCACCCCACGGCCCTGCACCACCCGGCCATGCCCCGACCGCTCCTGTCCGAGGCCCTCCGCGGCCACGGCGCGCTGCTGCGCGACGCGGCCGGCGAGCGCTTCGTCGACGAGCTGCTGCCGCGCGACAAGGTGAGCCGGGCGATCATGGCGGTGATCGCGGACCAGGACCTCGACCACGTGTGGCTCGACGCCACCGGTCTCGAGCGCTTCGCGGACCGGTTCCCCACGATCACCGCTGCGCTGGCCGAGGTGGGCCTCGACCCCGCCCGCGACTGGCTGCCCGTCGCCCCGGCCGCCCACTACCTGTGCGGCGGCATCGTCGCCGACCTGGACGGGGCATCATCGCTCCCCGGGTTGTGGGTGGCGGGCGAGGCCGCGTGCAACGGCGTCCACGGCGCCAACCGGCTGGCGTCGAACTCGCTGCTCGACGGCATGGTCTTCGGCCCCCGCGTGGTCGAGGCCGTGGACGCCGGGCTCGACGGTCCCCGCCCGACGGGGGCGATGCGCTGCGTCCTCCACCCGGACGGCGCCGCCGGGCGGTCCGCCGGCGGTGGAGTGCCCGGGCGGCCGGTGGGCGTGCCGCGTCCCTCGACGGTCGGCCCCACGGCGGCGGGTGGCCCCGAGGCCGTCGCAGCAGCCCGCGCCGCCCTGCAACACGCCATGACCGCGGAGGCCGGCGTCCTGCGCTCGGCTGCGTCGCTGGCCACGGCGGCCGCGGCGGCGGCGCGCGCCCTCGCCGTGGCGCACGTGGCCGACGCGCGGGACGCCGAGCCGAGACCCGACGAGCCGGTCGATCCGGGCGCGCACGACGCCGCCCCTGCGTCGGCCAACGGTGCGGGACGACCCGACGTGCACGAGCTGCGCAACCTCGCCACCCTGGCCGGTGCGCTGTGTGCGGCGGCCAGCACCCGGACCGAGAGCCGGGGCGCCCATGCCCGCGTCGACTTCCCGGAGGCGTCCGACGACCACCGTGCGCGCTACGTGCTCGGATTCACCTCCGGCTGAGCGGATTTCCCGCCTGCGCGCTCGCGGATGGCTGGCAGGGTGCAAGTAGCATCGGCGCCCATGTCACAAGCCTCATACCAGGCGGGCGGCGGCGCTCCCGCCCAGCATCCTCCGGGCTGGTACCCCGACCCCTTCGGCCGCCACGAGACGCGTTGGTGGGACGGCCAGCAGTGGACCGAACACGCCGCCTCGCACGGTCGCCAGGTGGTCGACGCACCGACCGGCGGGGGCCACATCCCGACCGTCGAGCGCGCCCCCGAGCGCGTCCAGCAGGACGTGCAGCGGGCCGGCGTGGCCCAGGGCGCACCACCCGCGGGCGGCGGCTCGATCTTCACCGAGCCGATCCTGGTCGTGAACCAGAAGGCCAAGCTGATCGAGGTCAACAACGAGTACGCCATCTTCGACCAGCACGGCCGGCAGCTCGGCGCCGTCCGCCAGGTCGGGCAGAGCATGGCGAAGAAGGCCATCCGCGTCCTCACCTCCTACGACCAGTTCATGACCCACAAGCTGCAGGTGGTCGACGGGCACGGCAACGTGCTGATGGCGCTCACGCGGCCGGCGAAGGTGCTGAAGTCGCGGGTCATCGTGCAGGACCACATGGGCAACGAGACGGGCCAGATCGTGCAGCAGAACGCGATCGGCAAGATCCGCTTCTCGCTCGAGGCGGGCGGCCACACGTGGGGCTCGATCAACGCCGAGAACTGGCGGGCCTGGAACTTCAACATCCAGGACCACGCCGGCAACGAGATCGCCCGCATCACCAAGACGTGGGAGGGCCTGGCCAAGACCATGTTCACCACGGCCGACAACTACGTGGTGCAGATCCACCGGCCGCTGGAGGACCCGCTCCGCACCCTCGTCGTGGCCGCCGCCCTCGGCGTCGACACCGCCCTCAAGCAGGACGCCCGCGGCTTCGGCTGAGCGCCAGCCATCGCCTCGGGCCACCGGGTGCCGCCACGACCATCCGGCGGCCCGAGCGTCCGGCGGCTCCGGGGCAGCCGAGGTCAGGCGGCCGATCAGGGCTTGACCTGCCAGCCGGCGATGCCACCGGCGGTGATCTCGTCGCCCAGCGCATCGAGCGCGGCGGGGTCGCCGTCGCGCAGGTGGGTGTCGAGGAAGGCGAGCACGGCCTCGTTGAACACCCGCCCGGGCTCGCCGGTGAACACGGTGATGTGGTCGGCAGCGGTGGGGCGCAGGTACCAGATCGGTGCCTCCACCAGCTCGAACATCGCGTCGCCGGCCGCGATCGGCACCGTCTGGTCCTGCTCGCCGTGCACCAGCAGCATCGGCGTGGGCGGCGCCCCGTCGTAGGTGCCGCCCTCGAAGGGCAGGGTGCCGCCGGCCACGGTGATCGTGGCGTCGATCCGCTCGTCGATGCAGCACGAGTTGTAGGCGACCCCGAACACCGTCGCCGCGCCGAGCGAGTGCCCGCCGACGGCCAGTCGATCGGGGTCGATCATGCCGGCGAGCGCGTCGTCGGCCGGTCCGGGCCCGGTCAGCGCGTCGACGACGAAGCTGACGTCACCCGGCTGGTTGACCAGGTCGTCGGAGATGGCGATGCCCTCCCGGCTGAGCGGGAAGGTGGGCAGGGCGACCACGTATCCGGCCCTGGCCCACCGCTCGGCGATGCCCAGCCCGTTCTCGCCGTGGCCGTTGTAGCCGTGGGCGAACACGACCAGCGGGAACACGCCCTCGACCGGCTCGGCGTCGGGCACCACGGTGGCGGCGGCGAGGAGGTCGCCGGTGGGCTCCGGTCCGGCATCGCCCCGGGCGGGGTAGACGACCTCGACCTCGATGGTGCGGTCGGGGCGGGCCGGCAGGACGTCGGGGACGGCGTCGGTGGGACGGCTGTCGTCGACCAGGGTCAGGCTGCGGTGCCCGACGGCGAAGGGCCCCTCGTCGGCCGCGCTCGACCCGCCGCTGTCGGACCGGGCGTCGCCCTCGGCCTCTTCCCCGCCCGCGACCGCTCCGTCGCCGCCGCCCTGGCGGCCGTCGCCGTCGCTGCAGGCCACGCTCGGGAGGAGTGCGAGAGCGGCGAGGAGCACAGCGGCGGTCGCCCGCCGGGTGGCACGGATCACGTCGAACACGGCGGCGAGTCTGTCATCCGCGAGACTTGGCGATCGTGCACGACGCTCACCCGCCGATCACCGCCGTCCGCGAGGCGGTCGCCCGCGCCCTGGCCGAGGACCTGACGCCGATAGGCGACCTGACCTCGGCCCTGCTGCCGCCCGACCTGGAGGCCACGGCGCTGTTCGTGCCCCGTGCGGACGGCGTGCTGGCGGGGCGGTTGTGCGCGGACGAGGCGATCCGCCAGATCGACGACACGCTCGCCGTGTCGTGGTCGGCCGACGACGGCGACCGGATCACCGCGGGCACCGAGATCGGGCGCGTCACGGGGCGGCTGGCGCCGATCCTCACGGCGGAGCGCACGGCCCTGAACTTCCTCGGACACCTGTCGGGCGTCGCCACCCTCACCGCCCGCTTCGTCGACACCGTCGCGGCCGCGGGCGGGAGCCTGCGGGTGTGGGACACCCGGAAGACCACGCCGGGTCTGCGCCCGCTCGAGAAGGCCGCGGTGCGGGCCGGCGGCGGGGCCAACCACCGGGGCAACCTGTCCGACTGGGTGCTGCTCAAGGACAACCACCTCGAGCTGTTCGGCATCGCCGACGCGGTCGCCCGGGCGCGGCACCGCTGGCCAGGGCGCACGGTGCACGTCGAGTGCGGCGACGCCGAGGAGGTGCGCGAGGCGGTCGCGGCCGGCGCGGACGCCCTGCTGCTCGACAACATGTCGCCCGACCAGGTGCGCGCCGTCGTGGCCGAGGTCCGGGCCGCCGATCCGCGCCGCCCGCTGCTGGAGATCTCCGGGGGCATCGGCCTCGACACGATCGCGTCGTACGCCACGACGGGTGCCGACATGGTGTCGATCGGCGCCCTCACGCACTCGGCGCCGGTGCTCGACATCGGCCTGGACGTCGTCCCCGGGGCCTGAGGGCCCTGCCCGTCGCCGGTTCGTCCGCATCCGCCGCGGGCGCGTAGCCTCACCGCCCGTGATGCTCCTGGCGATCGACGTCGGCAACACCCAGACCGTCATCGGGCTGTACGACCTCGAACCCGACGACGCCCACAACGTGGGCCGCAGGCTGGCCGACACCCACCTCCTCGACCACTGGCGCGTGGCCACCAACGCCGAGCGCACGGCCGACGAGCACGCGCTCGTGATCCAGGAGTTCCTGGGCTTCCACGGCTTCAGCTTCGACGACGACATCGCCGGCATCGTGCTGTGCTCGTCGGTGCCGCGGGTGACCGGGGCGCTGCGCCGCATGAGCGAGCGCTACTTCGGCAACACGGCGATCGTGATCGAGCCGGGCATCCGCACCGGCATCCCGATCCTCTACGACAACCCGAAGGAGGTCGGGGCCGACCGCATCGCGGACGCGGTGGCCGCGTTCGACCTGTTCGGCGGGCCGATCGTCGTCGTGGACTTCGGCACCGCCACCACGTTCGAGGCGATCTCCACGAACGGCGAGTACCTCGGCGGGGCGATCTTCCCCGGCATCGACATCAGCCTCGACGCCCTGTTCGCCCGGGCGGCCGCGCTGCGCCGGGTCGAGCTGGTCGAGCCGCGCCACGTCATCGGCCGGTCGACCGTCGAGTCGATGCAGTCGGGCGTCATCTACGGCTACACGGCGCTGGTCGACGGCATGGTCAGCCGCATCGAGGCCGAGCTCGACGACAAAGCCCACGTGGTGTCGACCGGCGGTCTGTCAGGCTTGATCACGCCTTTGTCGTCCACGATCACCCACCACGAGCCCTGGCTGACCTTGCACGGCCTGCGCCTCATCTACGAGAAGAACCAGTGACCGACGAGTCCCCCGAACAGCCCGTCCCGTCAGCCGCTCCCGGCGGCCGCCTGCCCTACCGGGTCGAGGTCACCGACCGGGCCGCCGACCTGCAGGCCACCCACGCCGAGCTGGAGGACGGGGGCAGCACCGGCACCACCGTCACCGTCGCCGGCCGCATCATGCTGCTGCGCGACATGGGCCGCCTGGCCTTCGCCACGCTGCGCGACTCGAGCGGTGCCATCCAGCTCATGGCCACCGCCAAGGGCACCGATGACTACAAGGGCTTCACCGGCCTGACGCTCGGCGCCTGGATCTCCGCCACCGGCGAGGTCATCCGCTCGAAGAAGGGCGAGCTGTCGGTGCGGGTGGAGACGTGGCAGGTGCTGGCGGAGGCCCGCCGCGGCTTCGGCGACAAGTGGCACGGCATCACCGACACCGACATGCGCTACCGGCAGCGCTACGCCGACCTGTGGGCCAACGAGGCCAGCATGGCGACGTTCCAGGCGCGCAGCCGCATCATGTCGCTCACCCGGCGCTTCCTCGAGGACCGGAACTTCGTCGAGGTCGAGACCCCGGTGTTCCACCCGATCCCCGGCGGCGCGCTCGCCAAGCCGTTCACCACCCACCACAACGCGCTCGACCTCGACCTGTACCTGCGCATCGCCCCCGAGCTGTACCTGAAGCGCCTGGTCGTCGGCGGGTTCGAGCGGGTGTTCGAGATCGCCCGGGTGTTCCGCAACGAGGGCATCTCGACCCGGCACAACCCCGAGTTCACGATGCTCGAGCTCTACCAGGCCTACGCTGACTACGGCGACATGATGGAGCTGACCGAGAACCTGGTCGCCCACCTGGCCACCGAGATCACCGGTTCGCCCGTCGTCACCTACGCCGGACGCGAGGTCGACCTGACCCCGCCGTGGACCCGCGCCTCGCTCACCGACCTCGTCGAGCAGCACGCCGGCGTGCGGGTCGACGTGCGCATGCCCCGCGACGAGCTGGCCCGCATCGCCACCGAGCACGGCGTCGACGTCGACGACTCGTGGGGCCCCGGCAAGCTGGTGCTCGAGCTCTACGAGAAGACGACCGAGGCCGAGCTGTGGGGACCGGTGTTCGTCACCGACTACCCGAAGGAGGTCTCGCCGCTGGCCCGCGACCACCGCGAGCTGCCCGAGACCGTCGAGCGCTTCGAGGCGATCGTCGCCGGGCGCGAGCTCGCCAACGCCTTCAGCGAGCTGACCGACCCGGACGAGCAGCGGCGCAGGTTCGAGGACCAGGCCCGCGCCAAGGCGGCCGGCGACGACGAGGCCATGGTCGTCGACGAGGACTACCTGCGGGCGCTGGAGTACGGCTTGCCGCCCTCGGGTGGGTTGGGCATCGGCATGGACCGCCTGGTCATGCTCATCACCGACACGCCGACGATCCGCGACGTGGTGCTGTTCCCCACCCTGCGGCCCGAGAGCGACTGACCGAGCGACTGACCGAGCTGCCGCCGGT
>DASUQS010000299.1:0-16341 GCA_036280455.1 Acidimicrobiales bacterium
CGCGTCGCGGAGGAGGCCGGCCTCTTCGAAGTCCTGCGACTCGACGGCCTTCTTCTTCGACTCGACGACCCCGGCGAGCTCGTTCTCGAGGTCCTTGTAGTCGGCCGGCGTCTGCATGCGGCGGATGCGCAGGCGGCTGCCGGCCTCGTCGATGAGGTCGATCGCCTTGTCGGGCAGGAACCGGTCGCTGATGTAGCGGTCGGCGAGGTTGGCCGAGGCCACGAGCGCCTGGTCGGTGATCGTGACCCGGTGGTGCGCCTCGTAGCGGTCGCGCAGGCCCTTCAGGATCTCGATCGTGTGGGCCACGGTGGGCTCGTCGACCGTGATCTTCTGGAAGCGCCGCTCGAGCGCCGCGTCCTTCTCGAAGTGCTTGCGGTACTCGTCGAGCGTCGAGGCGCCGATCGTCTGCAGCTCGCCCCGGGCCAGCATCGGCTTGAGGATCGAGGCGGCGTCGATCGCGCCCTCGGCGGCACCCGCACCCACCAGGGTGTGGATCTCGTCGATGAACAGGATGATGTCGCCGCGGGTGCGGATCTCCTTGAGCACCTTCTTCAGGCGCTCCTCGAAGTCGCCCCGGTAGCGGCTGCCCGCCACGAGCGCACCCAGGTCGAGGGTGTAGAGCTGCTTGCCCTCGAGCGTCTCGGGGACGTCCTCGGCCACGATCGACTGGGCCAGGCCCTCGACGATGGCCGTCTTGCCGACGCCCGGCTCGCCCACCAGCACCGGGTTGTTCTTGGTGCGGCGGGACAGGACCTGCATCACGCGCTCCATCTCGCGGGAGCGGCCGATGACCGGGTCGAGCTTCTTCTCGCGGGCGAGCTGGGTGAGGTTGCGGCCGAACTGGTCGAGCACGAGGGAGCCCGTGGGCTGCGCCTCGCCCGTGCCGGGGCCGGAGGTGGCGCCCGCCTTCTCGCCCGGAGGGGCACCGGAGCCCTGGTAGCCGGACAGCAGCTGGATGACCTGCTGCCGCACCCGGGACAGGTCGGCGCCCAGCTTGACCAGCACCTGGGCCGCCACGCCCTCGCCCTCACGGATGAGGCCGAGGAGGATGTGCTCGGTGCCGATGTAGTTGTGGCCGAGCTGGAGGGCCTCGCGCAGTGAGAGCTCGAGGACCTTCTTGGCGCGCGGCGTGAACGGGATGTGGCCCGAGGGGGACGAGCCGCCCTGGCCGATGATCTCCTCGACCTGCTGGCGCACGGCCTCGAGGCTGATGCCCAGCGACTCGAGCGCCTTGGCCGCGACACCCTCGCCCTCGTGGATCAAGCCCAAGAGGATGTGCTCGGTGCCGATGTAGTTGTGGTTGAGGAGCCGGGCTTCCTCTTGGGCCAATACGACGACCCGTCGTGCCCGGTCGGTGAACCGTTCGAACAAGAGACTTGCCTCCCGCCAGTCGGGGGATCCGTGGGGAAACTCTACAGGTGTTCTGGAGGGACGACGCTGCCGACGCCGCGAACCAGGGGTTCGTAACCGGATCGCGCGGGCCCGACCGCGCCCCGTGCCCGCGGACGGCGGCGCGGCCCGGCGGCGACGCCGCACGCCGAGACAGCCGGCAGTTTCGGGTCCCGGCGCAGGTCACCTAGCGTCTGACCGTGGCTTCCCCCAACCCACTGCTCGACCTGCCCGGCATGGCGTCCCTGCGCGAGCGGATCGAGAAGCGGCTGGCCGTCGCGGTCGAGTCCGGTGACGCGGCGATGACCGAGATGGCATCGCACCTGGTGATGGCCGGCGGCAAGCGGTTGCGCCCCGTGCTCGCCTCCCTCGCCTCGACGGCCGGTTCCGGCCCGACGACCGTCAGCGACGACGCCGTCACCGGCGGCGTCGCCTGCGAGCTGGTGCACGTCGGGTCGCTCCACCACGACGACGTGATCGACGAGGCCGAGGTGCGCCACGGCGTCGAGAGCGTGAACGCCCGATGGGGCAACCTGCGGGCCATCCTGTCCGGCGACTTCCTCCTCGCCCGGGCCTCCGAGCTGGCGGCGTCGCTCGGCACCGAGGTCGCCGGCCTGCTGGCCGCCACCATCGGCCGGCTGTGCGAGGGCGAGGTGCGCGAGCTGCAGTACGCCTACCAGGTCGACCGCAGCGTCGCCGACTACGCGGCCGCCATCGAGGGCAAGACCGCGGCCCTGTACTCGACCGCGTGCCGCATCGGCGGCATCGTGGCCGACCTGCCACGCGACCAGATCGACGCGCTCACCGGCTTCGGGCTGCACTACGGCATGGCGTTCCAGGTCGTGGACGACATCCTCGACGTGGTCGCCACCGACGAGGAGCTGGGCAAGCCCGCCGGCCACGACATGGCCGAGGGCATCTACAACCTGCCCGTGCTGCGGGCGTTCGACGGCTCCGGGGGCGGCGAGCTGCGGTCGCTGCTCGGCGGCACGCTCACGCCGGAGGCCCAGGCGCGGGCGCTCGCCATCGTGCGCGAGGGCGACGGCGTGGCCCAGTCGATCATCGAGGCGCGGGCCTACGTCGATCGGGCGCTGTCCGACCTGGACCGCCTGCCCGCCACCCCCGCGGCCGAGGCCCTCGCCGCCGCCGCCCGTCACCTCCTGGTGGGCCTCGACCGCTGAGGCGGACCGCCGGGACCCCCGTCGGCGCCCCTCGGACGCCGCGGCCTCACCGTCGCGCCTCGACCTCGATCGCTCGCGTCCCCCGAGCGTCGGGTCCCGGATCGCGGACCAGCCTCCCGAGGCAATGCCTCGCGACCGGAGACTCTCGAGGCAATCACTGGCGGGGGCCGCAAGCAATTGCCTCCAGTCCGCCGGAGCGGTCGTCATTGCCTCGCGTCCTTCACCGGGCGCAGCCCCCCGGCGGTGATCCCTGACTACGGTCACGTCCGACGGTGCGGCGGCGCGGCGGAGCGCCGAGACAGGCAGGGTGGGCATGGACGCGGGAGGTGAACACGACGACGGGCACGACCTCGTCGTCGTACCCCACCGACCGGGCCCGCTCGTCGGGCGGGACCGGGACCATGGCCGCCGCTGACGGCCCCCGGGACGACGTCCCGGCCGAGGCCAGGCGCGACGTTCCCGCCGCGGCCCGGGACGTCCCGGCCGAGGCCACGCGCCGCGTTCCGGCCGCAGCGCCCGCCGACACGCGCCCTCCCCCGCCGACGCGACCTGCCCCACCGGCGCCGACGCCGGCCGCGGCACCCGCACCGGCGTCGGATGCGGCCGGGGCCGTGGCCGACACGCGCCCTCCCCCGCCAACGCGACCTGTCCCACCGGCGCCGCCGCCCCCGGCCAACGCGCCGGTCGACGAGCCGACCGACGGCGTGACCGAGCTCGGGCTCGCCGGGCGCATCCTCGCGGTGCCCCTCATCCCCTTCGTCGTGGCGTGGGAGGCGACCGGCGCAGGGCTCCGTGCCCTGGCGGCCGCCATGCGGCGCGCGAGCGCCGCCCTGGTCGCGGGCCTCCGGGCCGCCGGCCGCCTGGTGCGCCGAGCGCTCGCCGTGGTGTGGCGGGCCGTGGTCGCCACGGCCAACGTGCTGACGCGGCCGCTCCGGGCCCTCGCTCGGGCGGTCGCGCCGATCGTCCGCCGGGTGCTCGTGGCCGTGCGGGCCGGCGTGCGCGCCGTCGGCGTGGCGATCCGCGGAGCCTGGCGGGCCGTCGCCGCCGTGGTGGTGCGCGCGCTCGTGGGCGTACGCCAGGTGGCGAGGACCATCGCGGCCGGTGTCCGCACCGCGGCCAGGGCGATCCTGGCCCTGTTACGGCGGATCGCCGTCCCGCTGCGCGCCCTGGCGCGGGCGGTGGCGGCCCCCGTCCGGGCGGCGCTGCGCACCCTGCGACACGCCCTCGGGCAGATCGCTGCGGCCGTGCGCCCCGTCGCGGCCGCGACCGCCCGGCTCGTCCGGACGATCCTCGCCCCCGTCCGGGCGGCCCTGCGCACCCTGCGACGCGCCCTCGCGCAGATCGCCCCGGCCGTGCGCGCCGTCGCGGTCGCGACCGCCCGGCTCGTCCGAACGATCCTCGCCCCCGTGCGGGCGGCCCTGCGCACCCTGCGACACGCCCTCGCGCAGATCGCCGCGGCCGTGCGCGCCGTCGCGGCCGCGACCGCCCGGCTCGTCCGGACGATCCTCGCCCCGATCCGGGCCGTCGCCCGCGCCGTCGGGGCATCGGCCGCGTGGATCGCCGGGACGGTGGGCCGTGCGTTGCAGGCGGTCGTCGGGTTCGTGTCCTCGACGGCCCGCATCGTGGGCGACGGGATCCGCCGCGGCACGCTGGCGGTCCTGCGGGCGGTGGCGGCGCCGTTCGTCGGCGCCGCGGTGCTGGTCAGGGCCGGTGTGCGAGACGTGGTGCAGCCCATCAGGGGGCTCGCCAGGTCGGTGTGGGCTCCCGTGCGCCGGCTCAGCCAGCGGGCACGGCGCCAGGCGAGAGCGGCCCGAGCGGCAATGCGCCGCACCCTCCGGGGCCTCCGCTCCGGCCTGCGTCGCTGACGCGCCGAGGGACGCACCGGGGACCACCGACCGGGCCTCCACTCCACGCCTCGAGCACGGGGCGCCGCGCCCGCACCGGCCTCAGGGCATGACCAACCGGCTGGCGAGCCGCTCGCGCACCCGGGGCCACTCGGGGGCGGTGATCGAGAAGATCGCACTGTCGCGCATCCGTCCCTCCTCACCCGGGACGTGCGACGGCTGCCAGTTCCGCAGCACGCCCTCGAACGTCGCCCCCAGCCGCTCGATGGCGGTGCGCGACCGCTCGTTGCGGGCGTCGGTCTTGAAGTCGACCCGCACGACGCCCCAGCGGTCGAAGGCGAGCCCGAGCAGCAGCAGCTTCGCCTCGCGGTTGACGCCGCTCCGCTGGGCGCTCGCCGCCAGCCATGTGCCACCGATCTCGACGGCGAACGGCGCCGTCGCGTCGGCCACCCGCCTGATCGTCATGTAGCGGGTCATGCCCACGGGTCGTCCGTCGTCCGCCCGCACCTGGGCGAAGGGCACGACCTGTCCCGCATCCCGCTCGGCGAGCAGGGCCTCGATGTGCCCCTGCATCGCCACCCGGGTGCGCGGCACGGTCGTGTAGCCGTAGGTCGCACCGTCCTCCCCCGCCGCCGCGGCGAGCCCGTCGAGGTGGTCGAGCGCGAGCGGTTCGAGCCGGACGTGCCGCCCTGCCAGGTGCGACGAGTCGAGGACGGAATCCATGGCCCGACGATGGCACGACCGGGCTGGCCGGACCGCAGGAGTTCCCGCGCCCGCCAGGTCGGCGAGGCGAGGGCGTGCGTCAGCGGGCTCTGGAGACGATCGCGTGCGACCGCCGCACGTGATCGCCTCGGCAACCTCCGATCGCGAGTGATCGCCGCAGGGCGTAGACATCCGGGATGGCCGAGATCGAGCGCAAGTTCCGTGTCGCACGCGTGCCCGACGACGAGATCCGGGGGCCTGGCGCGGGCCTGCGCCAGGGGTACGTGGCCGTCGACGGCGATGTCGAGGTGCGGGTCCGCGACGAGGACGGGGCGTGCACCCTCACCGTCAAGGGTGGGCGGGGCCTGGAGCGCACCGAGGTCGAGGTCGCCGTCACCCCTACCGACTTCGACGAGCTGTGGGCCCTGGCCGGCGACCGGACGATCGACAAGACCCGCCACCGCATCCCGGTCGCCGACCACATCGCCGAGCTGGACCTGTACGCCGGCCGGCTGGCGGGCCTCGCCGTGGTCGAGGTCGAGTTCGGCTCTCGCGACGAGGCCGAGGCGTTCGTCGCGCCGGACTGGTTCGGCGCCGAGCTGACCGGACGGCCCGGATGGTCCAATGCGGCTCTCGCCCGCCACGGGATCCCGGACGCGACCTGATCCGAGCCCGCGCCCCCGAGGCCTCCCGACGGACCCCGGCAGGACGGGCCCTCGGCCGGCCCGGACGAGCGAGGATCCCATGCGGCACAGGAGGTGCCCGGGCGAGTGCGCGCCGCACGCGGGCTGCAGGGGCGGCACGAGATCGTCGGTCCGCTGGCGGTCTGCGGCTCTCCGCCCACCGGTGCGCCACACTGGCGACCATGCGAGTGACGGCCCGGGTCGACTACGCCGTGCGGGCGGCCAGGGAGCTGGCCGTGGCGCACCCCGACACGCTGACGGCCGACACGATCGCCTCCGGGCAGGAGCTGCCCCTCGCCTTCACGAAGCAGATCCTCGCCCGCATGCGGCGGGCGGGCATCGTGCAGGCCCAACGGGGTGGCGAGGGCGGCTACCGCCTCGGGGTCCCGCCCGAGGACGTGTCGGTCGCCGACATCGTGCGGGCCGTCGAGGGCCCGCTGGCCGACGTGCGCGGCGAGCCCCCCGAGGAGCTCCGGTACCCGGGCGACGGCGACGTGCTCCGCACCCTGTGGATCGCCACGCGGGCCAGCCTGCGCTCTGTGCTCGAGCACGTCACGCTCGCCGACCTGGCCAAGGGCGACCTGCCGGCCCCGATCGACGCCCTCACCGCCCAGCCGGACGCCTGGCACCGCCGCTGACCGGACGCCGGCCGGCCCCCGGCAGCGGACCGTCTCGCGCCCAGGTCGGACCCCCGCGGCGGCGCTGCGCGCGCAAACCAGCCGCCGGCCCGCCGCACGACGACCGGTCGCCACGGCCCCGCCCCGAAACCTGTCGCCCGGCGGGCACCACCGTTGGATAGCGTGCGCGCCGATGCCGATCGAACCGGACACGAAGGACTGGACGTGGGTGCTCGACCGGGCGTGTCCCGAGTGCGGGTTCGACGCCCCGGCGGTGGCGCTCGACCAGGTGGGGGCCATGACGCGGGACAACGCCGCCGCCTGGCAGCGCGTCCTCGCCCGACCCCGTGACGAGCTGACGAGCCGGCCCAGCGACGACCGCTGGTCGGCGCTCGAGTACGCCTGTCACGTCCGCGACGTGCTCCGCATCTTCGACCAGCGGCTGGCGCTCATGCTGACCGAGGACGACCCCGACTTCGCCAACTGGGACCAGGACGACACCGCCGTCGCGGACCGGTACAACGACCAGCACCCGGCGGAGGTGGCGGCCGCCATCGGGCAGGCGGCCGGCCCGCTGGCCGACCGTTTCGACGGCGTGACGGGCGACCAGTGGCAGCGCACCGGCAACCGCAGCGACGGCTCCACGTTCACGATCGAGACGTTCGCCCGGTACTTCATCCACGACCCGGTGCACCACCTGGTCGACGTCGAGAACGGGTTCGCCATCCTCGCCGAGCGCGGGTGACGCGAGCCGGTGCCGGGTCCTAACCTGGCACCAGTGCCCGCACCGCTGACCACCATCCAGCCGGACCTCGACGAGAAGCTCGACGAGCGCACTGACGAGGACCTGCAGACAGGCGAGCCCAAGGCCGCCCACATCGTGAGGACCGAGCCCGGCGAGTCGGCCGTCGCCAAGGTGACCGAGGCCCGCATCTTCGGCTACCCGGTCGAGGCCCTGTGCGGCGAGCGGTTCGTGCCCCAGCGCGACCCGAAGAAGCTGCCCATGTGCCAGGTCTGCAAGGAGATCTACGACCTGTACCGGGCCACCAACGAAGGACTGGGCGACACACCCGAGTCCTGACCGCCGGGGCGGGCGCACCGCCGGCGACGGGCAGGCAGAAACGTCAGTCGTCCACGCCGGGCAGGCGCCGGGGCAGGCGTCCCGCCGCCAGCACTCCGCCGACGGCCACCGCCAGGGTGATGAAGAACGCGATGGTGAGCGACGATCCCGTGGCCCAGTCGCGCCCCTCCCCGAGGGCGACGAACACGCCGACCAGTCCCGTGCCGAGCGCGACGCCGAGCACGTCGGTGAGCTGCAGCGACGAGCTCGCCCGCCCCTCCTGCCCGGGGGCGGCTGTGCCGAGGACGGTGACCGAGATGGGCGCGTACGACAGGCCCATGCCGAGTCCGCCGATCGTCCAGGCCAGCACCGTGACGGCCACCGGCACCGAGCCGAGCGCCACGATCATGCCGGCGATCCCGACGGCGAGGATCGCCAGGCCCCGCCGCACCAGCCAGCGCGGGCCGTGCTGCACGACCAGGCGCTGCTGCACCCAGGCCCCGGTCGTCCACGCCAGCGTGGCGCCGGTCAGCGCCAGGCCGGCCACCCAGGTGTCGGCGTCGTGCACGTCGGTCACCGCCAGGGAGACGTAGGCGTCGGTGCCGAAGAAGGCGAAGGTGAGGATGCCCCGCGCCGCCACCGCCCCGGGCAGCCCGGGGTGCAACCGCACCGTGCCCTCCGGCACGAGCCGCACGAAGGCCCAGACCGCGGGGATGGCACCGCCGATCACGAGGGCGACCCCCAATCCCGCCTGGTCGGCGCCGAGCCCGCCCAGCACGAGGGCCACGCCGGCCACGAGGACCAGGGCATCGCGGCGCCGGTCGTCGGACGGGGACGCGCCGGCGGACGGGGGCTCGGCGTCGGCGCCGAGCCCGGCGCCCGCGTCGGACCCGGCGTCGGCGGCCGTCGCGGGCACGCGGTCGGACAGCACCGGGAGCGCCAGCGCGGCGGCGACCGCCACGAAGGGCAGCAGGGCGAGGAACACGACCCGCCACGACAGGGCGTGCTCGATGGCGCTGGCCGCCGCCGGCCCGATCAGCCCCGGCACGACCCAGGCCGACGAGAACACCGCGAAGACGCGCGGGCGCAGGCCCGGCGGGTACGAGCGGGCCACCGTCGCGTACGCCACGGCCGGGATGACGCCGGCGCCGATGCCCTGCGCGACGCGGCCGGCGACGAGCATGCCCATCGACTGGGCGGCACCGCCGGCCACGAGCCCGATCGTGAACAGGACGAGCCCGGCGGCGAACGGCACGCGGGTCCCCCGGCGGTCCGCAGCCCGGCCCGCGAGCACGATGCCGAGCAGCGAGCCGAGGAAGAATCCCGAGAACACCCACCCGTAGAGGCCGAGCCCGCCGAGATCGTCGGCCACGACGGGCATGACCGTGGCGATGGCCAGCGACTCGAACGCCACCAGCGTGATGGTGAGGACCAGTGCCGCGGTCAGCCGGCGCCGACCCGGCGCCCACACGCCGTCGGCCGGCGCGCCACCGCCCGGACCGGCGGCGAGGTCGCGCCCCGCGGCGCCGCCCGGCGCGGCGGTCAGGTCGTCGGTGGTCACGGGAGCCATGCTGGCCGTCCAACACGCCCCGGACCCAGGCGATTCCCCTGGTCGCGCCGAGCCTCGCCCCAGATCGTGACGGGGCGGGCCGGGGCACGCCGCCCGGTCGGGGAGACTGGAGCCCGTGAACGTCGCCGCCCGCATCGCCGGCACCGCCGCCCGGCACGACCGTGAGGACGCGCTGGTCCGCAGCCTGCTCACCAGCATCACCGTGTTCCGGTGGTTGGCGTGGACGTGGATGGCCGTGCTCCTCCTGGTCAACCGGTCGGAGCTGAGCAAGCCGGAGGCGCGTCCGTGGTTGGCCGTGGGGCTGGTGGGTGCGGCGCTGGCGGTCACGGTGGTCGACACGGTCCTGCTGAGCGCGGCGCCGGCCCGGCTCCGCACCCTCCCGGTCATCGCGGCGGAGGTGGCGGTCGCCATCGCCCTCGAGATCGGCGACCAGCTCGCCTACAACGGGTTGTCCCACTCCCAGAGCCTGTCGTCCGCCTGGCCGCTCGCCGGCGTGATGACCGCCGGCATCGCGTTCCGGGCGCGCGGCGGCGTGCTGGAGGGCATCGCCGTGGGCCTGGGACGGGCCGTCGGCCAGGAGCTCGGGCCGCGGGACTGGACCGGCCGGGCGACGGTCGGCGTCCTGTCCGGCGTCGTGCTGTACGCACTGGCCGGTCTGGTGGCCGGGTTCGTCACGGCCCGCCTGCGGGAGGCGGAGCGGCGCATCTCGCTCGCCCAGGCCCGGGAGGAGGTGGCCCGCACGCTGCACGACGGCGTGCTCCAAACCCTGGCTGTCGTGCAGCGCCGCACCGAGGACGCCGACATCGTGCGCCTCGCGCACGACCAGGAGCGGGAGCTGCGCGAGTTCCTGTTCGGCACACCGGGCGCGATCGGCGGGGGCGGCGACCTCGGCACGCAGCTCCGGGCGGCGGCCGCCCGCTTCGAGGACCGCTACGGCGGCACGGCCCGGGTCGTGCTCGCCCCGGACACCCCCACCCTCGGCCCGGAGGTCGTCGACGCCCTGGTGGGCGCCGTCGGCGAGGCGCTCGCCAACGCGGGCAAGCACGGCGGCGCCGGCACGGTCACCGTGTTCGCCGAGCCGCTCGACGGCGAGCTGTTCTGCTCGGTCAAGGACGACGGCGTGGGGTTCGATCCCGACGCCGCCAGCGAGGGCACCGGTCTGCGCCGGTCGGTGCGGGGACGCATCGCCGAGGTGGGTGGCCGGGTCGAGGTCGACGGCAGGCCGGGCCGGGGCACCGAGGTGCGGTGCTGGGTGCCGATCGCCCCGTGAGCTCGGCCGCTCGGGTGCGCCCGTGCCCGTTCCCGCGATTTCGCCCGCGGTTCTGGTCGCTGGGGCGACCAGAACCGCGAAGAAAATCCGGGGGGTGGCGGTCGTCGACCCGCGGCGTGCGTAGAACGTACGCTGCTGCTCTGTGAGTGACCCTGACGCCCGCACGGGTGACCTCTCGGCGGTGCGCGTCGTGGTCGCCGACGACCATCCGATCTGGCGATCCGGACTGCGGGCCGACCTCGGGTCGAACTTCCACGTGGTGGGCGAGGCCGGCGACGCCGACGAGGCGATCGAGCTCGTGCGCTCCCTGCGCCCCGACCTGGTGGTCTGCGACCTGCACATGCCGAACGGCGGCGGCCTCAAGGTGGCCCGGGCCTGCGGCGAGGACACCCACATCGTCATGCTGACGGTCAGCGAGCAGGAGCGCGACCTGCTCGACGCCATCGCCGCGGGGGCCAACGGCTACCTGGTCAAGAGCACGCCGTCCGAGGAGCTGCGCCACGAGCTGTGGCGCGCCGCCCGGGGCGAGCCGGTGTTCTCCCCGGCCCTCGCGTCGCTGGTGCTGGGCGAGTTCCGCCGCATGGCGAAGGCCGCGGGCCCGACCCAGCCGCTGTCCGAGCGCGAGCGCGAGGTGCTCCAGTACGTGGCCCGGGGCCACACCTACCGGGAGATCGGCGAGCAGCTCTTCATCGCCGAGAAGACCGTGGAGAACCACGTCCGCAACATCCTGGGCAAGCTCCACCTCAACCGCCGCCAGGAGCTCGTCCGCTACGCCCTCGAACACGGGATCGAGTGACGCCCGGACCCGATGATGCGCCGCTAGCGTCGCCTGCCGTGGCGGAACAGGTAGCGACGACGCATTGGCGTGACCAGCTGGGTGACGCCCACGTCCTGGTCAGCGGGTTCGGCAAGTGGGGCGGCGGGATGTACGACCTCACCACCGGCGCGCCCGAAGCCCTCGACGATCTTCCCACCTCCGGGCTGTCGCTCGGTGGCGAGCGTCTCTGGCGGGTGCTCCGTGCGCCGGGCGAGCAGTCCTCGGTGTGCGAGCTGATGTCCTACGACGCCCGCGGCGTGCGCACCTATCACCGGCTGGACGCCATCCGCGACCCGCACGACGTGCTCTGGTTCGACGGGGCGCCGCACATCAGCTCCAGCTGGGATGACGCCGTATGGCGGGTGGACCCCGCCAGCGGCGAGCCCACCATGGTGTGGCAGGGCTCGACCGTCCCCGACGGCTGGCACGTCAACTCGCTGCTGGCGGTCGACGACGCCCTCCACGTGTGCGCGTTCGGGCGCTTCGACCGGCACAAGGGCTGGAAGCACGACGAGCAGGACGCCGCCGGCTTCGTCCACGACCTGCGCACCGGTCGCGACGTGCTCACATGCCTGTCCCACCCCCACACCCCGCGGAAGCGAGGAGCCCGCTGGTACGTGTGCGAGTCGACCAAGGGCTCGCTCACCGAGCTGGCCGCCGACGGCACCGTGCGCCGACGCGCCCGGGTCAACCGGTTCACGCGCGGGCTCGCCTTCGTGGGCTCGTTCGCCCTCGTGGGCGGCAACGCCCGCCGCGGCCAGGACGACGACCGGGCCGAGATCGCGGTGGTCGACATGCGCAGCTTCGCGGTGCTCGAACGCATCCCGATGCCGTGCCTCGAGGTGTACGACATCATCCTCGTGGGCGCGGGCGTGGTGCGGGGGGTCACGACCGGGTTCGGCACCAACGCCGCCCGCGCCGTCGAGCAGCACCGGTCGAGCGATCGCACCGACGTCCGCCAGTCGACGCCGGCGGACGTCGCGGTCCACCTCGTCACCCCGCGGACGGCGGCGCGCCTCGCCGCCATGGGCGAGCCCCTCGACCCGGACGAGGCGAGCCGGTGCGGCGTGCGGGGCACGCTGCCGCCCGTCGCCGCCGCCGGGGAGATCACGACCTGGTCGGTCGAGGTGCTGAACCGGTCGAGCAACCCGCTCGGCAGCGTGCCGCCGCGCCCGGTGAAGGTGGGGGTCCGCTGGTTCCGCCTCCCGGACGGGGACGACGCGCCCGCCCCGGAGGGCGAGCCCGTCGCCAACCCGCTCGGCCCGGTCACCCAGGTGCTGCCGCCCCACATGCGCACCGAGATCGAGGTCCCGGTCGAGGTGCCGCACGACCCGGGCCGCTACGAGGTGCGGATCGCGCTGCGTCAGCCGGGCCTCGGCTGGTTCGGCATCCGCATCCAGGGCGAGGTCACCGTCAAGGCGCTCAGCTAGCCGCACCGCCGGGCCGGTCGCCACCGGCCGGTCGCCACCGGCTGGTCGCCACCGGCTGGTCGGTGCTGGAGGGAGCCGCTACCCCCGCGGGTCGGCCACACGGCCCACGAACAGCGGGGCGCCGGTCTCCACGTGGCGGACGGCGAAGACGAACGGCCGGTCGGCCACCACGGTGACGATCTCACCCTCGAGTGGGGCCGACGTCACCTCCATGCCCACCGCTGTGGCCGCCGCGGCCTCGGTGCCGGCCTCGTCGACCGTGATGTCGGCCGCGTGCACCGCCGCCCCGATCTCGAGGTCGGGGGCGACACCGTCCAGCGAGCCGCCGGGGATCGGCAGCCCGAGCTCCGTGAGCAGCGGGGCCAGGTCGGTGGCCTCGCCCGTGTCCCACCGGGGCAGGGTGAGGTCGACGGTGGCGGCGCTCAGGCCGTCGGCGACCGTGCCCAGACCGCCCTCGCCGAGACCGGCGAGCACGTCGTCGACGGTGGTCGAGGCGTCCGGCACGACCACCAGCATGGCCAGGTCGTCGCCGACGTAGGGCAGCTCGACGGCCGTGTACCCGTCGCCGACCACGGCTCGTGTCTGCACGCTGCCGTCGCGCATCATCGGCACCTCCGCGGTGGAGCCGTCGTCGAGGTGGAACGGGCCCGGTGCGGTGGCGTCCTCGGAGAACTCGGTGGCCCAGGGCGCCGTGAAGTAGACGGAGTTGACGACGACGGCCCGGGTGTCCTCGGTGACGGACCCCTCGGGCATCAGGTCGGTGATGCGATCGCGGGTGGCCTCGGCGACCGACTCGTTGATCGCGGCCCGGCCCGCTTCCGGGTCGGCCTCGAAGTCGGTGGTGGGCACCCCGGCGCCGTACTGGGTGGCGAGCGTGTCGAGGTAGTCGGGCTCGATGTCGAAGCCGCTCTGCGCCCACAGGTCGTTCACGGTCTCGAGCACGACGTCGCCCCGCTCGTCGCCGGTCTGGTTGGCCTCGGCCAGGGTGGCGGTGAGGCTGTTCATCGACTCGTGGAGGGCCTCCTGGTCGGGGAAGCCGAACACGTCGGCGATCTGGGCCGCGGTGGCGTCGTCGGCGCCGGCGGAGACCATGGCGAACGCCACGCCGATGCTGATCGGCGAGAGGACCGTGTTGCCCCCGGTGTCCGCGGCCATGATCCGCTCGGCCTCGAGGGTGAACGCGTCGAGGCCGGCCACGACCTGGTCGACCGGTGCGGACGGGGACGGGGTGGCGCGGGCCAGGTCGGCCTCCACCACGACGACTTCGCCGGCCTCGGCGCCCGCCCCGCCACCCGCGTCGTCGCCCGAATCGTCGCCGCCGCAGCCTGCGGCACCGGCGGCGAGCACGAGAGCGAGTGGGAGGGCCGCCCGGCGGCGGCGCGTCACGGATGCGGGTCCGAAGGAGGGCACGGGGGTTGGACGTCGTCGCACGCCTCGCAGGTTCCCACACGGACAGGGCCGATCCGACCATGTCGGGTGAGGGAGAGTAGATCGCATCACGATAGGTTTGTGTCGTCATGCGATACTCCAACCGACTCCCCCTCCTCACGGCGTGCGCCACGGTCCTCGGCCTGGCCGGTGGCGCCGCCGCCTGGGTGCTGCTGCACCTGATCGGCCTCATCACGAACCTCGCCCTGTTCCACCAGTGGGGCTGGCACCCGCCGTCGTTCACCGAGCTCGACCCCAGCCCGTGGATCGTCGTCGCCGCGGTCGGCGGCGGCCTCACCATCGCCATGCTGGCGAAGTGGGCCCCGGTCATCCGGGGCCACGGCCTGCCCGAGGCGATGGAGGCCGTCCTCGTTCGCCAGAGCCGCATCCAGCCCCGCACCGCGGTGGCCAAGCCCGTCTCGGCTGCCGTCGCCATCGGCACCGGCGGGCCGTTCGGCGCGGAGGGGCCGATCATCGTGACGGGTGGGGCGGTCGGGTCGCTGCTCGGCCAGGTGCTGCACGTGTCCGCCTCCGAGCGCAAGATCCTCCTCGCCTCGGGCGCCGCCGCCGGCATGGCCGCCACCTTCGGGGCGCCGCTCGCCGCGGTGGTCCTCGCCATCGAGCTGCTGCTGTTCGAGTTCTCCGCGCGGGCGTTCCTGCCGCTCGTCGTGTCGGCGAGCGTTGCCGCCGGCATGCACCACGCCATCATCGGCGACGGCCCCCTGTTCACCGTCCCTGCCCACGACGTGGCCGGGCTCGGCCAGCTCCCCCTGTTCGCCGTGCTCGGCGTCGGGTGCGGGCTGCTCGCCGTGGTGATCGCCAAGGGCCTGTTCGCCGTCGAGCACGGCTTCCGCCGGTTGCCGGTGTCCGACTTCTGGCACCCGGTGATCGGCAGCCTGGCCTTCGCCGTCGTCGGCCTGATGGTGCCCCGTGCGCTGGGTGTCGGCTACGACGCCATCCAGGACGTGATCGACGGGCGCCTCGCCGTGGGAGCGGTGGCCACGTTGCTCCTGGCCAAGCTCGTGGCCTGGTGGTTCGCCCTGGGATCGGGCACCTCCGGCGGCACGCTGGCGCCGATCCTGCTGATCTCCGGCTGCTTCGGGCACCTCGTCGGCGCCGGGGTCGACAACCTGTTCCCCGGCCTCGACATCGCCCCGGGCGCGTTCGCCCTGGTGGCGATGGCCGCCACGTTCGGATCGGCCACGGGAGCGACGTTCGCCGCCATCGTGTTCGTGTTCGAGCTGACCGGTGACTACAACGTGATCCTGCCGCTGATGCTCGCCACCGTGACCGCCGACCTCGTGGGTCGGGCCCTGCTCGACGAGACGCTCATGACCGAGAAGCTCACACGCCGCGGGGTGCGGGTGCGCAGCCACTACGAGCCCGACGTCTTCCACACCACCACCGTCGGAGAGGTCATGCGCCCGGCCCTCGCCGACGACGCGCCGGCCGGCGCGACCGTGCGGACGAGCGACCCGCTCGTCGACGTGCTCGCCCACCTCGCCGACGACGAGGTGGAAGACGTGTCGGTGGTCGACGAGGCGGGCAAGCTGGTGGGTGTGTGCACGCGGCACGACCTGCTCACCGCCCGGCTGGCGCTGCTGGACCATGAACGCCCCGAGCCCGGCTGGCTGGCCGGCGCCGCCCGCCTGCGCCCGCGCGGCCGGGTGACGACCAGGGCGAACGGGAGCGACGACCCACCCGGGACCACCGAGGCGGCCCCGTCGTGACCGACACCGGGGGCGACCCCGCCTGCTGGGCCGACCGGGTCTGCGCCGCGTGCGGCATGCTCGACGAGCGCGACGCCGGTGCCCGCGACGGCACGTGCCCGCATTGCGACGCGCGCCAGGAGGACGACCTGCCCACACCGCGCCGTGCCGACCCGGCCGCGACACCCGGCGAACCCGGCGGCTCCCCCGCCTCCCCCGCCGCTCCCGTGCCCGGCCCGACCGTCGACCGATGACCACCTCCGAGCGCGAGCTCACCGACGACGACTACCGACGCCTGCTGGAGCTGCGCACCGGGCTGCGGCGCTTCGTCCGCTGGAGCGAGCAGCAGGCCCGGAACGCGGGCATCACCCCCGCCCAGCACCAGCTGCTCCTCGCGGTGCGGGGCCATCCCGGCGGGACGCCGACCGTGAGCGAGATCGCCGCCCACCTCCTCCTCCGGCACCACAGCGCGGTGGGGCTGGTCGATCGGGCGGTCGCCGCCGGCCTGCTGATCCGCTGCGGCGACCCCGACGACCATCGTGTCGTGCGCGTCGCCCTGACCCCCCACGGCGCCTCCGTGCTGGCGGCGCTCACGTCAGAGCACAAGGAGGAGCTTGAGCGCATCGGCTTCGACTACCGCA
>DASUQS010000300.1:0-6160 GCA_036280455.1 Acidimicrobiales bacterium
CGCCGGCGGCAGCTTGCGCACGCCGTTCAGGATCGTCCGCGGCGCCGGCACGACCGAGTGGAACGTCAGGTACTGGTGCAGCGCGATCGGGTCGATCGAGGTGTCGATGCCCCCGCCGGCGAGCAGCGCCGGCAACGTCGACGCGAACCGCAGGGTCTTGCCGACCTCGGCCAGGTACAGCGGCTTGATGCCGAGCCGGTCGCGGCCGAGCAGCACGCGGCCCGAGTCCCGCTCAGCCAGGCAGAAGGCGAACATGCCCTTGAGGCGGTCGACGAACCTGTCGCCCCAGTGGTGGTAGGCCTTGACCAGCACCTCGGTGTCGCCGGTCGAGAAGAACCGGTAGCCGGCGCCCTCGAGCTCGCGCCGCAGCTCGTGGTGGTTGTAGATGCACCCGTTGAAGACGACGCTGATGCCCAGCTCACCGTCGACCAGCGGCTGGGCGGCTCGTTCGGACAGGTCGATGATCTTGAGCCGTCGATGGCCGAGGGCCAGCGGGCCCTGGGCCCACAGCCCGGAGCCGTCGGGTCCCCGATCGGACATCGTTCCGGTCATGCACGCGACGGCGACCGGATCGGCCGCCCGTCGCGTGAGGTCGAGTTCACCGCTGAAGCCACACACGCAACGTCGACCGTACCCACATCGGGTGCCGGTGTTACAAGGCTCCGACGCAACGGCGACGTGACTTCGACCACCGCCCGCGCGGGCGGTGGTCGACACGCGGCGGTCAGTCGGTGGGCGCGGTGGAGGCTGCGTCCGCGGCCGGAGCGGCGGGGTCGGCCTCGGCCGCGACCGCGACCTCGGTGCCCTCCTCGGCGTCGGCCTCCGCCTCGGCGGGCAGCGTGACCCCGAGGAAGCTGACCAGGGCGTCGTTGAACGCCAGCGGATCCTCGACGTTGGGCAGGTGGCCGACGTTCGGGATGATGACCAGTTCGCCCTTGAGGAGCGAGCGCAGGCTCATCGCCTCGGCGATGGGCGTGACCCGGTCGAGCTCGCCCACGACGATGAGAGCCCGCACGTCGGACTGGCGCAGCAGCAGCATCGAGTCGGGGCGGTCCTTCATCGCCTCGAGCGCGGCGATCCAACCCTCGGCGTCGGCGCCGTCGGCCAGGGCGTGGACGTAATCGACCAGCTCCGTGCGGTTCATCGAGCCCGACGAGAGCAGGCCCTCCACGGTCTCCTTGGCCAGCGACCCGACCTCGGCCCCCTCGCGCAGCTGGTCCTGCTGGGCGGTGCGGCGCTGGGCGACCGACGGATCGTCGGAACGGGCGCGGCTGCCGACGAGCACCAACCCGCCGACGCGATCGGGATGGTGGCGCAGCAGCGCCATGGCGAGGTAGCCGCCCATCGACGCACCGACGACGGTGGCCGACACGACGCCGAGCTGGTCGAGCGCCTCGGTGACCAGATCCGCCCACGCCTGCATCGACGCGTCGTCGGGGGCGTCCGGCGGGGGCGACTGACCGAAGCCCGGCAGATCGATGGCGATGCAGCGATTCGTGGCCTCCAGCGCCTCGATCTGGTAGTCCCACATGGCGGCCTGTAGCGGGAATGCGTGGAGGAAGACGACGGCGTCGCCGTCGCCACGGTCGATCACGTTGACAGGCTGACCATGGACATCGAGCAGCGGCACTGACGGCTCCTTGGGGGCGGACGAGGCGCGGTAACCCCACACCAGTACCCCATCGCGGCCCTGCGTGGCGAACTGAGCGCGGCGACTTTTCGACCCCGACCACCGACGGTGAGCTGGGGCGATGCCGCACCGCGCAGCGCGGCGAAGTGGGCTCGTCACCGGGGCCCGGCCACGGTACCGTCTGCTCCATCCCGAGGCCCACGCGCACGATGCGAACCCGCCGTTCGTGACCTTCCCCGCTCTCCTGCCCTACGGCTGGACCGACCGCTGGGCCGCGCTGCTCGCGGACGAGGCCGACCGCTCGACCACCTCCCGCCCGCTGCTGCCCGGCCGGGTGATCCGCCACGACGGCGTGGCCATCACCGTCGCCACGCCCGACGGCATCCGCCAGCTCACCCTCTCCCGCAAGCTCGACCCGCACCCGGCCGTGGGCGACTGGGTGGCGGTCGACGGCGACATCCCGGTGGCGGTGCTGCCCCGCACCTCCCTGCTGACCCGCCGCTCGGTGCGCACCGAGGCCCCACAGCACCTGGCCGCGAACGTCGACGTGGTGCTGGTGGTCTGCGGCCTCGACCGCCCGATCCGGGCGGGGCGCATCGACCGCGTCGCCACCCTCGCCTGGGAGGCGGGGGCGGTGCCCGCCGTGGTGCTCACGAAGGCGGACCTCGTCGCCGACCCCGAGGTGGCCGCGGCCGCGGTCGCCGACGCGCACCCCGGGCTCGACGTGGTCACGACCTCTGTCGTGGAGGGCCGCGGCATCGACGATCTCCACGCCCTCGTCGAGGACCGCACGGTCGTGTTCGTCGGCGAGTCCGGGGCCGGCAAGTCGTCGCTCACGAACAGCCTGATCGGCGCCCCGGTCATGGCCACCGGCGACGTGCGCGCCAGCGACGCCAAGGGCCGCCACACGACCACCACCCGCGAAGCGCACCCGCTGCCCGGCGGCGGCGTGCTCATCGACACGCCCGGGTTGCGGTCGGTGGGCCTGTGGGCCGACCAGGACGCCGTGGCGGCCACCTTCCCGGACGTCGACGAGCTCGCGGAGCGGTGCCGGTTCAACGACTGCGGCCACGGCAACGAGCCGGGCTGCGCCGTCCGGGCCGCCCTCGCCGACGGCACGCTGGCCCCCGAGCGCTTCGCCGGCTGGCAGGAGCTCGAACGGGAGGCCGAGGCCGCCGAGCTGCGCGCCGCGCCCCACCTGCTGCGAAGCCGCAACCGGCAGTTCTCCAAGATGGCCAAGGCCGCCCAGCGCCGCAAGGGACGGCCGGACCGCGGGAGCTGAGAGCGCAGGCCCGAGCGGCCGGCGGCGGGGGCTGATCGTCCGGCGAGCCGTCCGGTGGTCAGGCGAGCTCGAGGCGGCGGAACGACTCGAGCTCGAGCCCGAGGTCCCCCACCTGCGCCAGCGCCTCGTGGACCTCGGCGGTGGTGGCGTTCACCCGACGGAGCACGGTCATCGTGCCGTGCTGCGCGACGTCCCAGCCCGAGAATCCGGCGGTGAGGCGACGGGCGCCGCGGCACCGCAGGGTGATCTCGGCGACATCGGGCACGGCGGCGATCGTCGTCCCGGTGCGGGTGAGGCCTGCACACCCCGCGGGGGTGAACACGGTGTCAGGTGCGTGTGCCGCCGGCCCGGGCAGGGGACGGCTCGATCGATCGGTCGCTCACAGCCTCACGATCAGATGAGGCCGAGCTGGCGCGCCCGCCGGACGGCCTCCTCGCGACGTTCGACGTCCAGCTTGCGATAGATCGTCTTCAGGTGGGACTTCACGGTGTTGAGCGACACGAACAGCTCGGCGCCGATCTCCCGGTTCGACAGGCGGCTCGGCAGGTAGCGCAGCACCGACAGCTCCCGTTCGCTCAGCGGCTCGACGAGGTCGAGCGTGCCCGGGGACCGCGCCGCCGCGCGGCCGGGCGCCGGCGTACCGGACGGCGAGCCGAGCCCGAGCAGGTCGACGATGTCGAAGCCCTCGTCGAGGAACGGGCGCACGGCGCCCTCGCGCTCGACCACCGGCGCCACCTCCGCCAGCAGGCGGCGGGCAAGAGACAGGTCGCCCGCGTCGGCCGCGGCCCGAGCCGAGAGAGCGACGGCCTCGAACCAGCGGCGCCGATCGTCCGACGCGGCCCGCAGGTCGGCGAGGAGCGACCCGACGTCGTCCGAGCGGCCGGTGACCAGCGCGATGCGAGCGTCCAGCAGCGTGCGCTCGGGGCCGGGGGCGATCTCGTCGAGCAGGTCGATCGCCCGGTCGACGTCGCCCAAGCGGGCGCGGATGCGGCACTCGGCCTGGTCCATCACGGTGGCGAGGAAGGCCGGCGTGCCTCTCGCCGCCCTGTCGCGTCGCACGCGCAGCAGGCGGGCGATGGCGTCGGCGCCCTCGCCCCGGGAGCACTCGACCGCTGCGAGCTCGACCTCGCCCAGCGTGGCGATGGCGACGTGGCCCTCCCGCAGCGCCGGGTCGAGGTGCGGGTGCAGCACCTCGATCGCCTGGTCGAGCTCGTTGCGCTCGCGGTGGACGAGGGCGAGCGTCGCCCGTGCGCCGATCATGGCCCGGCGCGCTCCCCTGCCGTACTCGGTGCCGAGCACGAGCGCCTGGTCGGCGAGCTCGGCTGCCGCCCGCAGCCGGCCCCAGCGGGCCTCGGCCCAGGCCTCGGCACCCAGCGCCCCGACGAGATCGCTGCGCAGGCGGGGGCCCTGGCGGCGCAGGACGGCGGCCCAGTGGCGCACGCTGGCTCGGTCGTCGAGCAGCGCGTAGGTGCGGGCGAGGGCCGTCGGCAGGTAACCCCACATCTCACGCGCCACGGCGGCGATGTCGGGCGGCAGGGTGGCGAGGTCGACCTCGGCCCGGCGGTTCCACGCCTCGACGCCGAGAGAGATGGCCTTGTCCGGGTCGCCGACCACGGCCGCGATGGCCGATTCGGTGATGTCGAACGTCAGCGCCACGGCGTCCGGCACGGCCGCGGCGGACGGGGTGGGCGCAGCGCGCGCCCGATCGAGGAGGAGCCGGCCCCGCTCCAGCTCGCCGATCCGGGCGTGGGCCAGCGCCGCCAGCAGCTGGCGCCCCGGCGTGGCGTCGATGAAGGCGTCGGGGAAGCGCGCCAGCCACCCGCGCAGGGTCTCGTGCCGCCCGGATTGCAGGTGATCGTGCAGCTGCTGCCCGAGCAGGTCGAAGGCCCGCTCGTACTCGCCCGCGTCGAGCAGGTGCCCGATCGCGTGAGCGGGCTGGCCCTGCTCCAGGTACCACTCGGCAGCACGGGCGTGGCTGGTGCGCTCGACCTCCGGCAGCGAGACCCGTACCTCGCGCCGCAGGAGCTGCCCGAACAGGTGGTGGTAGCGGAACCAGTCGCGCTCGTCGTCGAGCGGGACGAGGAAGAGGTGCTCCGCCTCGACGCGGCGCAGCAGGACCGCGGCGTCTGCCCGACCGGTCACGTGCTCGCACAGCTCGACGCAGAGACGGTCGAGCACGGAGGTCGCCAGCAGGAACTCGCGCACCTCCGCCGGCTGGCGATCGAGCACCTCGTCGAGCAGGAAGTCCGCCACGTGCCGATCGCTGCCCGCGAACCGCTCGACGAAGGCGTCGGGATCCGGCCGGCCGGCCAGCGACAGCGCCGCGAACTGCAGGCCGGCGGCCCACCCCTCGGTGCGCTCCGCCAGCCGGTCGACATGCCTGTCGTCCAGGTCGACCTGGGGGAACCGCGCGAAGAAGCGGGCGGCCTCGTCCCGGTCGAACCGCAGGTCGGACTCCCGCAGCTCGACCAGCTGACCGGCGAGGCGGAAGCGGTGCAACGGGAAGGGCGGGTCCGACCTGCTCAGGGCGATCAGCGACAGGTTGGTCGCGGGGATCACCTCGACCAGCCGCGACAGCATGCCGGCGGTCGGGCTGCGGTCGATGACGTGCAGGTCGTCGAGCACCAGAGTCGCCTGCGGTGCGGCGGCCAGGTGCTCGACCGCGCGGGCGACGGCGTGGTCCGCGGCGTGGTCGCCCGGATCGTCCCGCCAGGTCGCTTCATGGACCCCCGGCGAGAGGCCCTCGAGGGTGTCGAGCAGGGATTCGAGGAACTGCTCGGGGTCGGTGTGCCGGGCGTCCAGCTGCAGCCAGCCGACGGGGAGCTCCACCGTGCTCGCCCACTCGCGCACGGCGACCGTCTTGCCCGAGCCCGCCGGGCCGGTCACGACGATCAGGCGTGCACCGACGCGGTTGATGCTGTCGACCAGGCGCGAACGCCGGACCACGTGGGCGGGGAGCAGCGCCGAGAACGGACGCGCCGACGTCATGCGCTCCCCCGTAGTTGTGGCATCTCAGACTCCCGCGACCTCGGCCCCCCACGGACGGAGGATCATCGGGAGCATACGGCGTTGTCACGTTGCGTGACGGCGCGATCTCCTTTCCACGGCGAGCAGGTCGAGGCCCAGGCGGTAGAGGCCGGCGATCACCCCGTGGAGCGCGGCGCGGTCGACGAGCTCGCCGTCGAGCTTGGCGGACCGATCGAGCGGGGTGTAGCGCAGCCCGGTGGCGGACTCCAGGGTGGGGACGT
>DASUQS010000301.1:0-15565 GCA_036280455.1 Acidimicrobiales bacterium
CGAGGAGCACTGCGGGCATGGAGCGCACGGACGACCTCCGGGACGGGGCGGGACGGCTGCCGCCCGGCGGGGTGGGCGACCGCACAAGAGTGGCCGACCCGCCCGCGCCCGTGCATCGGGGCCATCCCCGTGGTGGCGCCGGGAACGCCCCGCCGGCGGGCGTCCCGGCCGCGCCTGCCAGGGGGCTTCGAGGCGTCCGTCAGCCCGTGGGCAGCTCGCCCAGGGTGATCAGTCCGTGGGCAGCTCGCCCAGGGTGACCTCGACGGTCTGCTCGTCGCCGCCACGGGTGAACGTGACGTCGACCCGGTCGCCGGGCTCGTGCGCCCGGATGGCGGCGGTGAGGGCCGCGGCGTCGGTCACGTCCGTGTCGTCGACCCGGGTGACCACGTCGCCCTCGCGCAGGCCGGCCTCGGCGGCGGGCTGGCCGTCCTCGACGGCGCCGACCAGGGCGCCGTCGCCCGACTCGGTGTCCGCGATGCTGACGCCGAGGTAGGCGTGGGTGACGCTGCCGTCCTCGGCGAGCTGCTCGGCGATGTCGCGGGCGGTGTCGATCGGGATGGCGAAGCCGACGCCGATGTTGCCGCCCTGGGAGGTCGCGCCCTGGGCGAGCGAGGCGATGGCGGTGTTGATGCCGACGACCTCGCCGTCGGCGTTGATGAGGGCGCCCCCCGAGTTGCCGGGGTTGATCGCTGCGTCGGTCTGGATGGCGTCGATGACGGCCGTGGTGCCCGGACCCGGCTCGCCGCCACCGAAGGGCGACTCCCGCTCCTCCCCGCCCTGCAGGGTGATCGCCCGTCCGAGCGCGCTGACGATGCCGGCGCTCACCGACCCGTCGAGGCCGAGCGGGCTGCCGATGGCCAGCACGGTGTCGCCGACGTGGAGATCGGCGCTGCTGCCCAGGGTGGCGGGCGTGAGTCCGTCGACGTCCTCGGCCTGGATGACGGCGAGATCGGTGGCCGGGTCGCGCCCGAGGATCGTGGCCTCGGCCCGGGTTCCGTCCGAGAACGTGACGGTGAGCGAGCCGTCGTCGGCGGCCGCCGCCACCACGTGGTTGTTGGTGAGGATCTGTCCGTCGGTGCTGATCACGATGCCGGATCCGCTGCCGCTGACCGGGCCGGACTCGACGCCGATCGACACCACGCTCGGCAGAACCGCGGCTGCGGCCTGGGACAGCGGCTCGTCCGGAGCCGCGTCGTCGCCCGCGACGGGCGCGGCGTCGAAGCTGCTGAGCGCAGGCGTGGACCCGCCGTCGTCGTCGAGGCCCAGGGCGACGAGCGCCCCGCCGGTGGCCGACACGAGCATCAGTCCACCAGCGGTGAGGACCGCCATCGCCCGCCGGCCCCGCGGAGGGGAAGGCGGGGCCGGCGAGGACGGCCGTTGGGGGGCGGATGGAGGAACGGGAGGCCGGCCGGGGGGCGGCGGTGGCAACGGCCCGGACGGCGTGGTGGCGGACGCGTTCGGCGGCGGGGTCGGGGGGTTGGCGGGGGTGGTCGGCGGCGCGGTCGGGGGGTTGGCGGAAGTCGTCGGCGACGCGATCCCCGTCGCGCGTGTCGTCGCGCCCGGGGACGCAGTCGGGGGATGCTGCGTCGTCTCGTCGGTCATGGGGCACAGGATGAACCCCCTCCCTGCACGACGACTGGATGCACCCTGGGAGCTTCCTGGACGCCCGTCCTGGCGGTCCCGCACTTCGGTCGGCACCCAGGTCCCGTCCAGGGAACTCCCAGCCTCCAGCGCCATCCTGGTGCCGTGACCAGCATCGACGGCGGTACCGTCACCGGGGAGAGCACCATGAGCGATCTCCTTCCTCCGACGAACGGGCGTACGCCCGAGGCTCGCCTTCTGGTCGTCGACGACGAGCCCAACATCGTCGAGCTCCTGTCGACCAGCCTGCGCTTCGCCGGCTTCGAGGTGGCCACGGCGATGACCGGCGGCGACGCCGTGAAGGCCGTCGAACGCCACCGCCCCGACCTGGTGCTGCTCGACGTGATGCTCCCGGACATCGACGGCTTCGTCGTGCTGCGCCGGCTGCGTGAAGGCCGCGACCGCCTCCCCGTGCTGTTCCTGACGGCCCGCGACGCCAACGACGACAAGGTGACCGGCCTCACCCTCGGGGGCGACGACTACGTCACCAAGCCGTTCAGCCTCGAGGAGGTCGTCGCCCGTATCCGCGCCGTGCTGCGCCGCACCCGGCCGGACGGCGACGGCGAGACCCGACGCCTGACCGTCGCCGACCTCGAGCTCGACGAGGAGAGCCACCAGGTCTGGCGTGGCGGGAGGGAGGTCCAGCTCTCCCCCACCGAGTTCAACCTGCTGCGCTACCTCAGGGTCAACGCGGGCCGCGTGGTGTCGAAGGCGCAGATCATCGATCACGTCTGGAGCTACGACTTCGACGGCGATCCCAACATCGTCGAGTCCTACATCTCGTACCTCCGCCGCAAGCTCGACGCCGACGCCGACACGTTGATCCACACCGTTCGCGCGGTCGGGTACGTCCTGCGCCCGCCGCGTGACAAGGACTGAGGCCGGCGGCGGTATGGGCCTGGTGCGCGCCTGGCGCCGCTCACCGCTGTGGCTGCGGCTCATCTCGGCGATGCTGGCGCTCGCCGCGCTGGGCCTCACCCTCACCGGGGCGTTCGGCGTGCGCCTGCTGCGGGGCTACCTGGTGGACAGGGTCGACGAGCAGATCACGGCCGCGGGGACCGAGCTGGAGCGGGGCGCCGGCGAGATGGTCGGGCCGGGTCCGCAGCAGGTCGTCATCCCGAGCCAGTTCCACGTCGTCCTGGCCGACCGGACCGGGGCGACCGCACGCGTCTGGCCGTCGATGCTGGCCGACTCGACGCCGGTGGTCCCCCGGGTGACCATCGAGGAGGCAGCCGAACGAGCCGGCCAACCGTTCACGGTCGAGGGCGAGCCGGGCAGCGGGTCGTGGCGGGCTGTCACCTACCCGTTCGCCGACGGCAGCGGGTCGGTCACCATCGCCGTGAGCATGGAGGACGTCGACGACACGGTGCAGCGGCTGGTCCAGATCGACCTGCTCGTCGGGCTTGCGGTGCTGGGCGGTCTGGCGCTCGTCGGCTACTCGATGGTGCGCACCGCGCTGCGGCCGCTCGTCGAGATCGAGGTCACGGCGGCGGCGATCGGCCGGGGGGACCTGACCCGCCGCGTCCCGGACCACCACCCACGCACGGAGATGGGACGCCTCAGCCGTGCACTCAACGCCATGCTGGAACAGGTCGAGCGCAGCTTCCGTGCCCGGTCCGCGTCGGAGCTGCAGTCACGGCGGTCGGAGCAGCGGATGCGCCGCTTCGTCGCCGATGCCAGCCACGAGCTGCGCACCCCGCTGACCTCGATCCGGGGCTTCGCCGAGCTGCACCGCCAGGGGGCGGTGACCGACCCCGACGAGGTGTCGCGGCTGCTCGTGCGCATCGAGGACGAGGCGACGCGCATGGGTCTCCTCGTCGACGACCTGCTCCTGCTCGCCCGGCTCGACCAGCCACGTCCCCTGCAGCTCTCGCCGGTCGACCTGGGGGACGTCGCGGCCGCCGCGGTGGAATCGACGCGGGCGGCGGCGCCGGAGCGCGAGATCTCCCTCGCCGTCGACGGTGAACCGGCTCCGCTCGTCGCCGGCGACGAGCCGCGCCTGCGCCAGGTGATCGCCAACCTCCTCGACAACGCGTGCGCGTATTCGCCGGCGGGCGCCCCCGTGTCGGTCCGCCTCGTCCCGGTGACCCGCGACGGCCGCGACCTCGTGTCGCTCGAGGTGATCGACCGCGGGCAGGGCCTGTCGCCCGACCAGGCCGATCGGGTCTTCGAGCGGTTCTACCGCACCGACGCGGCGCGCAGCAGGGCGAGGGGCGGCACCGGTCTCGGCCTGTCGATCGTGGCGGCGATCGCCGCCGCCCACGGTGGCGCCGTCGAGGTGGACAGCGTTGTCGGCGAGGGGTCGACCTTCCGGGTGCTGCTGCCGCGCGTCGCGGCGGGCGACGGAGGACCGGGCGGCGCCGCGACGGACGACGCAGCGGCGGGCGGTCCCGGGGACGGCGGTGCGGCTGACCGCGGTCCGGCGGACCAGGCCCCGCCCGAGCCGGGGCTGGTTGACTGGCGGCCGTGAAACGCTCGATCGACTTCGCCTTCGACGACCACCCCGACGACGACGAGGACAAGGCGCCCGTCGCCTGGGCGGTCGCCGCCGTCGACGACTGCGACGGGTGCGCCGACCTGCGGGTCGAGATCACGCTCGAGGATGCGGGGGCCAGCGGCACCGGCGTGACTGCCCACCTGGCCCCGGAGACGGCCCGGCGCGTGAGGGCCGCCCTGGCCACCGCGCTGCGCGAGGTCGGTGAGGACCCAGGGACCTGAACTTTCTCCGCCTCGGGGGAATAGGTGCACCCAACGCAAAGTTGCACTCGCTGCATCTTTGAGTAGATTGCTCCCCGCTTCCCGGCATCCCCTCCCCTCCCCCGAGGCCCCGCACGTGCACGCAGACACCACACCGTCCGACGTCCCCGCCCTGTCCCACCGCCAGATCCTCGTCGTCTTCTCCGGGATCATGCTCGGCATGCTCCTGGCCGCGATCGACCAGACGATCGTGGCGACCGCTCTGCCGACCATCGTCGGCGACCTCGGTGGCCTCAACCACCTCTCCTGGGTGGTGACCGCCTACCTGCTGGCCGAGACCGTCTCCACGCCCCTGTTCGGCAAGCTCGGTGACCTCTTCGGGCGCAAGCGCCTGTTCCAGGCCGCGATCGTGATCTTCATCCTCGGCAGCGTCCTGTCCGGGCTGGCCACCAACATGGGCCAGCTCATCGCGTTCCGAGCGGTGCAGGGCATCGGTGCCGGTGGTCTGATCGTGCTCGCGATGGCCCTGATCGCGGACGTGGTCAGCCCCCGCGAGCGCGGCCGGTACCAGGGCTACTTCGGCGCCGTCTTCGGCGTGTCGAGCGTGGCAGGCCCGTTGCTCGGTGGGTTCCTGACCGACCACCTGTCATGGCGCTGGGTCTTCTACGTGAACGTCCCGCTCGGCGTCCTCGCCCTGTTCGTGACCAGCGCCGTGCTGCCCGCTGCCGTCCAGCGCCGCAAGGTGCGCATCGACTGGATCGGCACCACGCTGCTGTCCGCCGCCATCGTCTGCCTCGTGCTGCTCACCACCTGGGGTGGCTCCGAGTACGCATGGGGGTCGCCGGTGATCGTCGGGCTCGCGGTGGCCTCCGTCGTGCTGGCCGTCGCGTTCGTGGCGGTCGAACGGCGGGTCGAGGAGCCCGCCATCCCGCTGCGGCTCTTCCGCATCCGCACGTTCGCCATCGCCGCCGGCGTCAGCTTCGTCATCGGTGTCGGCCTGTTCGGCTCGATCACCTACCTGCCGACCTTCCTCCAGGTCGCCAACGGCGCCTCGGCCAGCAACTCGGGCCTCCTGCTCGTCCCGATGATGGGCGGTCTGCTGGTGTCGTCGATCCTGGCCGGGCGGGTCATCACCCGCACCGGGCGCTACCGGCACTTCCCGATCATCGGGATGGCGGTCGCCAGCGTCGGGATGTTCCTCCTCTCCACCCTCGGCACGGACTCGAGCCGCTGGGAGTCCGGGGCGTACATGGTCGTGCTCGGCGCCGGCATCGGCATGGTGATGCAGATCATCGTGCTCGCCACCCAGAACGAGGCGCCGATCGCCGATCTCGGCGTGGCCACCTCGACCGTCACCTTCTTCCGGGCCGTCGGCGGGTCGATCGGTGTGGCTCTGGCGGGCGCCCTGTTCAACGCCCGCCTGACCGACCTCCTCGGCGGAGCGGCACCGTCCGGCATGACGCCCGAGGAGCTCGGCCAGCTGGCCCCCGACGAGGCGGCGTTGATGGCCGGCGCCTTCGCCGATGCCATCACCATGGTCTTCCGCTACGCCGTGCCGCTGTTCGTGGCCGGGTTCCTCCTGACGTGGTTCCTCAAGGAGATCCCGCTGCGGTCCCTCCGGGCGGCGGCGCCCACGTCCGCCGCCGACGGCGAATCCAGCGCGGCGTCCGACGCTCCCGCGGCGACGCCGCTGTCCCCGTCGTCGACGCCTTCGGGGAACGGCCGCACCGCCGGCAACGGGTCACCGCGGGTGGACGCCGGCCACCCCGCAGACCTGGTGGACTGTGGGGAAGCATCAGTGGCGACAGGGGGCTGAAGACGTGAGTGCGGGCCTGCGGGAGCGGAAGAAGGCCGAGACGCGACGGGCGCTGTCGTCCGCGGCGGTGCGGCTGGCGAGGGAGCTCGGTCCCGACGGAGTGACCGTCGAGGACATCGCCGACGCCGCCGGGGTGTCGCCCCGCACCTTCTTCAACTACTTCTCGACCAAGGACGACGCCATCCTCGGCATCTCCCCGTCCGATCCGCCCGACATGCTCAACGACCTGCTCGATCGACCCCCGGACGAGAGCCCACTCGACGCCCTGCGCGGCATGGCGCTGGCCGCGGCGTCCCGGCTGGAGTCGACCGCCGACGAGCAGATCGCCCGGTACGAGCTGACCCAGCAGCACCCGGCGCTCGCCATCCGCCGGGCCGCCCGCTTCTCGGAGGTCGAGCGCCAGCTGGCCGAGGAGATCGCTCGGCGGACGGGGCTCGACGTCGACCGTGACCCGTTTCCCACCCTGGTCGTCGCCGCCGCGATCGCCGCCCTCCGGATCGCCGTGGGGATGTGGAACGAGACCGGTCGTGCCACGCCGATCAGCACCGTCATCGGCGACAACTTCGATCAGCTCGCCACGGGGTTCGACGTGGGATCAGCGCGGAGCGCGGTGCCGAGCTGACCCAGCGGGCCGAGATCGCGCCCGATTCGTCAATAAAACTGGCTGGGACCGCCCCACCTGTCTATAGTGGCGGTCGCCGGCGGTGGGAACGGGGAACCCAGGACCTCGACTCCCACCGCCGCTACGCGTCCCGGTACGGGGCGGCCGGTGCGTCGTCCTGCTGCGCTACGACGCTGACGACCAGGTCGCCCTCGTCGGCGCTCCGCACCCAGAGCCCGCCAGGCACGTGCGGCCCCGTCGCCAGGGCCCAGTCGCCGTCGATCTCCTGCACGACGAAGTCCTTCGGGCGACCCTGCAGGCCGGTCCCCACCGCCTTCGCCACCGCCTCCTTGATCGTCCACGCCCGGGTCACCCACCTGTCGCGGGGGATCCCGGCTGCATCTCCCTGCCGCACCTCCGCCGTGGTCAACGCCAGCCGTGTGAACACGGAACCCCGGGGCTCGACGACCTCGACGTCGATGCCCACCAGCTCACCGGTCGCGGCGGCGACCGCCACCGCCGCCCCGTGCCGATGGGCGACGGACACGGCCGGCGCCGCCGCCACGCGCCGCCGGCCGCAGATCCGCACGTGGGGGCGGCCCGCGGCGTCATTGCCGACCGTGACGTCCCGAGCATCGACACCGTCGATCCCGTGGTCGGCCAACCAGGCGCACACGGCGACCTTCATGGCGATCCGGCCGAGCACGTGGTCGTCGCGCGCGCGGGCGGTGAGGCCGGCGAGGGCCCACCTCTCGGTGCCGTCGAGGTACTCCCCCGCCATGCGCTCCCGCTCTCGGGCGGACCAGCCCGGGCGTAGCAGCCAGTACCCGGTGCGGCGCATCGCCACCCCGGCCTCGGCTACACCCGTGATCGACGGCTCCGTCACTAGCAGCCGAGGCTAGTGTCGTCTGGTCAACAAGGGTGGAGCAGGGGGAGCTGTCATGGCCCGAGTCCGGCGATCCGACCGGCGGCAGGTGCACGCCTCGGCGCCACCCGATCCTGACCGCGGTCGCCGCAGCGACGGCCCGCCCGCCGACGACGACATCGTCCGGGTGGCGGAGGCCGCCCGCGCCCCGGCGCAGGTCGCGCTCGGCCACATGCCGGACCTGGCCGAGCCGCCGGAGCCCGTGCTCGCGGGCTGCGGCCCGGAGGCCTACCGGGTGCGGGTGGCCACCGACGACCCGCTGTGGTCGCGTCCGCTGATCGCCCGCACCTCCCCCGCCCCGGTCCTCGCCCGCGAGGCCGCGTGGATCCACACGGTGCGGACGGCGGGCTTCCCCGCCCCCGACGTCGTGGCCGACGACGGCGGCGGCGTCCTCGTGTTCCGCGAGCCCGCTGGCACGAACCTGGCCGAGCGGATGATCACCGACATGGCGTCGCTCCCCCGCCTGTTGGCCGACTTCGGCCGGCTCCACGCCGCCCTTCACGCCCTCCCCGCCGCCGGCCCGGCCGAGGAGCACCCGGCCCCCGACCTCTCGGCGCTGGGCGGTCGCGCCACCATCGGTGCCGCGGACGCAGCAGCCCGAACGGCGTCCGGCGACGCCGACATCGTCCGTCAGATCGCATGGCTCGTCGCCCACGCGCCGCCCCCGGGGGAGCCCGCCGTGTGCCACGGCGACCTCAACCCGGCACACGTGTACCTCGACGGCGCCGACGCGGTCGCCGTCAACTGGACGGAGGCCGGCCTCGCCGACCCGGAGTACGACGTGGCTGCGACGCTGGTCGGGTTCTGGACCGCTGCCCTCTACGTCGACAGCGTCGTGCAGCGCAGGGTGCTGAAGATGGTGCGCGACTCGTTGGCCGGCGCCTACCTGGCGGCGTACCGGGACGCCGCGGTGCGGCAGCTCGACGACACCCGCCTGCGCTACCACCAGGCCTTCCACCTCTGCCGCATCGGCGCAGGGATCGTCCGGTCCCGGACCCACGGGCCGGACGGACCGTGGGACACAGCCGCACACATCGCCCAGCCGGCCGCTGCGCTCGACGAACTGGACCGCGAGTTCTGGCGTCTGGCCGACCACTGAGCCCCGGGGTGGCGGGGCGCGGTCAGCGCCCCACAGCGACCGGTAAGCGCTCGAGGTGATCCGCAGCGCCGGAGGCTCCCCCGGCCGCGCCGAACGACCGGCGCACGCGCTCGGCACCCGCCCGGAGCGACGGATCGGTCAGCGCGGCCCCGATCGCGGTGCGCAGGCCCTCGACGGTGACCCGACGGAACATCACCCGGACGCCCGCGCCCGCGGTCTCGACCTGGGCGGCGATGGTGGGTTGGTCGTCGCGGATCGGCGCCACCACGAGGGGCACGCCGTGGGCGAGCGCCTCGCACACCGTGTTGTGCCCGCCGTGGCTGACCACCGCGTCGAGCCGGGGCATCAGCGCGAGCTGCGGGACCCGAGGCGCGACCAGCACGTTGGGCGGCGGGTCGGGCACCAGGTCGGGCGGGGCGATGATGATGCCGCGGGCGTCCATGCCGCCGAGGGCCTCCGCGGCCGTGGCGAAGAACCGCCCGCCGTTGTGCCAGTTGAGCGTGCCCAGCGACACGAGCACGTCGGGGCCGTCGTGGTCGAGCCACTCCCAGGGGAACGGGGTGTCGTCCGGCCGGTCGCCGATCGACGGACCGACGAACGCGAAGTGGCCGGGGAAGTCGTCGCGCCCCACGAACTCCGGTGTCGAGAACACGAGGACCAGGTGCGGCGAGAACCGCAGGTCTGCGGCGGCGGCGGTGGTCTCGTCGACGCCGGCGCCCCGCAGCACGTCGCGCTGCAGGCCGTCGGCCCACTCCTTGACCTTCGGGATCAGATCCATCGGGTCGCTCAGCAGGGCGGATGTCGTGGCGGACGTCGCCCACGGCAGACCGTCGGCGAGCGCCACGGCGGTGCCGGCCAGCGCCTGCTGGTCGACCACCAGCGCGTCGGGGCCGAACCCGTCGACCGCGGCGCGCACGCCCGGCACCATGCACTCCGCCAGCGGCACGAGGAACTCGCCGACGAGGTGCTTGAGCGCGGCGGCGCCGCGCAGGTCGTCGGCGCGGGCGTCGATGTGGTCGCGCACCGCGTCGGACAGCGGCACCGGGATGAACGTCACGTCGTCGGGCAGCACCTCGGCCACCACCTCGGGCGGGCCCGCCCAGGCCACGTCGTGGCCCCGGGCCATCAGCTCGCGTCCGACGGCGATCGACGGGTTCACGTGGCCCACCATGGGCGGCACCACGAACAGGAACCGGCTCATGCCCGCTTGCGGAAGGCGAGCACGTGGTACTGCCACGCCCCCTCGGTGGCCAGCTTCTCGACCCGGTCGAGCGTCGCCACCCCCTCGACGGCGCCGGCCTCCCGGTAGAGGCGGCGCCGGGCCGGATAGGTGGGCAGCGTCCGGGCGGTCACATCGTCGTCCAGCAGGACGTCGAAGCCGGCGCCGCGGGCCAGGCGCTCGTAGCCGGCGGAGGTCAGAGGCGGCGCCGAGTGGCCGTACCAGTCCCCCGGGCCCAGCTCGTCGGCCTTGGCCAGGAAGGTGGCCATGCCCCCGGGGGCGATGAGGAAGTCGGACAGCGCGAGCGTGCCGCCCGGTGCGAGCACGCGGGCGGCCTCCCGGAAGAACGCCTTGCGGCTCGGGAAGTGGAACACGCACTCGAGGGCCAGCACGTGGTCGAGCGAGCCGGCGCCGACGGGCAGGGCGCAGCCGTCGGCGGCCACGAGCGCCGTGGCGGCGGGGGCCAGCAGCCGGCGCGCCCAGACGAGCTGGCGCACGTCGATGTTGAGGCCCGCCACCCGGCAGCCCGCGTTGCGCCGGCGGATGTGGCCGATCGTGCCGCCGAACCCGCACCCCACGTCGAGGATGCGACTCCCGTCGGACACGCCGGCCGCCGTCACGATGTGCTCCGTCAGCGCCTCCGCCGCGGTGACGTAGCCCTCGGGCGTGTCGTCGGCGGTGGCGGGATCGGCGTACAGGCCCCAGTGGAGGTGGTGCCAGAACGCGGACGGCCCGCCCTCCTCCATGTGCTCGATGGCGGAGTCGACGTAGGGCAGGTGGATGGTCGACCCGCTCATCGGCGCGCCCTCCGGGCCGGGTGACGCACTGCACTCATGGTCTGCTCACTCCGCTCACGCACGGGATGCACGCCGTCCTCACGTCCTGCGGGCGACGACGCGGTAGGCGTTGCCGATGTCGTCCGGGCCGAGCATGGCGTCCTTCACCTCGTCGGCGATCTTCGTGAGGAGCATGGCGGGCACCGCCGCGCCGTAGAGGGCGACGCGGCCGGCCCGGTGGGCCAGCGACGGAACCGGCAGCCACGGCAGGTGCGGGCTGCGCACCAGGTGCTGCAGGACGAGACCGATCGAGTTGAACAGCTCGCCGCCCATCGTGGCCGGGCCGCGCTCGACCGACACGACCTCGAAACCGATGCGCCCGAGCTCGGCCACCAGGTTGTCGCAGGTCATGAAGTGCTGGTGCTGGGGCTGGCCCCACTGCCACCAGTAGCGACCGAGCCGGCGGGCCCACGGGGCCTCGGCGTCGGGCACCTCGATCATGAGGTGGCCGCCCGGTTCGACGACCTGGGCCGCGGCCGCGAGCTCGCGCTTCGGGTCGCGGGTGTGCTCGAGGTAGTGGTGCATGCTGACCACGTCGTAGGAGCGGGGCAGCGTGCCGGCGAGCTCCGGGAACATGCCCCGATACGCCGTGTCGACCCGGCCCCGCCGGGCCGCCTCGCTGACCGAGTCGCTCATGTCCAGCGCGTCGAAGGTCGCCTCGGGCCACCGCTCGCGGGCGGCCAGCAGGAAGTGGGCGTGGCCCGTGCCCACGTCGAGCCACGCCCGCGGCTCGGCGTGGCGGGCGAGGGCCTCGACGCGCTTGCGGTAGATGCTGCCCAGGGCGGCGAAGCTCACCTCGGCCAGCTCCTCGCCGAGGCCGTCGTAGGCGTCCTGGTAGTAGTGGTCGAGGCCCGCCGGCGTGAGCGCGGGGTTCTGGAAGACGTGCCCGCAGCTCCGGCATTCGTTCAGGTGGAACGTTCCCGGCTTGTGCTGCAGCAGGTCGCCGATGATGAGCCGGCCCGCGAGATCGTCGGAGTCGCACCAGTAGCAGGTGGTGCGCCGGGTCTCGAAGAGGGTGTGGGCCGGCGGCGCCTGCGGGATCGGCTTCGCCAGGCGCTCGGCCTGGCGGGCCTGCGTGTCTCGCCAGCCGGCGGCGACCGTGCGCAGGTTGTCGACCCACGCACGCGGGAGCCGCATCGCCGCGGCACTGGTGATCGTCGGCGGACGCCAGGCCCCGCCGTCCAGGCTCGTCGCCGTTCGGTCGGCCGAGCGCGTGCCGCCCCCGAACACGATGGGCGGCTGCGCGGCCCAGGTCGCCAGCGCGGCGAGCCCGGCGGCGGGCGACACGAACAGGCCGGCGGTCAACGCTGCGAGGTGCACGGTCTCGGCCGCGACCAGGATCGGGGCCAGCGCGCCGTAGGGCTGGGCGTAGGCGGTGAGCTCCTCGAGCTCGCGCCAGCGGTCACGCCCGTTCGACGGCGTGGCGGCCAGCCCCGGCGCCACCCGCACCCGCGCGGCCTTGGGGGCATGGCGCTGCGCCCGCAGCGTGGCGCGCACCAGGTCGCCCCGGTCGAGTCGGCCCTCCTCGCTGCGGCCCGCCCGGGCCGTCACCGTCGGGTCGACCGCAACCGCCTCGTGCGCCCCGCCCGGCGCGTAGTAGACGTCCGTGCCCAGCTTGTCGGCCTCGACCCGGCGGAGGAGACGCAGCGCCCGGTCGACGGGCAGGTCGCCGGGCACGAGGTCGAGGACCTGCGCACCCGATGCGTCCATCTCGCGCCGTGCGGCGGCCGCCGTCGCGGTGTCGACCCGGCTGCCGGCCACCGCGGTGATGTCGACCTTGCCCGCGACATCGGCGGAGTGGTCCGCCGAAGCCGCCGGCAGCGTCGTCACCTGCCGGCGACGCTGGCGGAGGACAACAGCCTCGGCCACGTGGACCGCCGCCAACGCCCACAGGCCCGCCCGGGTCGCCCGGCGAGCGGTGTGGCGGACGGATCGGTGCTCGAACGGCATCGGGCGGCTCCCTCGCTCCATCGACGCGTGGAGGACCCCAGTACCCCCGGCACGCCCCCAGACGATGCGAGAGATTATTGCCCAGCCCATCCCCTGACGCCAGTCTTGTTGACCGGCGCGCCGGTATCTGCTCACCTTGCCGACGCCGCACCCTCGTCACACCGTGGCCCGGCCACCGACATTGCCCTCCGGACGCCCGGACGGCCTGCTCCGGAGGAGCGACAGACGCATGACCACCGAACCTGCTCGCGACCTCTCCGGCCGCACCGTGCTCGTGACGGGCGCGACGTCCGGCATCGGCCGGGACACGGCGCTCACGCTGGCCGGCCGCGGAGCCCGCGTCGTCCTGGCCTGCCGGTCTGCCGACCGGGCCCGGGCCCTGGCCGCCGAGATCACGGCGCGGCCTGGGGGCGGCACGGCCGACCACGTGGTCGTCGACCTGGCCGACCTCGACTCCGTCCGGGCCGCCGCCGCGCACATGGTGGATCGGGGCGAGCCCGTGCACGTGCTGGTGAACAACGCGGGCGTGGCGGGCGTTCGTGGCGTCACCGAGCAGGGCTTCGAGCTCACGTTCGGGGTGAACCACCTCGGCCCGTTCCTCTTCACCTCGCTGCTCCTCGAGGGCCTCGGCGAGATCGGCCCCGGGCGGGTGGTGACCGTGGCGAGCAAGGCGCACTTCGGTGCCAAGCGCATCGACTTCGCCGCCCTGCGCCGGCCCACCAGCCGGACTGGCCTGGTGGAGTACCAGACATCGAAGCTGTGCAACGTCCTGTTCACCCGCGAGCTCGCCCGGCGCTCCCCGGCCCTCGAGGCCTATGCCTTGCACCCGGGGATGATCGCGTCCGACATCTGGCGACCGATCCCCTGGCCGATCCGCCCGCTCGCCGTCCGCTTCATGGCATCGACCGAGGACGGCGCGGCCGCGTCGGCGCACGCCGTCACCGCGCCGTCCGACGCACTCGGCCCCAGCGGGGGTTACCTCGACCGCACCGCGCCCGCCGCTGCCGCCCCGGTCGTCACCGACGACCTGGCCGGCGAGCTCTGGCGACGCAGCGAGGAGTGGGTCGGGTGACGCCCGTCGACGTCGACCCCGTGCACCCGCCCCCGGATTCCAATGATCGCGGCACAGGGCTGCCGGCCTGACGCGGCCCGGGGACGCGCTGGCGGCGGTGGGCGACGCCCTGCGCTCAGTCGGCCCGACGGCGGAACGCCAGGACGTGGTACTGGAGGTCGCCGGCGATCGCCAGCGCTTCGACGCCGTCGGTGGTGTCGAGGCCGTCCGGCGCCCCCGATCCCTCCCCCAGGCGCCGCAGCGCGGGGTAGGTCGGCAGTGTGGCCACCGTGACGTCCTCGTCGACCACCACGTCGAAGCCGGCGCTGCGGGCCAGGCGCTCGTAGCCGACGGCGGTGAGCGGCTTGGCCACGTAGCCGTACCAGGCCTCCTCCGCCCGGCCCCCGCCGGCCATCGTGGCGGCGACCCGGGACAGGGCGCCCGGTGCCATCAGGAAGTCCGACAAGGCCACGGTGCCTCCCGGGCGCAGCACCCGGGCCGCCTCGCGGAAGAACTGGCGCCGGCTCGGGAAGTGGAACACGCATTCGACCGCCAGCACGTGGTCGAGTGTGCCGCTGGCGACCGGAAGGCGGCACCCGTCAGCGGTCACGAAGGCCACCGGGTCGGACCCGGCCGGCGCCGGCGACTCCGCCAGCAGGCGGCGGGCCCACCGGAGCTGGCGGACGTCGATGTTGACGCCGGTCAGCCGGCAGCCGTCGAGGCGGCCGCGCAGGTGGTCGAGCGTGCCCCCGAACCCGCAGCCCACGTCGAGGATGCGGCGACCGTCGGCCACCTCGCCGACCTCGATGATGCGGTCGGTCATGGCCTCGGCTGCGGCGAAGTACCGCTCGGGGCTGTCGTCGGCGACCGACGGGTCGGCGAACAGGCCCCAGTGGAAGTGGCGCCAGAACGGCGGTGGTCCGCCCTCCTCCATGTGGCTGAGTGCGGAGTCGACGTAGGAGAACTCGACCTCGGGCATCAGCGTCGCCCCTCCCGCCGCCGGAACGCGACCACGTGGTACTGCCACCCGCCGGCCACGGCCAGCTCCTCCACGGCGTCGATCGTGGCGACACCGTCGGGGTTGCCGGCCTCGCGGTAGAGCCGCCGGAGCGCCGGATAGGTCGGCATCGTGTGGGCGGTCACGTCCTCGTCGACCACCAGCTCGAAGCCGCATGCGCGCCCCAGGCGCAGGTAGCCGTCCGACGTGAGGGGCGCGGCGGAGCGGCCGAACCAGTCGCCCAGCCCTAGCGCCGTGACGTTGCTGGTGACCGATGACAGCGCCCCGGGGGCCAGCACGAAGTCGGACAGCGCCAGCGTGCCGCCGGGGGGGAGGACACGCGCCGCCTCCCGGAGGAACGCCTTGCGGCTCGGGAAGTGGAAGACGCACTCGACGGCCAGGACGTGGTCGACCGATGCCGTGGCGACGGGCAGGCGGCACCCGTCGCCGGTGACGAACGCGATCGGCCGGGCGTCCGCGCCCTCCGCCAGCAGCCGTCGCCCCCACTGGAGCTGGCGCAGGTCGATGTTGAGGCCGGTCAGCCGGCAGCCGTCGTGCAACGACCGGATGTGATCGAGCGTGCCCCCGAACCCGCATCCGACGTCGAGGATGCGGCGGTCGTCGGCGACGCCCGCGGCCGTCAGGATGCGCTCGGTGAGCGCGGTGGCGGCGACGACGTAGCGCTCGGTGCTGTCGTCGGTCACCAGCAACGTCACGGCGCTAGGGCTGGGCG
>DASUQS010000302.1:0-23715 GCA_036280455.1 Acidimicrobiales bacterium
GCCTTCTCGCCCATGTAGCGGGCCGACGCGGTCGCCTTGGCGGGCGCGTCGTCGAGCCGGTCCGGCCAGAAGGGGGGCGGGTACACGAGGCGGTCGTCCCCGACCGGCTCGGCGTAGAACTGGGCGGCCCACTTCCGGAACTTCATGAAGGGACCGTCGTTGTTGGCCAGCGCGGGCCGGACGAGGTGCGCCTTGTGCTCCCAGATCGGCTGGTCCTCACGCACCTGCTTGTCGACCTCGGCGACGAACGCCCGGCCCACGTTGCGGGTCGTCTTCTCGTCGCCCATCGTCTTGAAGCAGAAGTTGAAGCGGACGATGCAGCGGTCGGCCTCGATCGGCGTCGTCACCGCGTAGTTGACGGTGTCGACGATGCCGCTGAAGTTGACCAGCGAGATGCCGGGTCCCCAGGCGTGGGTGTCGATGTGGCCCTCCATCACGCCACGCGGCGTGGGGAACTTCTGCGAGGACCGCATGACCGCCTCGGGAAAGCCGGTCGTGTACTCCTCCAGCTCGGGCACCTCGGCCGTGTTGTGCACGTAGCGGAAGTGGGCCGAGTCGACCGCGTTCTCGGCCATCTCCTGCACCGAGGCCTCGATCGTGTACTCGGTGCGGATGACCGTCGACCAGTCGGGGTGCCCGTTGAGCTCGGGCACCTCCGGGACGTCCCACATGGGGGCCTCGCCGTCCGGGTGGTACCAGGCGAGCACCACGCCGTTGCGCTCCACCGTGGGGTAGGTGCGCAGCTTGGCCTTGCGGTTGGTGCGCTCGCTGTAGGGGATGACCGTGTTGGCGCCCTCGGCGTCGAACTGCCACCCGTGGAACGGGCAGCGGATCTCGCAACCCTCGACGCTTCCGCCGTGGCCGAGATGGGCACCGAGGTGCGGGCAGAAGGCGTCCTGCACGTGCACGGTGCCCTGGTCGTCGCGCCATCCGACCAGGTGCTGCTCCCAGTAGTAGAGGGGCTTGGCCTCGGCGGTGGGGAAGTCGTCCGGGTAGCCCACGCAGAACCAGCCGAAGGGGACGGGGAACGGGTACCGGTTCTTCATCTCGGGCTCCTCACGGCCGGCGGTCACCGGGCGGTTGCTCGCGCCGATACTAGAACACGTTCCATTTCTTGGTCGAGCGGACCGGCGGGGGACACCCGTTTGCGCTCAGCGTCGCCATCCTTCACCGTGGGTGTGACGTGAAGTCGGCGTCATCTGTTACGAGATCGCGCCACCTGCAGATGAGCAAACCTGCGGGTGTCCTGGTCTGACATGATTGGGGCCCTATGGGTACAACCTCTTCGCCGTCACCCGCCAACGGCGGAACTCCCGATTTCACCATCGTGCTCCGGGGCTACGAGCGCACCCAGGTCGACATGTTCATCGAGCGGCTCCACGCGCGCATCGACGAGCTGAGCGACACGGTGTCGAAGTCGAAGAACGGCACCACCGACGCGCGCGACCGCATCAACGAGCTCGAACGCAAGGTCGCCGAGCAGGCCAAGCAGCTCGAAGAGCGGGCGCAGCCCACCCTCTCCGGCCTCGGCACCCGGGTCGAGCAGCTCCTCCGCCTGGCCGAGGAGCAGGCCAAGGAGCACCGGGGCGAGTCCAAGCGCGAGGCCGAGAAGCTCATCGCCGCGGCCCACCTCGAGTCCAAGGAGGTGGTCGAGAAGGCCCGCGCCGTCGCCACGGCCGTGAAGACCGCAGCCGAGCGCGAGGCCAAGGCCACCCGCGACTCCGCCGAGCGCGAGGTCAACGAGCTGCGGAACAACACCCGCCGCGAGGTCGACGCCATGCGGGCGGAGGCCGAGCGCGAGACCACCCAGCTCCGCACGACCACCGACCACGAGGTCGCCGAGCTGCGGGCCACGGCCGAGCGCGAGATCGCCACGGTGCGGGCCACCGCTGAGCGCGAGATCATCGAGCTGCGCAACGTCGCCTCCCGCGAGGCGGAGGAGAAGCGGGCCGCCGCCTCCAAGCTGCTCACCAAGGCCAAGGAGAAGCGCGAGGCCGAGCTGCAGGCGCTCGAACTGGAGCTGGCCGAGCGCCGCGAGAAGGCCGAGCGCGAAGAGGGCGAGCGTCACGACGCGGCCATGGCCGCCACCCAGAAGCTGGTGGCCGAAGCCGAGCAGCGCGCCAAGGCCGCCGACACCCGGGCCAAGGAGATCGACCAGGCCGCCGAGCAGCGCCGCAAGGACAGCGAGGCCCAGTCGAACGAGATCCTCGACAAGGCCAAGTCGTTCGCCGACCGCACGGTCACCGACGCCAAGTCCGAGGCCGACCAGCTGGTGTTCGAGGCCAAGACCCACGCCGAGGTCACCAAGCAGGCGGCCGAGCGCGAGGTGGCCGAGCTCACCCGCCAGCGCGACGCCGTCACCGGCCAGCTCACCCAGCTCCGCGAGATGCTGTCCGGGCTCGCCGGCCTGGGCACGCTGCCCGGCACCGAGCAGAAGGCCGTGGAGCAGGCAGCCGAAGCGGCTGAGGACATCCAGGAGGCCGTCGAGGACGTGGTCGAGCAGGCCGTCGACGCCGGCGAGGCCAAGGCCGCAGCGGAGGACGCCGCCAAGGACACCAACGGCTCCGGGCCCGGCGTCAAGGTCAACGGGTGAAGCTCGGGCTGATCGCGGGCTACTGGCCGTCCAGCGGCCCGCCGCCCGACGCCGCCGACCAGATCGCCGCCGCCGAGGAGCTCGGCTTCGACTCGATCTGGACGTCGGAGGCCTACGGCTCCGACTGCTTCACCCCGCTCGCGTGGTGGGGTTCGCAGACCGAGCGGGTGAAGCTCGGCACGGCGATCACGCAGATCTCCGCCCGCACGCCCGCGTCCACGGCCATGACGGCCATCACGCTCGACCACCTGTCGGGCGGGCGGGTCATCCTCGGGCTCGGCGTGTCCGGGCCCCAGGTGGTCGAGGGGTGGTACGGGCAGGACTACGCCAAACCGCTCGCCCGCACCCGCGAGTACATCGACATCGTGCGCCGCATCGTCGCCCGCGACGAGCCGGTGTCCTATGCCGGCGAGCACTACGCCATGCCGCTGCAGGGCGGTACCGGCCTCGGCAAGCCGCTCAAGTCGATCGTGCGTCCCCTGCGCACCGACATCCCCATCTACCTGGGGGCGGAGGGGCCGAAGAACGTCGCGCTCGCCGCGGAGATCGGTGACGGTTGGCTCCCGATGTTCTTCTCCCCGAAGGCCGACGACTTCTACCGTGCCGCGTTGGCCGAGGGCTTCGCCCGCCCGGGGGCCCGGCACACAGCCGAGGACTTCGAGGTCGCCTGCGTCGTGCCGGTGGTGCCCGGCGACGACGTCGAGGCCTGCGCGGACCTGCTGCGCCCCAACCTGGCGCTCTACATCGGCGGCATGGGCGCCCGCGACCGCAACTTCCACAAGGACGTGTTCGAGCGCCTGGGCTACGGCGCCGAGTGCGAGAAGATCCAGGACGCCTACCTCGACGGTCGCAAGGCCGACGCCGCCGCGGCGGTGCCCACGGCCATGGTCGAGGACGTCTACCTCGTCGGTCCGCCGGACAAGATCCGCGACGACCTGGTGCGCTGGCGCGAGACGTGCGTGACGTCGCTCCTGGTCGCCGGCCCCCGGGCGCTGCTCGAGCAGATCACCGAGATCGTCAACGGCTGATCACCCCTCGGCCACGCACAGCGAAGTTTCCCTTCACAACGTGGCACCCGAGGAGTACGTTCAGCAGTGAGCCCCCTGAGACTTTGGAAGACCATCGAAAGATGATCACCAGAGGTTCAGGGGGCTCAACTACGTTCCCGGCGCGGGTCAGTCCTCGAAGGCCTCCGGCGCCGGACAGGCGCACACGAGGTTGCGGTCGCCGTAGCCACCGTCGATGCGGCTGACCGGCGGCCAGTACTTGTCGCCGCGCAGGCTGCGCACCGGGTAGGCGGCCTCCTCACGGGTGTACGGGCGGGCCCAATCGGCGGCCAGCAGGTCCTCCGCCGTATGGGGCGCGTGCGCCAGCGGGCTGTCGCCGTGGGGCCACTCACCCGACGCCACCCGGTCGATCTCGCCCCGGATGGCGATCATCGCGTCGCAGAAGCGGTCGATCTCGCCCAGCGGCTCCGACTCGGTCGGCTCGATCATCAGCGTGCCCGCCACCGGGAAGCTCATGGTGGGCGCGTGGAAGCCGTAGTCGATCAGGCGCTTGGCGACGTCGTCGACGGTCACGCCGGTGTCCTTGGTGATGCCGCGCAGGTCGATGATGCACTCGTGCGCGACCCGCCCGTGCTCGCCGGTGTAGAGCACCGGATAGTGGTCGGCGAGCCGGGTGGCGACGTAGTTGGCGCTGAGGATGGCCACCGCGGTGGCCTGGCGGAGCCCGTCGGGGCCCATCAGCTTCGTGTACGTGTAGCTGATCGGCAGGATCGACGCCGAGCCCCACGGCGCCGCCGACACCGGGCCGGGGCCCGTCTCCGGACCGGCCTCGCCGACGGCGGGGTGGTTGGGCAGGAACGGTGCCAGGTGCGCCCGCGCCGCCACCGGCCCGACCCCGGGACCTCCGCCCCCGTGGGGGATGCAGAACGTCTTGTGCAGGTTCAGGTGGCTGACGTCGCCACCGAACCAGCCGGGTCGGGCGACGCCCACCAGGGCGTTGAGGTTGGCGCCGTCGACGTACACCTGGCCGCCGTGGCTGTGGACGATGTCGCAGATCTCGGTGATGCGGGCCTCGAACACGCCGTGCGTCGACGGGTAGGTGACCATGAGGGCCGCCAGGTCGTCCGCGTGGGCGTCGGCCTTGGCCCGGAAGTCGTCGACGTCGACGTTGCCCTGCTCGTCGCAGGCGACGACGACGACCCGCATGCCGGCCATGACCGCCGAGGCGGCGTTCGTGCCGTGGGCGGAGGCGGGGATGAGGCACACGTCGCGGCCCTCGTCACCCCGGCTGCGGTGGTAGCCGCGGATGGCCAGCAGGCCCGCCAGCTCGCCCTGCGATCCGGCGTTGGGCTGCAGCGACACGGCGTCGTACCCGGTGATCTCGGCGAGCGTGGCCTCGAGGTCGTGGATGAGCTCGCGGTAGCCCTCGGCCTGGTCGAGCGGCGCGAACGGGTGGATGTTCGCGAACTCGGGCCAGGTGATCGGCTCCATCTCCGTGGTGGCGTTGAGCTTCATGGTGCACGAGCCGAGCGGGATCATCGCCCGGTCGAGCGCCACGTCACGGTCCGCCAGCCGCCGCAGGTAGCGCAGCATCTCGGTCTCGGAGTGGTGCTCGTGGAAGACCGGGTGGGTGAGGAACTCGCTGGTGCGCTGCTCCGCCGGGGGGATGCCGCCGGACCCGGTGCCGTCGCCGCCGTCGAGCGGGGCATCGATCCAGGCGTCGCCATCGATGCCGAACACCGTGCCCAACCGGGTGAGGACGCCGCGGTCGGTCGTCTCGTCGAGCGAGAGCGCGACGGAGTCGGCATCGACCCGGCGCAGGTTGATGCCCGCGGTGCGGGCCCGGTCGACGAGCTCGGCCGCCTGCCCGGGCGTGTGCAGGGTCAGCGTGTCGAACCAGGTGTCGTTGACCGGCCCGCCGCCGGCGCCCCGCAGCGCCGCGGCTAGGCGGGTCGTGGCGTCGTGGACCCGACCAGCGATCGACCGGAGGCCGTCGGGCCCGTGGTAGACGGCGTACATCGACGCCATGACGGCCAGCAGCACCTGGGCGGTGCAGATGTTGGAGGTGGCCTTCTCGCGGCGGATGTGCTGCTCGCGGGTCTGCAGCGCCAGGCGGTAGGCGGGCCGCTCGGCGGCGTCGATCGACACGCCCACGAGCCGGCCGGGCAGCGAGCGCTTGTAGGTGTCGCGGGTGGCGAGGAACCCTGCGTGCGGTCCGCCGAAGCCCATGGGCACCCCGAAGCGCTGCGACGAGCCGACCGCGGCGTCGGCGCCCAGCTCGCCCGGCGGGGTCAGCAGGGTGCAGGCCAGCAGGTCGGTGGCCACGACCGCGAGCCCGCCGGCCTCGTGCACTGCGTCGATCATCGGGCGCAGGTCGCGCACGACACCGGAGGTGCCGGGGTGCTGTAGCAGCACGCCGTACGTGTCGGCGGGGGAGAGGTCGACCGCCGGATCGCCGACCGTGACCTCGATGCCGAGCGGTTCGGCCCGGGTCGTCACCACGGCGATCGTCTGCGGGTGGCACTCGGCGTCGACGAAGAAGACGTTGCCCTTGTGGCGGGTGGCGCGCCGGGTCAGCGTCATCGCCTCGGCGGCCGCGGTGCCCTCGTCGAGCATGGACGCGTTGGTGATCTCCATGCCGGTCAGGTCGCAGACCATCGTCTGGAAGTTGAGGAGTGCTTCGAGCCGGCCCTGGCTGATCTCGGGCTGGTACGGGGTGTACGCCGTGTACCAGGCCGGGTTCTCGAGGACGTTGCGCAGGATCACCCCGGGCACGTGCGTGCCGTGGTAGCCCTGCCCGATGAGCGAGGTGAGCACCTCGTTGCGGTCGGCGAGGGACCGCAGCCGGGCGATCGCCTCCGGCTCGGACACGGCGTCGTCGAGGGCGAGCGGCTTGTCGTCGCGGATGGACGGGGGCACGGCCTGGTCCAGCAGGTCGTCGAGGCTGGCGACGCCGAGGGCGTCGAGCATGGTCGAGACGTCGGCGGCCGACGGCCCGATGTGACGGTCGGCGAAGTGCTCGGCGCTGGTGCTCACGTCGTGCTCCGGAGTGTCGAGGATGGGGCGCTCATGATCGGACCACCTGGTGGCGGGCCTGCGTTCCCCCTCTGTCATCGCACGCGTGCGGCTCCAGAGCTGCCTCGCCCCTGTGGTCCTTGGTGCCTGAGAGGTTCCGGGGTGGTTGCCCCTTCGGCGCCCGGCGACCGGGGTGGCGCCCTGCGGCACCGCTCCGGCGACGGGACTCTCCCACGGAGGTCGTCAGCGCCGGCCATGGTAGCCGGAGGGCTCGGGCCGACCCGACCTCGCCGGCTCGAGCGGCCCGATCGCCCGGGACAGCCGCTCCGCGAGCGCCCGCAGGTGGTCGCGCAGCTCCTCGGGGCCGACCACCGTCATCTGCAGGTTCGTCTCCTGCAGGTAGTGGGCGAGGTCGGCGATCGACTGGGCGCCCATGTGCATCGTGCAGGACGTGTCGTCGCGGGCCTCGAGCACCCCCGCGGTGGGCGACACCTGCGCTGCGGCCGTCTCCAGCGGCTCGTGGACGATCACGGTCGCCCGCACCGGGTAGGCCTCGACGGCCGTGCCCCGCGACACGAACGCGGCCACGTCGCCGCCGGGGAACGGGCGGGGCTCGAACCGGTCGACGGGCACCGGGCGACCCTCGATGCGGTCGACCCGGTAGGTGCGCCAGTCGGACCGGTCACGGTCCCAGGCGACGAGGTACCAGAGTCGCCCGGTGTGGACGAGGCGCAGCGGCTCGACCGTCCGCCGGGCTTTGACGTCCTGGTTGGTGCGGTAGTCGAAGCGGAGCACCTGGTGGTCGCGGCAGGCGGCCGCGACCGCGGCCAGGTCGTCGGCGTCGATCACGGGGCGCTGGCTCGTCATGGCCACGGTGGCCGACGACAGCGCGCCGGCACGCCCCCGCAGCCGGTTGGGCAGCAGGCGGTCGAGCTTGGCCAGTGCGCGGGTCGCCGCCTCCTCGATGCCCGCCACGGTGCCACCGGCCGCCGTGCGCAGGCAGACGGCGACCGCGACCGCCTCTTCGTCGTCGAGCAGCAGCGGGGGCAGATCGGTGCCCGCTTCGAGGCGGTACCCGCCGGCGACCCCTGGCGTGGAGTGCACCGGGTAACCGAGGCCGCGCAGGCGCTCCATGTCGCGGCGCACGGTGCGCACATCCACCGCAAGCCGCGTCGCCAGCTCGCGGCCGGTCCAGTCGCGCTGCACCTGGAGCAGAGACAAGAGGCGCAGGAGCCGGGCAGGCGTGTCCCACATGGCGCCAGCTTCGCACGCATTGCGGGCAAGAGCTGTCCTGATCGGTTCGTACCGTGCGCAGCATGACCACCGAGCACGCGGACGGCATCCGTCCGTTCCGCATCGACATCCCCCAGGCCGACCTCGACGACCTCGCCGACCGCCTCGCCCGCACCCGCTGGGCCGACGACCTGCCCGGCGATGACCCGTGGGCCCGCGGCGTGCCCGCCTCCTACCTGCGCGGCCTCGCCGCCTACTGGGCCGCATCGTACGACTGGCGCGCGCACGAGGCCGGGATCAACGAGCACCCGCAGTTCGTCACGACCGTCGACGGGCAGGACATCCACTTCCTGCACGTCCGCTCGCCGGAGGCCGACGCGCTGCCGCTGATCCTCACCCATGGCTGGCCGGGATCGTTCGTCGAGTTCCTCGACGTGATCGGGCCCCTCACCGACCCGCGTGCCCACGGCGGCGACGCGGCGGACGCGTTCCACGTCGTCATCCCGTCGATCCCGGGCTTCGGGTTCTCGACGCCCCTGGCCGGAGCCGGGTGGGACAGCGAGCGGGTGGCCGGCGCCTTCGCCCAGCTGATGGCCCGCCTCGGCTACGACCGCTACGGCGCCCAGGGCGGCGACTACGGCGCCATCATCTCGCCCGCCATCGGCCGCGCCGATGCCGACCGCGTGGTCGGCGTCCACGTCAATGCCGCCACCGGCGGGTTCATCTCGTTCGCGCCGCCGAGCGACGACGAGCTCGCCACCCTCACCGACCTCGAGAAGACCCGGCTGGCCCGGATGCAGCACTACATGGCCGAGCAGGCCGGCTACATGCAGCTGCAGTCCACCCGCCCGCAGTCGCTCGCGCATGCACTGGTGGACTCGCCGGTGGGCCAGCTGGCCTGGATCGCCGAACGGTTCAAGGAGTGGACCGACGACCGGGCCGCCCTTCCCGAGGACGCCGTCGACCGGGACCACCTGCTCACCAACGTCATGATCTACTGGCTCACCCGCTCCGCCGGGTCGGCGGCGAACATCTACTACGAGACTGCGCACGCCGGCGGCTGGGGGGCCACGATCGAGCGCAGCCCCGTCCCCACCGGGGTGGCGGCGTTCAGCACGGACATCGCCATCCGCCGCTACGGCGAGGCGGCCAACACGATCACCCACTGGAGCGACTTCCCCGATGCGGGCGGCCACTTCGCCGCCATGGAGGCGCCGGAGCTGTTCGTGGGCGACGTCCGGGCGTTCTTCCGCACCGTGCGCTGACCAGGTGCCGGGCCGCCGGTACCGTCGTCCCACGACACCGGCGGCCCGCACCCTGTCGGCGCCCACCACCCGCGCCGATCCGCACGCCGCCCCGGTTCTGTCAGCTCTCCGCCCGCGTTCCGACCGCATCCCATCCGCCGTACCGACGACCACCGCGAGGATCCCGCCTTGGCCACTCGTGCCTCCACCGCTCCCGTGCTCAGCAACGCCGCCCTCAACCGGGCGTTGCTGGCCCGCCAGATGCTGCTGGAGCGCGCCCCGCGATCGGTGGCTGACGCCGTCCGCGACCTGGTGGGACTCCAGGCCCAGGCGCCCTGGTCGCCGTACTACGCCCTCTGGTCGCGGCTCGACGGTTTCGACCCGCACGAGCTCGGGGCGATGCTCACCGACCGTCGGGCGGTCCGCATCGTGGTCATGCGCGGCACCATCCACCTCGTCACGGCCGACGACTGCCGGTTCCTCCGTCCGCTGCTGGCCGATTTCCTGGGCCGGGGGCTGGCCACCTCGAACTGGGCTCCGGGCCTGGTCGACCTGGACCTCGACGAGGTGGTGGCCGCGGGGCGGGAGCTGATCGAGGCCGAGCCGCTCACCTTCAACGCGCTCGGCAAGCGCCTGGCCGAACGGTGGCCCGATCGCGATCCGGCGACCCTCGCCCAGGTCGTGCGCGCCCGGGCGCCGCTCGTGCAGCTCCCGCCCCGCGCGGTCTGGGGCAAGGCCGGGCAGGTGGTCGTGACCACGGCGGAGCACTGGCTGGGCGGCCCGCTCGCGGCCGATGCCACGCTCGACGACCTGATCCTGCGCTACCTCGCGGCCTTCGGCCCGGCGTCCGTGATGGACGCTCAGGCCTGGTGCGGCCTGACGCGGCTGAAGGAGGTCGCCGACCGGTTGGGCGACCGGGTGGTGCGCTTCCGCAACGAGGCCGGACGCGAGCTGCTCGACCTGCCGGACGCGCCCCGCCCGGACCCGGACGTGCCGGCACCCGTGCGCTTCCTCCCGGACTTCGACAACGTCCTGCTGTCCCACGCCGACCGCACCCGCATCGTCGGCGACGAGGCTCGCCAGCGGCTCCGCTCACCCAACGGGATCCTGCCGGGCACCGTGCTCGTCGGCGGGATGGTGGCGGGCATCTGGACGATCGAGCGCGCCCGCGGCTCTGCGGCGCTGGTGGTGACGCCGTTCGGGCCGTTGTCCGGCGCCGACCGCGAGGCCGTGGAGGACGAGGGGGCCGCGCTGCTGGCGTTCGCCGCCGCCGAGGCCGACCACCGCGACGTCCGGATGCTCGCCGGCTCGGGGTGACCCGCGCCGGAGCCGACCCGCCACGCCCGATCCGTCATCCCGGCACGACACCGGAGATCCGCCGTCCACCAGCCCCGGCCGGGTCGACGCGCCCGCCTCACCGACGCTGATCCGGCGGCCCGCCGACCAGTGGGCCCATCCGGCGAGATCCGGGGGCCGGCGAAGCTACGCCTCCACGCCCTGGAGGCGCGCTGCGACGGCGCGGTGGCGGGTCAGGATGTCGGCAACTCCGGGAATGCGCAGTTCGCCGGCCTCGACGATCGGGGTGCCCGCGACGACCGTGTGGTGGGCCCGGGTCGGGCCGCAGCGGAGCAGGGCCTCGACCGGGTCGGTGAGCGCCCCCGCGAACGCCAGCCCGTCGAGCTTCCACGCCACCAGGTCGGCTGCTGCCCGGGGTGCGAGCACCCCCAGCTCACCCAGGCGGCCGAGGCACGCGGCGGACCCGCGGGTGGCGAGCTCGAGGGCGTCGCGGGCGGCGAACGACGTCGGCCCACCACGTAGGCGCCCGAGCAGGAGCGCGCCCCGTGCCTCGAGCCACAGCGATGCAGCGTCGGTCGACGCCGAGCCGTCGCAGCCGAGGCCGACCGGGACGCCGGCTGCCCGGTAGTCGGCCACCGGCGCGATCCCGCCGCCGCCGATCATCATGTTCGAGCTCGGGCAGTGGGCGACGCCCGTGCCCCACGCCCCCATGCGGGCGATCTCGCTGTCGCTCGGATAGATGCAGTGCGCCACCCACGCCCGATCCGAGCCCCAGCCGACGTCCTCGAAGTGCTCGATCGGACGGCGGCCGTACGTCTCCAGGCAGAACGCGTCCTCGTCGGGGTCCTCGGCCAGGTGGGTGTGCAGGCGCACGTCGAGGCGCTCGGCCAGCTCGGCGGTGCGCCGCATCAGGTCCGGGGTCACCGTGAACGGCGCGCAGGGCGCCAGAGCGACACGCACCATGGCGCCGGGGGAGGGGTCGTGGTGGCGGGCCACCGCTTCCTCGCTGGCGGCCAGGATCGTGTCGTCGTCCTGCACCACCGAATCGGGGGGCAGGCCGCCGTCCTTCTGCGACAGGGACATCGAGCCTCGGGTGGGGTGGAAGCGCATCCCGACCTCGCCGGCGGCCTCGATCTCGGCCGTCAGGAGATCACCACGGCCGGCGGGGTGCACGTAGAGGTGGTCGGAAGACGTGGTGCATCCATTGACCGCCAGCTCGGCCAGCCCGACCCAGGCCGACAGGTACGACGCCTCCTCGTCGAGCAGCGCCCACCGGGGATACAGCGTCGTCAGCCAGTCGAACAGGCTGCTGCTGGTGGCCGGGAGGAAGGCACGGGTCAGGTTCTGGAAGATGTGGTGGTGCGTGTTGACGAGACCCGGCGTGACGAGGCACCCGTCCGCCCTCAGCACCCGGGTGGCCGGCGGGGGAGTCTGGGCGGCCGAGCCGACGGCCGTCACGAACCCGTCGGTGCACGCCACCCAGCCTCCGGCGAGCTCGCGGCGGTCGTCGTCCATGGTGACGACCAGGTCGGCGCCGCTGACCAGCAGGTCGACCGGCGAGGTGGGGGAGAGGGGAGAATCCATCGGGCCTCATGGTGCCAGCGCCGGGGTCGGACGCAGCGACGACCGACGGATCGATGGAACGGATACCCCGGGCGGGTCGCCCGTCTACTCGTCGCCGGCGGTCGGGCTGAGGTGGGCCAGGCGCCAGGACGCGATGGCGAGGGTGACCACCAGGATCGTGACCAGGCGCACGACCGCGCCCCAGCCGTTGGGCGTGCCGTCGCGCAGCAACCGCCACCCGGCCGCGTCGTCGACGAGGCCGGCGTACACCTGCTGGGTCTCCCACATGGGGGAGATCTGGGCGATGCCCGAGAGCGCCGCGCCCAGGAGGCGCTCGCCGAGGAACACGACGGCCAACGCCCACACGGCCGACCGCCGGGCCATCACGCCGAGCATCACGAACACGCCGATGTAGGCCGCCGATCCGGACGCGGCGGCGACCGCCATGGCGCCCGCGCCCTCGGGGATCCCTGCGATCAGCGTGGCGATCACGAGGGCGGGGACGAGCGTCACCAGCGCCACCAGCCACCCACCGAGCCACCGCCCGACGACGATCGTCGGGAACCGGACGGGGGAGAGCCATGTGAACGCGAACGTCCCGGCCCGCACGTCCGCCCCGAGCACGGCGTCGCCGATCACCAGGCAGGTCAGCGGGAGCACGAGGCCGAACAGTCCCTGCTCGGCCACGAAGGCGAAGGCCCGTTGCGTCGAGGCGTTGGCCACCGTCGCCAACCAGCCGAACAGCACCGCACCGAGGCAGGGGAGCAGCACCCCCCACCAGCGCTTGGCGGGGAGGCAGGCACGCAGCGTGTAGCCGACCACCGCCACGAACGGCGAGGGCAGGCCCCGTCCCCCATGGGGTGGGACGGCAGCGGGCGACGGGCCCGGAGGAGGAGCCGGGGCGGCGGGCGGGGGCGGCGGGGTGACCGTCATCGCAGCAGCTCCCGGAAGACGCTCTCGAGCGAGTCGTCGAGGGGACGGACCTCGAGCAGGCGGGCACGGGCGTCGCGGGCGACACGGGGGAGCAGCTCGGCGAGCTCACCCGCCCGAGCGGAGGTCACCACCACCGTCTGCCCGTCGACGGTGACGCCCCGCACCACCTCGAGCCCGACCAGCCGCGCCGCCAACTCGCGTGCCTGCGGGCTGCGCAGCAGCACCGACCGGGGCCGATCCGCCAGGCCGTCACGGATGGCGTGGTGCTCGCCCGCGGCGGCCAGCCGCCCGCGGATCACGACGATCTGCCGGGAGGCCAGGCGCTCGACCTCGTGCAGGACGTGCGAGCTGACGATCACGGTGCGTCCCTGGTCGCCGAGGGCGTGGAACAGCTCGATCAGCGCCACCCGCTGCACCGGGTCGGCGCCGTTGAGCGGCTCGTCGAGCACCAGCACCCGGGGATCGGTGACGAGCGCCGAGGCCACCTTCGCCCGCTGCCGCATGCCCTTGCTGAACTTGCCGACGCGCCGGTCGGCTACCTCCAGCAGTCCCACGGTGGCGAGGCAGCGGTCGGGCAGGCTGCGGTCGCTCACCCGGTGCAGCGCGGCCGTGTAGCGGACCAGCTGGCGGGCGGTGAGTGCAGGCGGAACGGCCTCGTCCTCGGGGACGAGGGCGATCGACTGCTGGACGTCGCGCTCGCGATGGGGATCGTGTCCCAGCACATGGATCTGGCCGTCGTTGAGCGGGAGCAGACCGACGATCGCCCGCATGAGGGTCGTCTTCCCCGCACCGTTGGGGCCGAGCAGACCGGTGACTCCCGGACCGAACGAGCAGGAGAGCTCGGTGAGAGCCACCTTGTGACCGAACCAGACCGACGCCTGCTGGACGACGACGGTGGCGTCGGGCACGAAGGCGGGGTCGAACGTCGCCGCGCTCGGGGGCGGGGGCGCGGGAAAGGTCGCCGACGAGCTGGGCGAGCGCCCGGACACCGGTGGCCCCGTGGCGGCCACCGGCGGGGGAGGGGGCGGCGGAGGCGGCGGTGCCGGCGAGGATGCGTCCGGCCTCGGGGACGGGGGCGCGGGCGCAGCGGGTGGCCCGTCGGGTGTGGCCGTCACAGGTCGACCTCGCGGTAGCGCTGGAACAGCACCGCCAGGCCGCCGAGCAGAACGACCAGATACGCCCCGACCGCCAGGATGCCGCCGCCGGCGACGCCCGACAGCCCGGAGTCGCTGTCGATGTGGCCGAAGAAGATGAGGTCCCGCACCCACAGCGGCAGGGCCAGGATGTTGAGGATCGCAAGGGGGCTCCCGCCGTCGCCGGCGGCTTCGACCACGATCGCCGCCACCGCGGAGGTCACCAGCGTGACGCCGAGGACGGCCACACCGCCGACGATCCGCCGGTCGGTCAGCGATGCCAGGGCCACACCGAGGACCGCGTAGTAGACGGCGAGCACCGCGACGGAGAGAGGCACCTGCCAGAGAACCTCGGCGTTGTCGGTGAAGTAGTCGAGCGCCCCGTCGCTGACCAGCATCTGCCCGACGAACAGCACCACCTGGGGCAGGAACCCGAAGCCGAACACGATGAAGCCGATCGCGCCCACCTTGGCCATCACGTAGTCGATGCCGGTGAGCGGCCGCGAGAACAGCAGCGGCAGCACCCGTTGGGACCGGTCGGGACACACGACGTCCGGAGCGGTCAGCGCCACGAACAGCAGCAGGGCCGTCGAGACGCCCACGTACTCGTGGTAGGTGATGAACTCGAAGTCGGCGATCTCGAACGGGTTGTCCTTGATGGCATAGCCGATGCCGACGTTGACGATCGCCGGCACGGTGGTGATCGCCAGCAGGCTCCACGGGAACACCTTCTGGCGCCACGAGCGCCGCAGGCCGAGGGCCCGGCGCACCGAGAGCCGCCACAGGGCGAGGCTCGCCTCGCGCCGGCCGCCCCGGGGGCCCTGGTAGGGCCTGTAGCCGCGGTCGTAGACGGCGCCGGACAGGCTCGGCGGCAGCGCGGTCATCGGCGGGTCTCCTGCAGGAACAGATCGTCGAGCGAGCGGTGCCGCGTCGACAGCGAGTACAGGCGCAGCCCCAGGTCGGCGATCGCGTCGCGCACGATGTCGAAGGAGTCCTCGCCCCGGTTCGTGGTCTCGATGTCGACGTTGTGAGCGTCGGCCGCCTGGGCCCGCAGCCCGCGATCGGCCAGTGCCCGAGCCAGCCTGCCGACGGCGTCGGCCCCACCGCCGACCTCGACCCGCATCACCCCGGTGGTCTGCATGAGCTGGTCGATCGGCCCGGCGAGCACGAGGCGGCCGGCGTCGATCATCACGACGTGCTCGCACACGCGCTGCACGTCGTCGAGGAGGTGGGTGGCCAGGATGACGGAGATGCCGAAGCCGGCCAGCCGGCCGACCAACTCGAGCATCTCCTCGCGCCCGACAGGATCGAGCCCGGCGGTCGGCTCGTCGAGCAGCACGAGCTCCGGGTCGGCGACGAGGGCCTGTGCCAGCTTGGTGCGCTGGCGCATGCCCGTGGAGAACCCACCGACGGGACGGAAGCGGGCCTCGTCGAGGCCGACCAGGTCGAGGACGTCGGACGCGCGCTGGCGGGCGGCTCGCACCGGCAGCCCCGCGAGCTCGCCGAAGGTGGACACCACGTCCGACGCCGTCTGATCCAGAGGAAGGCAGTCGTGCTCGGGCATGTAGCCGAGGCGACTGCGGATGCCCACCGGGTCGGCGGCCACGTTGCGCCCACCGACCTCCAGCCAGCCGGCTGTGGGCGCCATCAGGCCGAGCATCAGGCGGAACAGCGTGGTCTTGCCCGCGCCGTTGGCACCGACGAGGCCGACCGAGCCGGCGGGGATCTCGACGGTGAGCCCGGCCAGCGCCGTGGCGCCGGCCTCGTAGCTCATGGTCAGCTCGGCGGCACGCAGCATCGGGGGACGGGGCGTGAGCTGCATCGGGCCGAAGTCTCGCGCATGGGTACGCCCGCGCCGTGCGCGGGCATTGCGTTATGTTCTGTCACTGTGACGCAAAAGACGAAGACACAGGCGGGAGCGGGGGACGGCCGGGCCACCGTCCGCCGGTGCCGCTGGTGCGCTCGCCCCTTCGACGTGGTGCCGGGGCCGGGCCGACCGAAGGAGTTCTGCAGACGGAGCTGCCGTCAGCGCGACTACGAGGCGCGCCGGCAATCTGCGGCGCTCGGCCTCGGGGACGGCCAGATCGTCGTTGCCCGCGCGGACCTCGACGCACTGCACGATCGGCTGTACACGCTCGAGGCGGCGATCGAAGACGTCGAGCGCGACCTGGCGGACACGGCCTCACCCGGCGCCGACGAGTACGCGGAGGCACTCGGATGGGTGCTGGAGGCCGCCAAGCCCGTGGTGTCGGTGCGGTTCGGCGCCGGGAACGGATGAGTCCCCGCGGACCCGCCGTGAGCTCGGCATGCGGAACTCAGGGGTCCTTACGTCACTGTGACGTAATGGTGGAATCCCGGGGAAGCGGCGGGGAGCGTCCGCAGGTGAAACTGCATCCCACAGGAACTCCGGCGGCGGACGATCCCGACCCAGCCGGCCGTTTCCGGCGATCCGTCGTGCCGCCGGCGTTTCACAGATCCGAACCGCCGGCGACGCAACACAGGCGGACCGACGTCGCGCTGAACAGCCGGACAGGTCGCACGAGGGCGAGGGCTACGGCGTGACGCACGCTCGACCAGCGTCCACACCGAGCCCCCGAATCGGTGACACAGGCGCTTACTTTACAGAACGAGGATTCTGGGCGCTCGGCGGGATCGTCGTATGTGGCATTCAGCGCTCCTCACAGCCTGACCGACCGCACGACCGCCGTTCGGCTCGCCGGATCTGTGAGCGTCGGGGGGCGATCGGCGATCGCCGGCTAGGACACACGTGACCCGAGTACGCAGAACTCGTTACCTTCCGGATCTGCGAGAACCACCCATGACTGCTCGCCCTGGTCCATGTCTGCTCGCGTGGCGCCCAGAGCAAGAAGCCGCTCCACCTCGGCGTCCCGGTCGTCTGGTCGAAAGTCGAGGTGAAGTCGGTTCTTCGTGGTCTTCTCTTCGGGGACCGGCACGAACAGCAGGCCGGGAAGGCGGTCCTCGGCGGGACGGATCTCGAACTCGTCCGGGTCCTCGTTGATCACGACCCAGCCGAGCGCTTCTCGCCACCATTGCCCGAGTGCCTTCGGGTTGCGTGCATCGACGATCGTCTGCTCCCAGATCAGGGTCACGACCCGATCGTAGAAGCCGGGCGCTGCCGACGGGGTCCCCTCAGGCCTGGGCGGTGACCGCGGCCGTGTCGGGGGCGACGACCCGCATCTCGTAGACGCGGTACGCGTGTTGGATCACCGGTTGGGCGACGTTGCGGACCCGGATGCCTCCCGGCGTCATCCCCCGCTCGCTGCCCGCGTGTGCGTGCCCGTGGAGCACCAGGTCGGCACCGGCCGTGTCGATCGCCTCGGCGAGCAGGTAGCTCCCGAGGAACGGGTAGATCTCCAGGCGCTCCCCCCGGAGCGTCTCGGGCACCGGCGAGTAGTGCAGCAGGGCGACGCGATGGTCGGCCCGGGGGGCGAGGTCGACGAGGGCGTCGTGCAGCGCGGCGGCCTCGCACTGGGTCTCGGCCATGAACGCCTTCATCGCCGCCTCTCCGAACGCCGAGCCGGACGCGCCGGCGAAACCACCGCCGAATCCCTTCACCCCGGCGATGCCCAGGCGGGTGCCCTCGATGTCGACGATCGTCGAGGAGCCGTCGAGCACCCGGACCCCCGCGTCCGCGAGGACGCGTGTCACCTGGCCCTGGCTGTCGGCGTGGTGGTCGTGGTTGCCGAGGACGGCCACCACGGGAACCTCGACGTCGCGCAGGGTGGCCGCGACCAGCTCGGCCTCGGCGCGCTCGCCGCACCGCGTGAGGTCGCCGGCGAGCAGCAGCACGTCGGCGCGCTCGTGGACGTGGCGCAGCCCCGCGGCTGTCCGCTCGACCGAGTCGGGACCGACGTGGATGTCACCGACCGCGGCGATGCGGGTCACGTCAGGTCCTCCGCCCCGCCGGCCTCGTCGCAGGCGACGACCGACACGTCGTTCACCACCTGGTATCCGCGGGCCACCTCCGTTGCGACCTGCCCGATGGCGTCCCGGTGCGCGGCGCTCGCGACCGAGCCGGTCAGGACGGCCCGGCCGCCCGAGAGGACCACGTCGATGCCCAGCTCCGTCGTCCGGGAGTCCTGGGCGAGCGCCTCCTGGATGTGGGAGATGACGTACTCGGCGGGCTCCTGCGCCGGGTCGGTGCCCGTCATGCCACGGCCTCCGGCGGCCGGGGGTGGACGACCTCGAACAGCTCCTCGATCACCTCGGCGGGAACCGCGAGGTCGATCGACTCCGCGTAGAGCAGCAGGCTGACCAGCCTGCGGGGACCGGACTGCCGCGCCCGGCGCAGGACGTACTCCCAGTCGAGGTCGCACCGGCCGATCACGGCCAGCGCGTCGTACCAGTGGTTCGGGCTGTGCTCGGCCGCGGCGACCGCCTTGATGACCAGCAGGTCCTCGGGCGACACGAACGGCACGGTCACGCCCAGGTGCTCGCGCTCGTCGCCCCGCTCGAGCATCTCGTCGTCGAGGTACAGGTCGCCGGTCGAGCGGAAGATCACGTCGACCAGCACCCCGTACTTGAAGCCCTTGTAGAGCCAGTACGGGTCGGTCTCCTCGGTGGTGAAGTCGGCCGCGGTCAGGGCCTCGAGGGCCGGCCCGGCCGCATCGGGTCGCACGAACACGTCGATGTCGTTGGTCGGGCGCGGGCGAGCGAATCGGGCCGTGCTCATCCCGCCGATGAGCAGGAACTTGATGTCGGCCTGGCGGAGCGCGTCGACGGTCTCCACGAGCGCCTGCCGGATCTGCTCGTCTGACGGCTCCTCGCCGTTCGGATAGTGCGAACCCATCTTCGACAGGGTGCCCGCGGGAACCGCCCACCAGACGTGCCCCGGGGACGTCCCGGCCTCACGGCCGGAGCACGTACCTGCCCCGCACCCCGCCGGCCGCGACGGCGCGGTGGGCGTCGGCGACGGCGTCGAGGGGAACCACGGCGTGCACCCGGGCGGGCAGGTGACCGCTGGCGGTGTCCTCGAGGAGCCCGGCGAGTCGATCGCCGTCTGGATGCGATTCGACCACCTGGACCGTGATGCCCCGTTCCGTCGGCGGCGCGGCGTTCGGGCGCATCCCGACGAACCGGCCGCCGTCTCGGACCAGCGCGACGCCCTCCTCCTGGAGCACGCCCGCATCGGCCACCGCGTCCCAGCCGGGCGCCGCGTCCGTGGTGAAGTCGGCGCCGAGGTCGCGGACGAACTTCTCGTCTCCGGCCCGTGCCAGGCCGGTGACGCGCCAGCCCCGGTCCTGGGCGAGCGGGACGACGTAGCCACCAACCGCCCCGGCGGCGCCGGTCACCAGGAGTCGCCGACCTCCTCCGTCGCCGAGCAGGTCGACCAGCTGAGCCGCGGCGAGCCCGTTGAGCGGGACGGTGGCGGCGGCTGCCAGGTCGAGACCGTCCGGGACGATGGCGGTGTCGTGCACCGCGACGACGAGCTGCGCTGCGTAAGTGCCGTGGTCACGGTCGAACCCGGCCACCATTCCCGCGACGCGCGTGCCGAGCGGGAGGTCGACGTCCGGACCGGCCGCGGCGACCGTTCCGGCGAAGTCCCAGCCGAGTCCGGTGTGATCGGGCTGGTGGACGAGTCCGAGCTCGTGGAAGACCCCGGCGACGACTCCGATGTCGACCGGGTTGACCGACGCGGCGGCGACCTCGACCCGGATCTCCCCTGGGCCCGGTTCGACGACAGGCACCTCGATGATCTCGATGGCTTCGGGACCGCCGGGGGTGCGGACGACGGCAGTGCGGAACGTTGCGGCAGTGGACATGCTGGTCTCCTGACGACCGATCGAATGGACTGTTGCCTCACCACCATCCGACACCTACTCTCCAATGGGAACTAGGCACCTCAAAGTGCGTAGGTCACCTCCAGGGAGGGACCATTGGACACCCGGTCTACGCCGAGGAAGGAACGACCATGCCGACGATGAGCGCGGCCGAGAAGCGGACGCAGGCGAAGATGGACTACGACGCCTTCCTGGCGGAGTGCCCGAGCCGCCAGCTCCTCGACCGCATCTCCGACAAGTGGGTGACGCTTGTCCTGGCCGCGCTCGGCGGCGACGGCCCCCACCCCGGGGGCGACTGCACCGGCGAGCCACGGTCGATGCGCTACTCCGAGCTGGCCCGCCGGTTGGCGGGGGTCAGCCAGAAGATGCTCACCCAGACGCTGCGCTCGCTCGAACGGGACGGCATGCTCACCCGCACCGTGACGCCGACCGTTCCCGTGACGGTGACCTACGAGCTGACCGACCTGGGCCTGTCCCTGCACGGCGTCATGGCCGGGTTCAAGGCGTGGGCGGAAGGCCACATGGACGAGGTCCGCGCCAACCGCGGCGCGTACGACGCACGCGCCGAGTAGCGAGGCGGTATGGAACGGGTCGTCGACGTCGACAACGGCTACGGGCTCTGGGCTCGGTCCTCGGGACGCACCGATGCCTCGTCGTTGCTGTTGGTGATGGGGGCGAACTCGTCTGGTGTCGTCTGGCCCGACGAGCTCGTCGCTCGGCTGGGCGAGCAGCATCAGGTCATCGTCTACGACCATCGCGACACCGGCCGGTCGACGTGGGCCTTCGCCGAGCGTCCGTACGCGATCCGGGATCTCGCCGACGATGCGCGACGCGTCCTCGATGCGTTCGGCATCGACCGTGCTCACGTGGTCGGCATGTCGATGGGCGGTGTGCTCGTCCAGCTCCTGTTGGCGGACCACCCGGACCTGCTGCTGTCCGCGACCGTGTTCGGCACGGCCTCCCTCGGCACGGGCCTGGCCGCCGGCGCAGACGAACCCGACGACGAGCTGCCCGGACCCGACCCGCGCCTGCTCGCCTTGTGGGCCGAGATGGGCAACCCACGCGAGCGCGACGCCGAGCTGGCGTGGCGCGTCGAGCACTGGCGTCTGCTCAACGGCGACGACCTTCCCTTCGACCCGGAGATCTGGCGGCGGCTGGAGGAGCGGGTGATCGACCATTCCGGGCGGGTCGAGAACCCCGCGGCCCACGCCATGGCCGATCAATCCGGTCTCGAACGCGGCGGCGAGCTCGCCGGGTCCACGGTGCCGATGCTGGTGGTGGAGGCGCCGGCCGACCCGATCAACCCGCCTCCCCACGCGGCGCACCTGGCCGCGTCGATCGGCAGCTCGCGGCTGGTGACGATCCCCGGGATGGGTCACGCCCTCAACCCCGTGGTGCTCGATCCGCTGGCCGATGCGATCCTCGCCCACACCGCCGAGGTCGACGCCACCTCCGGATGACCCGCTCCCCGGTCATCGGACGCGTCCACCCCGCAGCTACGACAGCTGCTCCTTGGCATCCTCGTAGGCGCCGGTCGGCGGATTCGGGTCGGGGGCGTAGACCACGTAGAGCACGCCGGTGTCGAACGGCTGTGACGACAGCAGGCGCAGAGGCTGTTCCGGGCCGTCGTCGTCGAACAACCGGAGCCCGGAACCGGCGACCGCCGGGTGGACGAACAGGTGCAGCTCGTCGAGGAGCCCGGCGGCGAGCAGCTGGCGGACGATGGAGACGGAGCCGCTGAGCGCGATCCGGCGGATGGAGGGGTCGGCCTTGAGCTTGGCGACCGCCTCGAGGAGGTCGCCCTCGAGCTGCTCGGAGTTCCGCCAGCTGAACTCGAGCGGCTTGCGGGAGACGACGATCTTGCGCACGTCACCCAGGTGCTTGGCCATGGCGGCATCTTCCTCGCCGGCGGACTCCCGCTCGGGCCACGCGCCGGCGAAGCTGTCGTAGGTCACCCGGCCGAACAGGAAGACGTCGGCGTCGTGGGTGCCCTCGACCGCCTTCCCCATCTCGTCGTTGAAGTACGGGAAGTGCCAGTTGCCGATCATCGGGTCGACGACGCCGTCGACCGCCATGAACATGCTGGACGTGATCTTGGCCATCCGAATCTCCTGATCATCGAGGTGGACGGGACTACTGACCCCACCGGTCGGCGGAACTCATCGCCGATCCCCGACCGTCATGTTCCCCCGCCGCGCACCCAGCCCCCACCGGATTACCTCATGCCATCACACGCGATAATGGTAATTATCGCGCCTAACTACACGCGTGTAATCTCGCACGTGTGTTCGAGCTGGTCGGCAAGGAGGCGCTCACCGCGACGGAGCGGGGATACGCCGACGCGGCCCGGGCCGAGAACACGCTGCGGGGCTACCGGAGCGACTGGCGCGAATGGGTCGAGTGGTGCGACGGCGAGCACCTCGCTCCCCTGCCGGCCGACCCGGGCACCATCTCGCGCTACCTCGTCTTCCTCGCCGGGCACGGGGTCAAGATCACCACGATGAGCCGCCGGCTCTCGGCCCTGCGCCTGGCGCACCGACTGGCCGGATCGCAGGATCCCACGACCGATCCCCGGGTGACGACGGTGTGGGAGGGCATCCGCCGCACCCACGGCGCCCCGGTCGACCAGGCCGCCCCGCTGATGCCGCCGGAGCTCCACCGGGTCGTCGACGCCTGCCCGGTCGAGAAGCACTGGAAGTCCGGCGACCGCCTCCCCCAACCCGACCTCGCCGGCCACCGGGACCGGGCCCTGCTGCTCGTGGGGTTCGTGGCCGCGCTCCGGCGCTCCGAGCTCGCCGCGCTGCAGCTCGACCACATCGAGGACCACCCGAACGGGCTCGTGCTGGCACTCCCCCGCTCGAAGACGAATCCGCACGGCGACGAGACCGAGCTGGTCGTGGTTCCCCGAGCCGGACATGCCGGGCACTGCGCGGTCGAGGCGCTCCGGCGTTGGGTCGAGCTCGCGGGCATCGACTCCGGTGCCGTGTTCCGCCGTGTGAGCAAGGCCAACCTCCCCGGCGACACGGCACTCAACCCCGGCTCGATCAACCAGCTCGTGCAGCGGGCGATCGCCCGGGCCGGCCTCGACCCGACGCCGTACTCCGCGCATTCGCTGCGGGCCGGGTTCGTCACGTACGCCCACCTGCGCGGCGCGTCCGATCGGGCGATCGCCCACCAGACCCGTCACCGCTCGCTCGCCGCCCTCGGCGGCTACGTGCGTGTGAACGAGGCCTGGGTCGACAACGCCGCCACCCAGCTCGGCTTCTGATCGGCGGGATCCGCGGACCCCGCCGATCGGCGGATCCTGCGGAGCCCACGGACCGGCCTGCCGGCGGCTCGCTGCCCGCTTCGACAAGGCGCGCCTCCCCTCAGGGGTCCAGGGCGCGGGGCGGGTCGGAGCGGCGCACCTTGGCGACGTCCGAGGCGAGCACGCCGACCTGTTCGACGAGTGCCTCTGTGATTTGTCGGAGACGCTCCTCCAACTTCGCTCTCTGCTTATCGATGGCGGAGATCTCGCGCAACACCTCGTGCCTCTCGGACTCGAGAGCGATGATCACGTTCGATCCGGATTGCGCCACCCGGGCGACCGGACGCCTGCGGCGCAGGTAGTACCGCCGCTGGCTGAGCTGTTGCGGCGTCCGCTCCTCGAAGCCCGCCTCCGTCAGCGCGGCGTTGACCGCCGGGGCGGGCTGGTTGGCGTGACGGAGGATGATGCGGTCCTCGGCCTCGGTGTAGAGGGTCTGTCGGGGCACGGGTGGCGACCTCGGATCGGTGTTGGTGACGGACGGCCGGAAACCCGGCCGAGACGTCGGCGGAAGCGATGGCGCGCCGAGCGACGGGCCGATGGCCTGTCAAGCGGTGGCCCCACCGCAGAACGCGATCTCGGTGTTCCGATCG
>DASUQS010000303.1:0-10201 GCA_036280455.1 Acidimicrobiales bacterium
GCCGCCGCCACCCGAGGACGCGGGAGGTGGCGGCGGGCCGGCGCCGCCCTCGTGGTGGCGGTCGCGACTGCGGTGGTGGCCGTCGTCGTCAGCCCGGCGATCGCCGCCACCAACGTGCCCCGGCCGCAGGTCGGTGACGAGCCGTCGAGCGTCGGCCTCGCGCATCACGACGTCACGCTCCACACGGACGACGGGGTGCCCCTCGCCGCCTGGTACGTCGACTCCTCCAATCGGGCGGCGGTCGTGCTGCTGCACGGCGCCGGCTCCACCCGCTCGGACGTCCTCGACCACGCTGCGGTGCTGGCCGGGGCCGGGTTCGGCGTGCTGATGGTCGACGCCCGCGGGCACGGCGAGAGCGGTGGTCGCGCCATGGACTTCGGCTGGCACGGTGACGCCGACGTCGCGGCCGCGACCGGCTATCTGGCCGGCCGCCCCGACGTGGACGACGGCCGCGTCGGCGTCGTCGGCATGTCGATGGGCGGCGAGGAGGCGATCGGCGCCAGCGCGGGCAACTCGCGCATCAGCGCGGTGGTCGCCGAAGGAGCCGCGGCTCGGACAGCCGTCGACGAGGCGTGGCTCTCGGACGAGTACGGCGTGCGCGGTGCCGTGCAGGAACAGCTCGAACGGGTGCAGGACCGGATCACCGACCTGCTGACGAACGCCTCGGTACCCACCGTGCTTCGGTCCGCGGTCCGTGCGTCATCGGACGCTCGTTACCTCCTGATCGCGGCAGGCACCCGGCCGGACGAGGAGCACGCGGCGATGCACGTGGCCGCAGGCGCCCCCGACCGGGTCGAGACTTGGACCGTTCCCGGTGCCGCCCACACCGGCGGCCTGGCGACCGTCCCGGAGGAGTGGACCGACCGGGTCGTCGGCTTCCTCGACCGCGCCCTCCTGCCCGCGGACCGAGACACCGATACACGATCCGGGTCACACGGGAACTCAATCGCAGCGCTGCTGGTGCAGGAACTGCCGGCACTCCTCGTCGGTGAGGGAGCGCGTGAGCTCACGCTCGGCGATCTGGATGAGGTCGTCGCGGTCGAGGGCCCACACCCGAACGGTCCCATCGGCGCTCGCTGAGGCGAGCGTGGAGCCATCGGGGCTGAACGCGACCGAGGAGACCAGTTCGTGGTGGCCGGGCAGGACGAGCAGCTGCTCGCCGGAGGTCGGGTCCCACACCCGCACGGTGCCGTCCAGGCTCCCGGTGGCGAGACGTGAGCCGTCCGCGGTGAAGGCGAGATCCAGGACGCCGCCGGTGTTCCCTTCGAGCGCCGTGACGTGCCGCCCGTTGGCCGCGTCCCAGACGTCGACCGTCTCACCGGGTCGTGTCGGTGTCCCCTGCCGAGTCGTCGTCGCCACCAGATCGCCCGCGGGGCTGAGGAGCGTGCCGAGGGCCGGGTGGTCGAGGATCGGTACGACATCGCCGTCCCGCCACTCCCAGCTCACCACCTCGCCCTCATGTGCCGCGGATGGCTCGGTGGGCACGTGTGTCATGACGAGCTCGTTGCCGTCGGGGGTGAACGTCACCCCTCCGATCGCGGTGCCGCGCTCCTCCTGCCGGACGGCGACGACGCGCCCGGTGCGGTCGACGACGGTCACGCGCCCGGTGCGGCCGTCGTTCGCGGCGACGGCGAGACGCTCGCCGTCGGCGTCCCAGGCCACGTACACCCACGGGGCGACAGCATCGCCTGTGTCGACCCCGAAGGCTTCCCGTCCGGTCTCGACATCCCACACGTGCACCGTCCCGTCGAAGCGCGCGGCGGCGACCAGTCGGCCATCACGGCTCACGTCGAGCGAGAACACGTCGTTGCCCGAGGTGACGGGCGCGAAGTGGCCCGGCGCCGCCCCCGTGGACGAACCGGGTGCGGTGCCCACGGCCCGCACGCGGGCGAACGTCTGGGCATCCCAGACGGTGACAGAGCCGGCGCCACTCGTGGCGACGAGGAGTTGCCCGTCGGATGTGAAGTCGACGGCGCCTGCGGTGAAGTCGACGACGCCGTTGGCGATGGCCACGGCAGGGAGGTTGGCGAGCTCGGCGTCGCCGGCGATGCTCACGTCCCAGACCCTCGCCGCGGTGATGCCCAGGTCGCCGGTCATGACGTGTGTGCCGTCGGGCGAGAACGCCACTCCGGTGACGCTCTTGCGCGTGTCGTGCGCGGACAGGGTCGCCACCTCCTGAGCGCCGCCCTGGTCCACCCGCCAGACGCGGGCTGTTCCGTCGCCGTGACCGGTGACGAGACGGGTGGCATCAGGGCTCCAGTCCACGCTGAAGACCTGGCCGCCGGCGCCCAGGACCGAGAAGCGCTCGTCGCCGGTGCGCGCGTCGAAGATGCGGGCGCTGCCGTCAGCGCTGGCCGTGGTGATCGCTTCACCATCCGGGCTCCACGCGATCTCGAGGAGCCCACGTAGATGACCGTCGAGGGTGACCGCCTCGTTGCCCGACGCGACATCCACGACCTGCGCCGTCGGGACCAACCAGGACGCGATGGCAAGCTGTGCCCCCGTCGGGTCGAAGGACGTGTCCCTCGGCCACGAGACCGACCGGACCTCACGAACGGTCCGTCCGGTGGCGACGTCGACGACGGTGACCACGCCGTCGCCGGGCCATGCGGCCGCGAACAGCGTGCCGTCGCGGCTGAACGACGGGCCCCACACCCCCCAGGCACCTGCGTAGCCGGCGCGGCGAATGGTGTGCAGCTCCACGCCCGCGGCCACGTCCCAGATGCGCGCCGCCCCGTCGGAGCCGGTGGTGGCCACCAGCGACCCGTCGTGATTGAACGCGACATCGTTGATGTCCCCGCTGTGGCCGGGGAAGGATCGCAACGATGCGCCAGACCGGGCATCGCGGATGTCGACCTGCCCCGAGCCCTCCGGGCCCTCGGTGACGAACGTCCGACCGTCCGGGCTCCAGTCGAGGCGACCACCCACGCCCGGCACCCGCAGCTCGATGCGCGATGCCGCCACAGCCCGGTGCAACGCGGCCTCGGCCTCGGCCCGTGCCGATTCGTTGTCGCTCCGGCTCTGTTCGACCGCGGCGAGCGCGAGCAAGATGCTTCGCTCGGGATCGACGTCGACGTTCGCGTCGGCGGCGGCAGCGAGCTCGCGGGTCGTTGCCACCCGGCCCGCCTGTTCCGCGCGGTCTCGCTGGCCGACGGCGACGAATCCCACGACGATCGACCCGACGAGGAGGATCGCGGTCGCCGTCAGCAGCGCGCGGAGTCGGCGGTTCTGGCGGGCCTGGTGGCGGGCCCGGTCCTCGGCCGCGTGCTGCTCGATCTCGGCGAGGTCCTGACCGGCCTCGAGGAAGGAGCGCTCGGCGGGGGTCAGGTCCGGCGTGACCCGCTCCCACCAGTCGAGGGCGTGCGTCAGGCGGGCGCCGCGGTACAGCTCGCTGTCGGGCCGACCCATGGCGTCCCACACGTCGGCGGCGGCCGCGAGGTGGCGGAGAATGCGTTGGCCCTCGATGTCGTCGTCGAGCCAGCCCTGCAGGCGGGGCCACGCTCGGGCGAGTGCCTCGTGGGCGAGTTGCACGACGCCGTCGTCGCTCGTCAGCAGTCGAGCGGCGATGAGCTGTTCGATGATGTCGTCGTGGGCCGCGTCGGTGGCGACGGTGCGGCGGGAGACCCGGTTGCGGATCGGCTGGCCGGAGGGGCTCGGGGCGACGAGCCGCAGCATCAGGTCACGCAGCAGCGCGCGATGGTCGGCGGGCAGCCGCTCGTAGAGCGCCTCCGCCGACTGGGCGACGGCCCCCCGGATGCCACCGGTCGAGCGGTAGCCGTCGACGGTGAGGGTGCGGCCGTCGCGATGCTCCCAGGTGGTGCGCAGGGCGTGGGACAGCAGCGGAAGGGCGCCGGGTTCGTCCTCGACGTCCTGGATGAGCAGCTCGACCAGACCCGGTTCGAGCAGGAGCCCGGCCTGGCGGGCCGGTCCCTCGATCGCTCCCCGGAGGTCCACCTCGCGCATGGCGCCCAGGAGGTACACACCGGGCTCGATCAGACGGGCGAGCACCGGATGGGCGGACAGCTCGCCGAGTCGGTCGGCCCGCACGGCGACGACCAGCGGTGCCCGCTGGGAGTGCGCAGCCAGGGCCGCGAAGAAGCGGGACCGCTCCGCGGGGTCCTCGCACAGCGCGACGGTCTCCTCGCACTGGTCGACCACCAACACCGGGGCCGGCCCGGTGTTCGGCAGGACCGTCAGAGCGTCCATCGGGTGGGCGCCCGGCGTGACGACCCGCACCCGGCGTCCGTCGCGCACGAGAGCGGCGGCCACCCCGGCCCGCACGAGCGACGACTTGCCGGTGCCCGACGGTCCGACCACCGCCAGGACCCCGACGTCCGCCAGACGAGCCAGGCACGCCGTCACGTCAGCGTCCCGCCCGAAGAACCCGTCGGCGTCGGCGATGTCGTAGGGCACGAGGCCCAGGTAGGGGCACGTGGTGCTCGGCTCGGGCAGGGCGTCGCGGGGGACGAGGGACGCGTCCTGGCGAAGGATCGCCGCCTCCAGCGCGACCAGGTCCGGCCCCGGTGCCACGCCCAGGTCGGTCGCCAGCACGGTGCGCGCCTGGTGGAGCGTGCGTAACGCCTCGCCCTGACGGCCGGCCTGGTACTGGGCCCGGGCGAGCAGTGCCCACCGCTGCTCGCGCAGCGGGGCCTCGGCGACGCGCGTCTGCGCCTCCGCCAGCACGTCCCGGTACCGGCCGGCCCGTAGCGTCGCCTCCACCAGGACCTCCTGCGCGTCGAGGCGCAGTTCGTCGAGACGGGCGGCTTCGATCCGCCCCGGTGACCACCTGTCGAGGTCGGCCAGCGCCGGGCCCCGCCACAAGGCCAACGCCTCGGCGACCAGGTGGGCGGCCCGCTCCGGCTCGCCGAGGGTCACCAGCTCGTGGGCACGGCTGACCAGGTGCTCGAACCGCTGTGCATCCACGTCGTCGACCGGCAGCACGAGCCGGTAGCCCTCCGGCTCCGTGACGATCGCGGTCGCTCCCAGCGTCTTGCGCAGCCGGACCACACACCCCTGGACGACCTTCGCCCACGACGCCGGAGGCACGTCGCCCCACAGCGCGTCGGCGAGCTGGTCGGCCCTCAGCGTGTCTCCTCGCCCCACCGCCAACGCCGCCAGAACCACCCGATCGCGGGGCCCGAGGGCGGCGTCCTCGACCCGGACCGGGCCCAAGACCGCGATACCCACCCCGGCAGTGTTGGCCTGCCGCCGACCCCCGTCAACAGCGCCGATACCGCGCTGATACCGCGACGGAGGGGACCCGGCACCGCTGGCTGCGACGACTCACCACCAGCCGACAGCAGCCGACACGAAGGAGCCGTCATGCGACGCAACCCGCCCGATCTCGACGTCGATGGAATCCGAAGCAGCGAACGCGTCCGCACCCCCGCGATTCGCCCCACAGCCGTGCTCGGATGGGCCGGTGCCGCGGCGGTGGTCGTTGCCGGAGCCGCGCTCGCCACCGTCACGTTCGCAGGCGGCGAGAGTGGCGACGTAGATCCGCCGACCAGCCGAACGGACACGGCGACGCCGGCGTGCATGTGGACCTCGCGAGTCAGCGTTCCGGTCTTCCCTGCGGAGGACATCGGCGGCCCGCCCACGCCCGAGTCCGCCCTCGCCTTCGAGGCGTGCAACGGCGAATGGACCGGGGACATCGCCTGGATGACACCAGGCGACGACGACGATGCCGCACCGGCCGGCCGTGCCGAGGAGCTCGAGCGGCGAGCCCGGCTCGAAGGGCAGCGCAGGACACACGGCAGCGACGGTGGGCCGCCCAACCCATGGGAGGCCGGCAACAGGGCTGTCGAACGACTCCAGGACTGAGCGGATCCGCCCCAGCCCGTCCGTCAGCGCTCCGCGGCAGCCAGGGCGGCACCTCGGATGGCACCGACGACCATGTCGACGTTCCGGACCTCGAACAGGTCGAGGATTCCGTCGTGGACGATGCCGATGATCGCTCTTGTGCGATGATCGTCTGCATGCGATGATCGGCCGTGCCCGAGATCGAGCTGCACGACGAGGTCGCCGATTGGATGACACGCTCGACGACAGTGAGTGGCACCGCACCGTCGTCGTGATCGATCGGCTCGCCGAGCTCGGCTCGGCCGCCAGGATGCCGCTGTCACGCAGCCTCGGCGAAGGTTTGTTCGCGAACATGAAGGAGACGACGATGGCCAACTACTCACGCTGGGAGGAACTCAAGAAGCGTCGTGGCGAGCCGACACCGGACGCGCGCGCCGCCGTCGAGCAGGACCTCGCACTCGGTCAGCTGATCTACGACCTGCGCACCGAGGCCGGCCTCAGCCAGCGAGCCCTGGCCGAGCGCATGGGCACCACCCAGTCGGTCATCTCACGCCTCGAGGAGGGTGGCGGCGCACGAAACCGGCTCGACACTCTCGCTCGAGTCGCAACGGCTCTCGACCGGCACCTCGTTGTGTCCTTCCCGCAGACGGTGCCCAGCCGGCTGAAGAACGCCGTCCAAGTCGCCTGAACGCCGTGATGGCCGGCCGACCGGCTCATGGGCCACTGCGTGTTCGCTGACGCCGATGACGATGCACCTCGACGCAACGCTCGCCCGACGGTGACGATTGCGCGGTAGACCCGTCCGGAGCCGACTCACCACGCCGCAAGACAACTACGGACCGATGCCCAATGCCTCGAGCGCGACCCTCACCGAGGAGGTACGCATGTCACTCGAGTTCTTCACGCAGCGGATCGCGGTCCTCGCCTCGTCGAGCGACGCCGCCATCGAGCAATCGCAACCCCGGACCGAGACCGACACACCCGCCTGCGCGTCGCCCGGTCTGTACGTGGAGAGGCGGCAGGTCTGATGGCGTCGTACACGTTGAACGAGCGAGCCGTCGCCCACGCCCGGCGACTCATCGCAGGCCGCCAGTACGTGCTCGACAGCGACTGGGGCGAGCGCCAGCCGAAGGCAGACGCCCAGAACGCCTACCTCGCCGGTCACTCGTGGGACGAGTACGCCAACTGGCACCTCGGGCTCACCGACGGCGCCGCCGACGGCACGAAGGCCCGCTACGCGTTCGTCATCGGGGACTTCCGCCGCCTGCACCGCACCGCCCTCATCGCCTGCGTCTACCGAGCATCGGAGTGGCGCCACAAGACGATCGAGCTCGCCGCCCACGACCTCCTGCAGGAGCTCGACGCCAGGTCCGCGTAGCACCACGGGGGTGGGGTCACTGCCTGCGCTCCGAGTACGCGAACGCTACATCTCGTGAGATGACGGCGTCCGCACACGGCGGTGTCCGCATCGGGCACAGTCTTGGGGTAGATGCACGACACGCTCGAGTTGCACGGGCCCGGCCTCACCATCGCTGACGTGGTGAGCGTGGCGCGGCACGGCGCGCCGGTGGTGCTCGGCGACGACGCCCGCCGGGCGATGGAGCAGTCCTCCGCGGTCCTCGCCGACCTGGTCGCCGGCGCCAGCCCGGTCTACGGCGTGACCACCGGGTTCGGATCGCTGGCGAACACCGTGATCCCGGTCGAGCGCACGGCCGAACTGCAGGTCGCCCTCGTGCGGTCGCACGCGGCCGGCATGGGCCCGGCGGTCGAGACGGAGGTCGTGCGGGCGATGCTGCTGCTGCGGGCCCGCAGCCTGGCGATGGGCTTCTCGGGCGCCCGGGCTGCCCTCGTCGACCTCCAGCTCGAGCTGCTCCGCAACGGGCTGACACCCGTCGTGCCCGAGCACGGCTCGCTCGGAGCGAGCGGCGACCTGGCCCCCCTGAGCCACTGCGCCCTGGCCCTGATCGGCGAGGGAACGGTCGTCGATCGCGCCGGCGAGGCCATCCCCACCGCCGAGGCGCTCGCCCGGGCGGGCCTCCGACCGGTCGTCTTGCAAGCCAAAGAAGGCCTGGCCCTCATCAACGGCACCGACGGGATCCTCGGGATGCTGTGCCTCACCCTGCACGACCTGGGCGAGCTGCTGCGTCTCGCCGACGTCACCGCGGCGATGACCGTCGAGGCCCTGCTCGGCACCGACCGGGCCTTCGCGGCCGACCTCCAGGCCCTCCGCCCTCAGGTCGGTCAGGCCGCGAGCGCCCGCAACCTCACCCGGTTGCTGAAGGGGTCGGAGATCGTCGCCAGCCACCGTGTCGGCGACGACCGGGTGCAGGACGCCTACTCGTTGCGGTGCACCCCGCAGGTGCACGGCGCCGCCCTCGACACGATCGGCCACGCCCGCGTGATCGCCGAGCGCGAGCTGGATGCGGCGATCGACAACCCGATGGTCCTTCCCGACGGTCGCGTCGAGAGCTGCGGCAACTTCCACGGCGCGCCGGTGGCGCTCGTCTGCGACTTCCTCGCCGTCGCGGTCGGCCAGGTGTCGGCGATCGCCGAGCGGCGCACCGACCGGTTGCTGGACGCGACGCGGTCGCACGGCCTCCCGCCGTTCCTCGCCCCCGACGCCGGGGTGAACAGCGGCCTGATGATCGCCCACTACACGCAGGCGGCGATGGCGATGGAGAACCAGCGGCTCGCGGCGCCGGCGTCGGTGCAGTCCCTGCCCACCAGCGCGATGCAGGAGGACCACGTGTCGAACGGCTGGGCCGCGGCCCGCAAGCTGCGCCGGACGGTGGCGAACCTCCGCCGGATCCTGGCCGTCGAGCTGACCTGCGCCGGCGCGGCCCTCGACCTGCGGGCCCCGCTGCGCCCCGCACCTGGCACCGGCGCCGCCCTTGCGGCGCTGCGCGCACGCGTCGCCGGTCCCGGCGCCGACCGCTGGCTCTCGCCGGATCTCGCCGCCGTCGAGGACGGTCTCGCCGACGGCGCCGTCCTCGCCGCGGTCGAGGCGGCCGTCGCACCGCTGGAGGTGGCGTGATGTCCGGTCCCCGCCCCGTGCGCGCTCCCCGCGGGAGCGACCTCACATGCCTGGGCTGGCCCCAGGAGGCCGCCTACCGGATGCTGCACAACAATCTCGATCCCGAGGTGGCCGAGCGTCCCGACGATCTCGTCGTCTACGGCGGTACGGGCCGGGCCGCCCGCAGTTGGGAGGCGTTCGACGCCCTGGCCCGCACGTTGACGACGTTGCGCGCCGACGAGACGATGCTGGTGCAGTCGGGCGCGCCCGTCGGCGTGTTCCGCACCCACGAATGGGCCCCACGGGTGCTGCTGGCCAACGCGAACCTCGTCCCGGACTGGGCCACGTGGGACGAGTTCCGGCGGCTGGAGGCGATGGGGCTCACGATGTACGGCCAGATGACCGCCGGGTCGTGGATCTACATCGGCACCCAAGGCATCCTCCAGGGCACCTTCGAGTGCTTCGCCGAGATCGCCCGCCGCCGGTTCGGCGGCACGCTCGCCGGCACGCTGACCCTGACCGCCGGGCTCGGGGGGATGGGCGGCGCCCAGCCGCTCGCCGTGACGATGAACGGCGGGGTCGCGCTGTGCATCGAGGTCGACCGCGACCGCGCCGAACGACGTGCCCGGACCCGTTACCTCGACGAGGTCACCGACTCGGTCGAGGACGCCGTCGACCGATGCACCCGGGCTCGCGACGAGCGGAGGGCACTGTCGGTCGGGCTCGTCGGCAACGCCGCGGTGCTGGTGCCGCGCCTGCTCGACCTCGACCTGCCGGCGGACGTCGTGACCGACCAGACCAGCGCCCACGATCCCCTCAGCTACGTGCCGGCCGACCTCACACCCGAGGCCACGGCCGAGCTGGCCCGCACTGACCCCAACGAGTTGGTGCGGCGCTCGCGCGCGAGCATGGCGGTCCACTGCCGGGCGATGGTCGGCTTCCTCGACCGGGGGAGCGAGGTGTTCGACTACGGCAACAGCCTGCGCACCGAAGCGCAGCTCGGCGGCTTCGACCGCGCGTTCGACTACCCGGGCTTCCTCCCGGCGTACATCCGCCCGCTGTTCTGCGAGGGCAAGGGCCCGTTCCGGTGGGTCGCACTGTCCGGCGACCCGGCGGACATCGCCGCCACCGACCGGGCGGTGCTGGAGGAGTTCCCCGACGACGAGGGTCTGCGCCGCTGGATCGGCCTGGCCGGTGAACGGGTGGCGTTCCAGGGGCTGCCCGCCCGCATCTGCTGGCTGGGCTACGGCGAGCGGCACCGCCTCGGTCTGCGGTTCAACGACATGGTGCGCCGCGGCGAGCTGCGCGCTCCCGTCGTCATCGGCCGCGACCACCTCGACGCGGGGTCGGTGGCGTCGCCCTACCGCGAGACCGAGGCGATGGCCG
>DASUQS010000304.1:0-2619 GCA_036280455.1 Acidimicrobiales bacterium
CGTCAGCGCCGAGACGTACGACGCCGTCGTCGTGACCGCGCTCGCCGCGAGCGTCGCAGGCTCCGACGACCCCGCAGCGATCGCCGCGCAGATCGACGGCGTCACCCGGGACGGCGAGACCTGCGCTGCGTTCACCGACTGCCTCGCCCTCATCGACGGCGGTGCGGACATCGACTACGACGGCCAGTCGGGTCCTCTGGAGTTCGACGACCAGGGCGAACCCACCGTCGCGGGCTTCGCGGTGCTGAGCTACGCGGCGGACCGCAACGTCATCGACTCCGCGGCAACGGTGTTCCGCCAGGTGTCGCTCTGAGGCCCCGACGGGCGCTCAGTCGCGCACGCCCACCGCGTCGAGCACCTCGTCGAGGGTGCCCACCACGCCCGTGACGAAGGCCCCGAACTCGGCGAAGCGGGCCGACGCCTCGTCGTAGCGCATCTCGTACACGCAGGCCTTGAGGTCGTCGGGGTGCACACCGAACAGCGTGACGCCCCACTCGTAGTCGTCGAGCCCGGTCGACCCGGTGATCAGCTGGAGCACCCGGCCCGCGTACCTGCGGCCGGTCGCCCCGTGGCCGAGCATCAGCTGCTCGCGCTCGTCGTAGGGCAGCTCGTACCAGTTGTGGGCGTCGCCGCGTCGCTTCGACATGGGGTAGAAGCAGAACGCCGGCTTTCCCTCGGGCGGCAGCTGGGGGTAGAGGCGCGGCCGCTTGCGCTCCTCCGGCATGCCCTGGGCGTACTCGGACACCTCGGTGAGCGAGACGTAGCTGTCGACGACGGTGAACCCGGCGGCCTCGACATCCGTCTGGAACCGGCGGAGACGCCACAGGTCGGGGCCCAGAGCCAGGAGGCAGACATCGCCCTTGTGGCCCACCAGGGCGACGGGAACGACCTGGTGGTCGTCGGCCTCGAGCGACTTGACCGCAGACGCGAGCGCGGTGGCATCCGCCAACGGGGTCACCCCGCAGAACAGGTGCAGGACGTTCCAACCGATGGTGGGCGAGACGGGTTCGGGCATGCGATCGAGGGTAGCGGCGGCTCAGAGAGGCTCGACCGTGACGACCGCGTTGTAGTCGGGAACCTTGGACGCGGGTTCGCGGTGGGCGGCACCGCCGTCGATCAGAACGTTGCCCTCCGGCCAGTGCACCTGCAGCGTGCGGGCCGGTAGACGGGCGAGCGTGACCGTGCCGTCGTAGGTGCCGGTGGCCGACCGCAGGCGCACCCGGTCCCCCGCAGCCAGGCCCAGCTCGGCGACGTCGGCGGGGTCGATCATCACCGCGTCGCGGACCGCGCCCGTCAGCGGGTCGACCGCGGCGTGCACCATCGAGTTGAACTGCTTGCCGCGGCGCGTCGAGACCACGAAAGCGCCGCCGGGCAGGTCCCGCTCCGGCGGGGTGAGCACGCTGAAGCGCCCGCGTCCGTCCGGCGTGGGGAAGTCGCCGCCGGCGCACAGGTGGCGCCCGCCCCACTGGACCGCGTCGCCCGTGTCCGCCAGCGTCTCGATGCCCGCGTAGAACGGCACGACCCGGGCGATCTCGGCGCGCAGGTCCCGGTTGGTCGGCCACGAGAAGAACGGCCGCAGCTCCGGCCGCACCCGGTTGACCACGTCGGCGAACAGGCGCCACTCGCTGCGGGCCTCCCCGACCCGGCGGGGCAGCTCGGGGCTGAACACGATGCGGCGCTCGGTCGTCGTCTCGGTGCCGCCGCCCTCCTGCTCGTAGCGGGTGGCGACCGGCAGGAGCACCACGTCGTCGCCCTCCACCAGCATCTGGCTGGTGACGACGACGTCCTGGTGGACGCGCAGCGGCACGCGGCCGAGCGCGGCCTCGACCGCGGGCGGGTCGGGCAGCACGTCGAGGAAGTTGCCGCCGGACATCCACAGCACGTCGAGGTCGCCCCGCCCGGCGGCGTCGACCATCTCGGGGGCGGTCAGCCCCGGCTCCTGCGGCACGGCGAAGCCCCACCTGGCGGCGAGGGCGGCGGCGTTCTCGGGCGTCACCGGCGCCCCACCCGGCAGCGAGGTGGCGTAGGCGCCCATCTCGGCGCCGCCCTGCACGCCCGAGTGCCCGCGGATGGGCATGAGGCCGACCCCGTCGCGGCCGACGCTCCCCTGGGCCAGCGCCAGGTTGACGATGGCCCGCACCCCGTCGGCCGCGTCGCGGTGCTTGGTGATGCCCATCGACCACACGTGCACCGCCCCGCCGGCGCGCACCAGCTCGTCGACGAAGGCGTCGAGGGTGGGACGGTCGATCCCGGCGAGGCGCAGCAGATCGTCGAGCCGCTGGCCGGCGAGGGCGGCGCGCAGCTCGTCGAGACCCTCGGTGTGGGCCGCCACGAACGCCTCGTCGACCGCGCCGCGCTCGTCGAGGAGCTTCAGCGCCGCGGTGGCGAGGGCGACGTCGCCACCGGGCCGGACCGGCCCGTGCAGGTCGCTCCTGCGGGTGCCGAACACCGCCGACTCGACGTTGGACGGCACCCAGTAGCGGTCGAGCCCCGGCTCGAGGTACGGGTTCACCACCACCACCCGGCAACCGCGCCGGCGGGCGAGGTAGAGGTACTTCATGAACACCGGCTGGTTGTTGGCCGGGTTCGAGCCCCAGAGCACCACCAGCGGCGCCTCGA
>DASUQS010000305.1:0-8691 GCA_036280455.1 Acidimicrobiales bacterium
TTCTTCCGCGACCAGGACATCACCCGGGCTCAGCACCGCGCGTTCGCCGAGCGGTGGGGCGAGCTGGAGCAGCATCCGTTCTACAGCTACGTCCACCCGGACGAGCAGTCCGCGGCCGATGTCGTCACCCTGGCCAAGGACGTCGCCAGCGGCGGCGTCGAGAACGAGTGGCACGCCGACATCACCTGGCACGAGCGGCCGTCGTTCGGGGCGGTGCTGCGGGCGGTCGAGGTGCCCGACCTCGGCGGCGACACCCTGTGGGCCGACGCCGGTGCCGCCTACGACGGCCTGCCCGCGGACGTGCGGGCCCGCATCGACGGCCTGGTCGCCGTCCACGACTGGCGCACCACGTTCGGCCTGGCCATGCCGCCGGAGGACGTCGAGGCGCTGTCGCCCCGGTTCCCCCCGGTCGAGCACCCCGTGGTGCGGGTGCACCCCGAGACCGGTCGGCGCACGCTGTTCGTCAACCCGATCTTCACCCAGCACGTGGTCGGCCTCGACCACGACGAGAGCGACGCCCTGCTCGCCATCCTGTTCCGGCAGGTGACCCGGCCCGAGTATCAGTGCCGGTTCCGCTGGACGGCGGGATCGGTCGCCTTCTGGGACAACCGGTCGACCCAGCACTACGCCGCCAGCGACTACTGGCCCCAGCGGCGGGTGATGGACCGCATCAGCATCGCCGGCGACCGCCCGGTCGGCATCGCCTGACCCGTCGGCCGGTCGCGGATCGGCCGGTGACACGGTTCGGCCGTCAGAGCGCCGCACGGAAGCAGCCACGAGCGCCCCGAGCGCGCCAGACGCCGCCGGTCCGGCCGACCTGCCGATACGATCCCGCCCCCGGGCGCCCAGGTGGACAGGATTCGCATGGCAGGTGACGAGAACGTGGATGTCCCAGCCGTCGAGCGCACGCCGTGGACGCGGCGCCTGGCCCCCGTACGCCGGTTCGTCGCCACCGAGAACGCCAGCGCCGCCATCCTCCTGATCGCCACGATCGTGGCGATCGCGTGGGCCAACTCGCCCTGGTCGGCCAGCTACGAGTCGTTCTGGCACACCGACGTGTCGGTCAGCTTCGGCGACGCCGAGCTCGACCTCAGCCTGCGCCACTGGATCAACGACGGCCTGATGGCGTTCTTCTTCTTCGTCGTCGGCCTCGAGATCCGGCGCGAGTTCGACATGGGCGAGCTGCGCGAGCGCCGCCGGGTCGCCACCCCGGTGCTGGCCGCCGTCGGCGGCATGGCGGTGCCCGCCCTCATCTACCTGGTCGTGAACGCCGGCGAGCCCTCCGCCCGGGGGTGGGGCATCGCGATGGGCACCGACACCGCGTTCGCTCTCGGCATCCTCACCCTGGTGGGCGGCGCCACGCCCCGGGTGCGCACCTTCCTGCTGACCCTGGTGATCGTCGACGACATCGTGGCGCTGCTGGTGATCGCCGTCGCCTACACCGACGACCTGTCGCCCACGGCGCTGCTCGTCGCCCTCGCCATGTACGGCGTCGTCATCGTGATGCGGCAGGCGGGGGTGCGCCACGGCGTGCCGTACTTCCTGGTCGGCGTGGCGATGTGGTTGGCCACCCTGGCGTCCGGCGTGCACGCCACGCTCGCCGGCGTGGCCGTCGGCCTGCTGGCGAGCGCCTACGCGCCGTCCCGCGACGAGCTGTCGGAGGCCGGCGCGGTGTGGCGGCTGTTCCGCGAGGAGCCGACGCCGGAGTACGCCCGCTCGGTCAGCCGCACGATGACCCGCTCGGTGTCCCCCAACGAGCGGCTGCAGAACCTGTTCCACCCGTGGACCAGCCTCGTGGTCGTGCCGCTGTTCGCCCTGGCCAACGCCGGTGTGGTGCTCGAAGCCGACGTGCTGCGATCGGTGGCGACCGAGCCGATCTTCCTCGGCATCGTCGCCGGCCTGGTCATCGGCAAGCCACTCGGCATCGTGGGCGCCACCTGGCTCGTGTCGCGGCCGTGGTTCGGCGGCTTCCCCCGCACCCTGCCCTGGCCGCCGCTGGTCGGCGCCGCGACCGTGGCCGGCATCGGCTTCACCGTGTCGCTGCTGATCGCCGACATCACGTTCGAGGGGCGCGAGCTGGAGGAGGCCAAGCTCGGCATCCTCGGTGCGTCGATCCTCGCCTCGCTGCTCGGCTGGCTGGCCTTCAGCATCGTCCACCGGTTGCCGGCCCAGAGGGCCAACCGCCACCCCGACCGGATCGCGCCGCCCATCCTCGACCTCACCGATGACGTCGACCCCGAGCTCGACCACGTGCGCGGCCCCGACAACGCCCCGGTCACGCTCGTCGAGTACGGGGACTTCGAGTGCCCGTACTGCGGCCGGGCGGAGCCGGTGGTCCGCGAGCTGGTGCAGACCTTCGGCAACGACGTGCGCTTCGTGTTCCGCCACCTGCCGCTCGTCGACGTGCACGAGCACGCCGAGCTGGCCGCGGAGGCCGCCGAGGCGGCAGGCGAGCAGGGCAGGTTCTGGGAGATGCACGACCTGCTGTTCGCCCACCAGGACGCGCTGATCTACCCGGACCTGATGCGGTACGCGGCCGAGCTCGGCCTCGACGTCGACCGCTTCGGCGAGGACCTGCGCTCGCGCCGCCACGCCGCCCGCATCCACCGCGACGTCGACAGCGCGGACGCCTCGGGCGCGGCCGGCACCCCGACGGTGTTCGTCAACGGGCGCCGCCACCAGGGCGGCCACGACATCGACGCGCTGGCGGCGGCGATCGAGCGGGAGCTGGCCTCCGGGCTCTGAGTCAGGTGCCGGTCAGGGCGGCGACGGTCGGCGCGAAGTCGTGGGCCTTGTCGCCGGGGATCACGTGGTACGAGTAGCCCCAGCGCTCCCGGCGCTCCTGCAGCATCTCCGCCACCTCACCCGCTGCGCCGACGAGCGCCAGGGGCGACCGGCGCAGCGACGGGGCGTCGGTGCCGAACAGCGCGGCGATGCCCTCGACCATCCCCGGGTCGTCGGTGATCTCGGCGACCGCCAGCCAGGCGTTCAGCTCGAGGCCGTCGAAGCGGTCGCCCGCGCCCTCCCGCACCCACGCCACCTTCTCGTCGATGCGGTCGGCGAGCGCGTCCTGGGCCGCTGCCTGGTCGATCTCGCCGGAGTGGATCGACGCGTTCACGCCCACGATGTCGGCCGTCGCCCCCGCCCAGCGCAGCAGCCGGGGCGCACCGCCACCGACCAGGATCGGCGGGCCGCCCGGCGTGTGCGGGGCGGGCGATCCCGGCATGTCGGTGATCGTGTAGTGCTCGCCGGTGAAGCTGAACGACCCGCCCGCCCACAACCCCTTCAGCACGGCGGCGTGCTCGATCAGCCGGCCGACCCGCACACCGGGCCGGTCCATCGGGATGCCCGACCGCTCGTAGTCGAGCGCCTTCCACCCGGCGCCCAGGCCCACCTCCAGGCGACCGCCGGAGATGGCGTCGATCGTCGCCAGCTCGCGAGCGACCACGGCGGGGTGGCGGAAGTCGCAGTCGAGCACCAGCACCCCGACGCGCAGCCGCTCGGTGACGGCGGCCGCCGACGCGATGGCGGCGAGGGGACCGAGGCCCTCGTCGAAGTGGTCGGGGACGAACAGCGTCGAGTACCCGAGCTGCTCGACCTCCCGGACCGAGTCGAGCCAGGTCATGCCCGGGAGCGGCGCGTGCAGGTCGGCGGCGAAGCGGAAGCGACGGGGATGGCCCATGGCGTGGTTCTAGCCGCGTCCGGTGACAGGCTGACGTCGTGGCGTCCTCGACCACGGCCCGCCTGCTCGTCGCCTGCCCGGACCGGCCCGGCATCATCGCGGCCGTCACGGCCTTCGTGGCCGGGCACGGCGGCAACGTCATCGACCTGCAGCAGCACACCAACCACAGCGACGTCGCCTTCTTCCTGCGGGTCGAGGTCGAGCTCGCGGGCCTCGACCTCGCCCGCGACGAGATCGGCCCCGCCTTCGCCCCGGTGGCCGAGCGGTTCGCCATGCGGTGGCAGCTCGGCTTCTCCGACCACCGGCCCCGGGTCGGGCTGCTGGCCTCCCGCGAGCCGCACTGCGTCCACGACCTGCTGCACCGCTGGCGGGAGGGCGAGCTCGCGGTCGACATCCCGGTGCTGGTCAGCAACCATCCACACCACGCCGCCGCAGCCGAGTGGTTCGGCGTCGAGCACCACCACCTGCCGGTCGTCGACGGCGACAAGGCGGCGCAGGAGGCCCAGGTGCGCGACGTGCTGCGTGCCCACGACGTCGAGCTGGTGGTGCTCGCGCGCTACATGCAGATCCTGTCGCCGGAGTTCTGCGACGAGTGGGCGGGGCGCATCATCAACATCCACCACTCGTTCCTGCCGTCGTTCCAGGGCGCCCGGCCGTACCACCAGGCGCACGAGCGGGGGGTCAAGCTCATCGGCGTGACCGCCCACTACGCGACGGCCGTGCTCGACGACGGGCCGATCATCGACCAGGACGTCATCCGGGTGACCCACCGCGACGACGTCGACGACCTGCGCCGCAAGGGCCGCGACCTCGAGACCACCGTGCTGGCCCGGGCGGTGCGCGCCCACGTCGACCACCGCACGTTGGTCTACGGCCGGCGCACCGTGGTGTTCGACTGACCGGTCGGTCCCGGCGAGACCCGCTCGTCGACAGGCGAAAAGGCGACGACCGGGACGGGGCCCGACGGCCAGGATGGCGGCATGACAGCACGCGCGCCGCGCCACGTCGTCGACCTCGCGCACGAGATCACCGACGGCATGGTGACCTATCCGGGGATCCCCGCCCCGACCCTCGGGTCGCACCTGAGCTTCGACGAATCGGCGAGCCACTACGCGCCCGGCACCGAGTTCAGCATCGGCATGATCACGCTGGCCACCAACACCGGCACCTACCTCGACACGCCGGCCCACCGGTACCGGGAAGGCGACGACCTGGCGGCGCTGCCGCTCGACCGGATGGTCGACCTCGACGGCCTCGTCCTGCGGTTGTCCGGCGGGCCGACCGCGATCGACCTGCCCGCGCTGACGGGTGCCGGCGGGGACGACCTCGACGTCGCCGGGAGGGCCGTGCTCGTCGAGACCGGCCACGCCCGCCACTGGGGCACCGACGCCTACTTCGCCGACCACCCGTACCTGACGGCCGACGCGGCGGACTGGCTCGTCGAGCACGGCGCGGCCCTCGTCGGCATCGACAGCCTGAACATCGACGGCACGTCCACCGGCGAGCGGCCGGCGCACTCCCGCCTGCTGGCCGCCGGCATCCCGGTGGTGGAGCACCTCACGGGGCTCGACCGCCTGCCGGACGACGGCTTCCGCTTCTCCGCCGCCCCGCCGAGGGTGGCGGGGCTGGGCACGTTCACGGTGCGGGCGTTCGCCGTCGTCGAGGCACCGCCGGGCCCGGCGTAGGGAGCGTCAGCTGGTCATGCCGCCGAGGCCGACCAGGCCGCGGGCCAGCTCGATCTCGCCCATGTGACGCAGCCCGTGCTGGTAGATCCAGCACTCCAGCGCGTCGAGCAGCGTGATGCCGTCGTCGCCGGCCACCCGTGCGCTGTACGTGTCGGCCACGACCGGCGGCAGCGGCCGGGGGATGATCACACGGGTCAGTTCCGCCGGGTCGAGCGCGTCGAGCCACGCCTCGGTGCGGCCGAACACGGCGCGCTGGTAGTCGCCGAAGGCCGCGTAGTCGCCGATGCGCTGGTGCACCATCTCGTCGACGGTGCGCTCCTTGCCGTGGTCGTCGACGGCCATCTGCACCCTCGCCTGCCACTCGGGCCCCCACAGCACGGGTTCGCCGCTGACCACGGCGAACGACACGTCCTGCATGTTCGTGTAGTGGAAGAGCGAGAAGGCGATGGGGAGCACGCCCTCTCGCTCGAAGTGGTTGACGTGGTCCGGACCCATCGTCGCCAGCGCATCGGCGTACAGCGAGTGCATGGCCCGCATGCGCCGCCGCAGCGAATCGATGAGCAGGGGGTCCGTCGTCACCGTCATGGAGGCAACGTAGGTATTGTCATAGCTCATGTCAATAGTTAAGGTCAGCGGCGTGACCTCGAAGACCGGCGACACCGCCGATCCCCCCGCCGCTGCCCCCGACGGGCGCAACCTGCGGCGCGACCGCAATCGCGACGCCGTTGTGACGACCCTGCTCGAGCTCTACCGCGAGGGCGACCTCAGCCCGAGCGCGGACACGATCGCGGCGCGGGCCGGCATCTCGGTGCGCTCGCTGTTCCGCTACTTCGACGACACCGAGGCGATGGTGCGCGCGGCGATCGCCCGGCAGCAGGAGCACCTCGCGCCCCTGTACGCGCTCGACGTCCCGCCCGACCTGCCGCTCGCCGAGCGCGTCGAGCGCTTCGTCGCCGCCCGGGTGCAGCTGCTCGAGGGCATGGGCGAGGTGGGGCGGGTCGCCCGTGCCATCGCCACCCGCCAGCCGCTGGTGCTCGCCGAGCTGGCCCGCGTCCGGGGCGCCCTCCGCCGCCAGCTCGACGCCGCGTTCGCCGACGAGCTCGCTGCGCTGCCGGCCGATCGGCGCCGCGCCGCCGTCGCCGCCGCCGACGTGCTGACGTCGTGGGAGTCGTTCGACCTGATGCGCCACGACCAGGGCCTGTCCCGCGCCGATGCCACCGCGGCGATGGCCGCCGCGCTGGTGGCGCTGCTCGCCCCGCCGGCGGCCGGCACGGGGAGCGGGCGCTGATGCGGGCCTCCGTGCGCCGAGAGGTCGTCGTCGACGTGAGCGCGAACGCCGCCTGGGCCGTCGTCGGCCGCCCCGAGGCCCTCCACGAGTGGTTCCCCGGCATCGTCGACTGCAAGGTCGACGGCGATCACCGCACCATCACGCTCGGCACGGGCATGAGCCTCGACGAGACGATCCTGACCAACGACCCGCTGCAGCGGCGCTTCCAGTACCGCATCACGGGCGGGCTCTTCCGCGAGCACCTCGGCACGCTCGACGTCATCCCGCTCGGCGAGCAGCGCTGCCTCGTGACCTACGCCAGCGACGTCGACCCGGCGACCATGGCGATCGTGCTCGGCGGGGCCACCGGCGGCGCGCTCGCCGAGCTGCGCCGCCAGCTCGAAGGAGGCACGCCCTGATGGGCCGCAAGATCCTGTTCGTCACCAGCGACCAGCAGCGCTACGACACGCTCGGCTGCAACGGCGGGACCGTCGGCCGCACGCCGGTGCTCGACGGACTGGCGGCCGAGGGCATCCGCTACGAGCGGGCCATCCCCCAGTCGGTCGTGTGCATGCCGTCGCGCTCGACCATGCTCACCGGCCAGCACCCGAGCACCCACGGCGTGTGGATGAACGGCGTCGCCCTCCCCGTCGACGCGCCGTCCGTGGCGGCCGAGCTGCACCGGGCCGGGTACCGCACGGCGCTCGTGGGCAAACCGCACTTCGAGCCGTTCCTCGACCCGTTCGGCCGCTTCGTCGAGAACGGGCTGGCGCGCGCCGGCGTCCCCACCGTCACGTCCCCGTGGGCGGACGGAACCACCGGCCCGCACCGAGGCTTCGAGCACCTCGAGTTCGCCACGCACACCCCGATGGGGCCGCTGCACTACTCCCGCTGGCTGACCGCCACCCATCCCGAGGCGACCGGCGGCTTCTACGCCGTGCTCGACGCCGACCTGGAGGTGAACGCGGAGGGCGGGGGCGACACGGGCGCTCCCCAGGTGAAGCACAACCCGATCCCCCGCGAGTGGTACCACACCGACTGGGTGGCCGATCGCACGATCGCCTGGCTCGACGGGCTGGCGGCGGACGACGACTGGTTCTGCTGGATGAGCTTCCCCGACCCCCACCACCCGTGGGACCCGCCGGCGTCGGAGATGGGCCGGGTCGACTGGCGCGACGTGCCGCTGCCCGCCGGCTACATCGAGGACGCGGCCGAGCGCGAGCGCGTCCTCGACGGCAAGCCCCGCCACTGGCGCGCCTGGTACGACGGCACGCTCGTCTCGAACTACGAGGCCCCGACCCGCTGGGTGCCCGCGTCCCTCACCGCCGACCAGGTGCGGGAGGTCAACGCCCGCAACGCCGTCGAGGTCGAGCTGATCGACGAGGCGATCGGGCGCGTGCTCGCCGCCGTCGCCGCCCGCGGCTGGCAGGACGACGTCGACGTGGTCTTCACCACCGACCACGGCGAGCTGCAGGGCGACTTCGGCCTGCTGTTCAAGGGGCCGTACCACGTCGACGGCCTGATGCGGCTGCCGCTGATCTGGCGGCCGGCGCCACGGGCGGGTGTGGCGCCGGCCGTCGTGACCCGGCCCGTGGGGCTGGTCGACCTGGCCCCCACGTTCTGCGAGGCGGCCGGCCTGCCGGCGCAGCCGTGGATGGAGGGCGCGGCGCTGCCGGTCGACGACGCGTCGGCGGGCCCGTCGCACCGGGCCGAACGGGCGGACCGGGGGGTCGTGACCGAGTGGGACAGCGAGGTGCTGGGCGTCGACGTCCACCTGCGCACGCTCACCCGCGACGGCTGGGTGTGCACGACCTACGGCCCCGGGACCGTGCACGACGGCACCGAGGGAGAGCTGTACGACCTCGCCTACGACCCGCTGCAGCGGGTGAACCTGTGGGACGACCCGGCCCGGCGCGGCGCGGCATCCGCGACGACCTGGTCGATGATCTCCGGGCGCAGGACCGGCCGGCGCGCAGCCCGCGGCTGCCGGTCGAGGCGCCCGTGTGATCGCGGGCGGCGGAGCGGCGGCGGGCGCCGCACCGCCGCCCCGACATCCG
>DASUQS010000306.1:0-9135 GCA_036280455.1 Acidimicrobiales bacterium
ACTAGTGGGCCACCCCGCCCGCTCGATCGCCCGAAGCCAGGGCCCGAGCCGCACAACCCTGTGCAGGAGCCCTCGGAATCCGGGGGTGGCTGCACAGGGCTGCCCTCCCGCCCCCGGCGGTGGCCCGATGGTCCGGCGGTCCGCTGGCCGTCCGGCGTCCGGCGCCCCCGGCGGTGGGCCGGCGGTCCGCTGGCCGTCCGGCGTCCGGCGCTCCGGGGCGCACCCGGTGGCGGCGTCGCGGTGGTCCGGCGGCGGGGAAGTGAACAGCGTAAAGTCCGGTGGCGTGCCGCCCCGCAGAGGGTCGGCCGCTCGCACGACGGGACAGAGGGGGCAGTGCATGTCGCTGGTAGGGGCGCGCGTCGTCCGCAAAGAAGACCCGAACCTGCTGGTCGGGAAAGGCCGTTTCGTCGACGACCTGCAGCCGGCCGGGTGCGTGTTCGCCACCTTCGTCCGCTCGACCGAGGCGCACGCCCGCATCACGGGCATCGACGTGTCGGGTGCGCTGGAGGTGCCCGGCGTCCTCGCCGTCATCACCGGGGCGGACGTCGCCGATCTGCCCCGCATTCCGGGCCTGCCGCCCGAGGTGGCGCCGCTCCACCGGCCGGTCCTCGCGGACGGCGTCGTCCGCTTCGTCGGCGAGCCGGTGGCCGTGGTCGTGGCGGACGACCGCTACGTGGCGGCCGACGCCGTCGAGCACGTGGTCGTCGACTACGAGCCGCTCGACGTCCTCGCCGACGTCCACGCCAGCCTGGCGGCGATGGCCGACGAGGCCGGCACCCGGCTGTTCCCCGACCTCGGCACCAACGCCCTCCCGGTCCTGCCTGCCCCGGAGGCCGAGTCGCCCGAGATGGCGGCCTCTCCCCGACGAGCGAGCCTGACCGTCGTCAACAACCGCTGCTCCCCGGCCCCGATCGAGCCGATGGCGGTCGTTGCCGACTGGGGGCCCGCCGGCCTCACGGTGTGGGCGACGCACCAGGCGCCGCACCACCTGCGCAACAAGTACTGCGACTTCTTCGGGATCGCGCAGCACGAGTGCCGAGTGGTCGCGCCCGACGTCGGCGGCGGGTTCGGCACCAAGATCGTCTTCTACCCGGAGCTGTTCCTGGCGCCCGAGCTGTCGCGCCGCCTCGGCCGGCCGGTGAAGTTCGCGCTGACCCGCTCGGAGGCGATGGTCCTGATGGACCACGGCCGCGGCCAGGTCAACGAGATCGAGGTCGGCTTCGACGACGAGGGCCGCGTCCACGCCTTGCGCGTGCACACGATCCAGGACGTCGGCGCCTATCCCGACCCGACCGGCATGGGCCTCGGGGTGCTCACCAGCGCCATGACGTCGGGCGTCTACAAGATCCCGTCGATCCAGGCGTGGCTCACCAACGTGATGACCAACACCACTCCGGTGGCCGCCTACCGGGGCGCCGGGCGGCCCGAGGCGACCTACCTCGTGGAGCGCACGGTCGACCTGGTGGCCGCCGAGTGCGGGCTCGACCCGGCGGAGGTGCGGCGCCGCAACTTCATCGGCCCGGACGAGTTCCCCTACACCTCCCCCGCCAACCCCGAGCTGGTCAACTACGACTCGGGCGACTACCCGGCGGCTCTCGCCGAGTGCCTGCGCATCCTCGGCTACGACGAGTTGCGTGCCGCCCAGGCGGCGCGCAACGCCGACCCCGACCAGCCGCTCATGGGCGTCGGCCTGTCGTGCTGGCTGGAGATCGCCGGGTTCGGGCCGCCGGGGTCGCTGGAGGCGTTCGGCCACATCGGGTCGTGGGAGTCCGCCGACGTGCGCATCCAGCCCGACGGGTCCGCCATCCTCGCCGTCGGCACCAGCCCGCACGGCCAGGGACACGAGACGACCTTCGCCCAGATCGCGTCCGATGCGCTCGGCATCGACTTCGACCGCATCTCCGTGCGCCACGGCGACACCGCCACCGTGCAGCAGGGCATCGGCACCATGGGGTCGCGCGCGGTGCCGGTCGGCGGCGAGGCCGTCCACCAGGCCGGCATGCAGGTGGCCGAGCGGGCCCGCCGCATCGCCGCCCACCTGCTCGAGGCCGACGTCGCCGACATCGAGCAGGCCGACGGCGGCTTCCACGTCGCGGGCACCCCGTCGAGGCCGGTGACGTGGGGCGAGGTGGCGTGGGCCAGCTTCCAGCCGCTGTCGCTGCCGGACGACGTCCAGCCCGGTGGCCTCGGCGCCACCGTGTTCGGCCAGGTGCCGAACTTCTCCTACCCGTCGGGCGCCTACGCCTGCGTGGTCGGCATCGACCGGGACACCGGCGACGTCACCGTGGAGCGCTACGTGTGCGTCGACGACTGCGGCACGGTCATCAACCCGCTGCTCGCCGAGGGACAGGTGCACGGCGGCGTCGCCCAGGGCATCGCCCAGGCGCTCTACGAGCAGGTGTCCTACGACGAGGCGGGCCAGCCGGTCACCAGCACGTTCGTCGACTACCTCGTGCCGTCGGCCGCGGACCTGCCGGCCTTCGAATCGGGCCGCATCGCCACGATGTGCCCCAACAACGCCCTCGGCGCCAAGGGCATCGGCGAGTCCGGCGCCGTCGGCGCCCCGCCGGCCGTGGTCAACGCCGTCGTCGACGCCCTGTCCGGCCACGGCGTGCGCCACGTCGACATGCCGGTCACACCGGAGAAGGTCTGGCGCATCCTCCACCAACCGGACGCCGTCGCCCACCCCGACGGCACCCACCCCAGCGGGAAGGAGCAGGCGTGAGCACCGACGCCGCCACCAGCCTGACCGTCACGGTCACGATCAACGGCCGGCGGGTCCCCCGCACGGTCGAGCCCCGCCTGCTGCTCGTCCACCTGCTGCGCGAGCAGGTGGGCCTCACCGGCACGCACGTCGGCTGCGACACCTCCAACTGCGGTGCCTGCACCGTGCTGCTCGACGGCGAGGCCGTGAAGTCGTGCACCGTGCTCGCCGCCCAGGCGGACGGCACCGAGGTGACCACCGTCGAAGGGCTCGCCGCCCCCGACGGCACCATGTCGGCCGTGCAGGAGGGCTTCCGCCAGGAGCACGGCCTCCAGTGCGGCTACTGCACCCCCGGCATGCTCATGGCCACGACGTCGCTGCTGGCCGACGACCCCGATCCGGACGAGGCCGCCATCCGCTCCGCCCTCGAGGGCAACCTGTGCCGCTGCACCGGCTACCAGATGATCGTCAACGCGGTGCGCTGGGCGGCCGAGCGGGGCGGTGCCACCGTCGCCGGCGAGCCGCTCGTCCGCACCGAGACCCCCGTCGAGGTGACCCGATGATCCCCGCCCCGTTCGGCTACGTCCGGGCCACATCCTCCGACGAGGCCCTCGCCGCGCTCGCCAGCCACGGCGACGAGGCCAAGCTGCTGGCCGGCGGCCACTCGCTCCTCCCGCTGATGAAGCTGCGCCTCGCCACCCCGGCCGTGCTGGTCGACGTCGGGCGGGTGCCCGACCTCGGGTACATCCGGGTCGAGGGTGACGAGGTCGCCATCGGTGCGCTGGCCCGCCACCGCGACATCGAACGGTCCGCCGAGCTGCGCGCCGCGTGCCCCGTGCTCGGGCACGTCGCCGGGCAGGTCGGCGACCCGCAGGTGCGCGCCCGCGGCACGCTCGGCGGGTCGCTGGCGCACGGCGACGCGGCCTCCGATCTGCCGGCCGCCGTGCTGGCGCTCGACGGAACGCTCGTCGTCGACGGGCCACGGGGGCGGCGGGAGGTGGCCGCTCGCGAGTTCTTCGTGGGGTTCCTGGAGACTGCGCTGGAACCCGACGAGATGCTGGTCGAGGTGCGGGTGCCCGTCACGGGAGACGCCGGCTGGTCGTACCAGAAGTTCACCCGGCGGGCCCAGGACTGGGCGGTCGTCGGGGCGGTCGCGGTCGCCCGGGGCGACGGAGCGGCGGGGGCGCTGGTCAACATGGGCAGCCGGCCGCTGCGGGCCGACGCAGTCGAGCAGGCGCTCGCCGACGGCGCGACCGCGGCGGACGCCTCCGGGCTGGCCGCGGCCGGCACCGAGCCGTCGGCCGACCTGCACGCCAGCACCGACTACCGCAGGCACCTGGCCCGCGTGCTCACCGGCCGGGCGCTCGTCGCCGCGGGAGTCGCCTGAACGGCCGGCCCTGGTTTCCGCATCTCTGTGCAGCCAGCACCGGATTCCGGGGCCAGCCGCACAGGGATGCGGCCGGAGGGCGGGGGTGCGGGGATGGATGGGACGGACCGCGCGGGCGCGCGCGGGGTCGTCGTCCCGCTGGCGTTCAGTCGTCCGTCGGGACGTCGCGGCTGAGCAGGTGCTCACCCTCGACCCACCGGGCCTGCACCCACAGCAGCGACGACAGGCGGTTGAGGTACGGCAGCACGTGGGAGCCGGGGGCGACGGCGGCGATCGCCTCGCGCTCCGCCCGCCGGACGACCGTGCGGGCCAGGTCGAGCTGAGCCGCCAGCGGCGTCTGGCCGGGCACGACGAACGCCGCCGGCGCCTCGAACCGCTCGCCCAGGTCGTCGATCATCGTGGCGATGGCCTGCACCATCGCATCGGTCACCCGTGTCTGCCCGTCGGCCAGCTTGCTGTGGTTGTCGGGTGCGGTGGCGAGCTCGCCCATCAGCACCCAGAGGTCGCGGCAGGCGTGGGTGAGCTGGCCGTCGAGCTCGCCGTCCCGCTCGACCATCGATCGCGCGACACCGATGACCGCCTGCGCCTCGTCGACCGCGCCCACGGCTCGGGGATGGGCCGAGTCCTTCGGCACCCGCCCGCCGAAGAGGAGTCCCGTCGTGCCGTCGTCGCCCTTGCCGGTGTAGAGCCGAGTCACGGCGGCGACCCTACCCCGTCGATCGCTGAGCCCCCGTCACTCCTGGTCACGGCCAACCCTCGATCAGTGGTCGAGCCTCGACCTCAGGTGGACGTCGAGCCCCGGGGCGGCCCGTCAACGGCGTCGCCGGCCTCGAGCAGGGCGGCGACGCGGACGAGAGTCTCGCGCAGGTTGTCCTGCCCGGCGGCCTCGACAGCGTCCTCCGCCGGCAGCCACCGCAGGCGGGCTCCCGGTGACTCCGGCACCGCGTCGTCGGGCCGATCCGTGGCCAGCACGTACCGCACGTCGGCGTGCTCGTGCGCCGGCTCCCCCCTCCCGGCCGGCACGGGGACGATCACGGCGTGGACGGCTCGCGGCGGGCCGCCGGCGTCGGGCCACGCCCGCAGGTCGGCGAGACCGGTCTCTTCCCGCGCCTCGCGCCGGGCGGCCGCGAGGGCGGTCGTCTCGCCGGGGTCGACGTGGCCGCCGACCTGCAACCAGGCCTCCATCCGCTCGTGCCACCGCAGCAGCACCCGGCGGCTGGCCGGATGGACCACCACCGCCGAGCCCGTCACGTGGATCGGCCGGTCCCGCGACCACGGGTCGGCCGTCGCCGCCAGCTCGCGCAGGCGCGCCAGATCCCTCTCGTCGTCGGCGGTGCGGGGCCGGTAGCGGTCGAGCTCGGCGGACAGGTCGTGCACGACGCGACTGTGCCGGGCGGCGGCGGCCCACGCCGCCCGATTTCGAGGGGTGCGGGCGCTACGCCGGCATGTCGGCGGCCGGGGCCCGGTGGCTCGGCACGGGCAGTCCGGTCAGCAGCCAGCCGACGAGCCCCGCCGCCACGAACCCGATCGCGTTGAGCACGCCGTGGGTGCTGGCCATGGCGTCGATGCTGAGCGCCGGCATGCCCGTGTGCTGGGCGAGCGCCCATTGCACGGCGAGCACCATGGGGATGATCGGCGACAGCGCGGATGCGACCAGAAGCGAACGCCCCACCTTGCGCTCCAGGTCGGCGCGGCGCGACGAGGCGGACGCCGGGGCGTCGGCCGGCGGCGACAGGGCCGAGGACGACGTCGCCAGCAGGAACGTGCCGAACGCCACGGCCCACGCGGCCACCGTCATGCCGAGGGCGCCCCCGACCTGGCCGACGCCGGAGTCGAACAGGAATCCGAGCGCGACGACCGGCGGGCTCACCATCGCCGCGACGCAACCCGTCACGAGCGACACCGCGCTGGCCAGCCAGTCGACCGATGCCAGTCCCGCCGCGGCCAGCACCGTCAGCCCGAATCCGGCGTAGTGGAAGTGCACCGACGTGAGCCGCACGATGTCGGACGACAGGTCGAAGGGGCGCTGGTCGAACCGGCTGGCCACCAGGAACGCTCCCCCGACGCTCAGGTAGCCGAGCCCGACCGCGATGGTGAGGTGGCCGAGCGTGTGGCGGGACGCCGCCGCCCGCCTCACGTTGCGGACCACGCCGATGCCCCCGGCCGTGGCGCAGAGGCACACCGCGAGCCAGCCGCAGGCGAGGAGGCCGGACACGGTCCCCTTGTCGACCAGGAGCGCGGCGACGGCCAGCGCGGCACCGACGGGATGGGCGCGTCGCGCCACGTGCAGGGCGCCGGGCACCGCGCCGAGGAGCAGCCGCTCGGCCAAGGCGAACCCGAGCCCGGCGACGACCAGCGGCCCAGCCGCGACCAGCACGTCGATCAGATCGATGGCGGGACGTTAGAGGGCGAGGGCAGGGTTCGCCCGTCAGCCGTCCGGCTGGGCGCCGGCGACATGGAATCCCCTGTTGCCGGCCATGCGGACGAGCGTGCGGGCGTTGCGGATGGCGGCGGCACCCGGGTCGTTGTTGAAGTACACGAACACGTCGTCCTCCCGGGAGCACGGCCACGCCGCGTCGAGACGGTCGAGCCACGTCGAGAGCGCGGAGCGGCCGTAGGCCGGTCGCGGCGAGGCCGTGCCCTCGTGCAGGCGCAGGTAGCCCCACGGGGCGGTCCGCCAGAGCGGTGTGATCGGCCGCCCGAGCCGGTCGGCCCAGCACAGGGCCGCGCCGCGCCGTTCGAGGATGGCCCGCACCTCGTCGGACCACCAGGTCTCGTGGCGCGGTTCGACGGCGACGCGGGCGTCACCGGGGAAGGCGCGCAGGCAGGCGTCGAGCAGGTCGGGCGCCGCCTTCAGCGTGGGTGGGAGCTGCAGCAGGTACGGGCCGAGCCGGTCGCCCAGCCCCGCGGCCCGGCCGACCAGCCGGTCGACGGGCTCGGCCGGGTCGCGCAGACGCTTGATGTGGGTGAGGTAGCGGCTCACCTTCACCGCCACCACGAACCCCGGCGGCGTCTCCGTCTGCCACCGCTCGAAGACGGAGCGCTCGGGGAGACGGTAGAACGCGTTGTTGACCTCGACGGTGGCGAACCGCCCGCTGTAGTGCGCGAGCCAGGCACGCTGGGGGACGCCCTCGGGGTAGACGGGGCCGCGCCAGTCCTTGTACTGCCACCCCGACGTGCCGACCAGCAGGCTCATGGCCGGTGACTACCCCGTCGGCCGGGGCGGCAACAGGGCCGTGCAGCCTGCGTCGACGGACAGAACGAGCTTTGCAGTGGTGGCTGGCAGTACCCTCGTGACACCGGCCGAGCCGGGCGGGTGACGGGACCGCGATCGATCTGGCGGCCCGAACGCGTCACCAGCCATGGACAGGGGAAGGATCGGCGAGCGGGGCATGAGCACGAACACCAGCATCCAGGGCGACACGCGCGACCAGATCATCCGCGCCGCCGAGGAGCTGTTCGCGGCACGCGGCATCGACGGCGTGTCGCTGCGGGAGATCAACCGGGCGGCGGGCCAGAGCAACACGGGCGCCGTCCAGTACCACTTCGGCGACCGCGAGGGCCTGGTGACCGCCATCATCATGAAGCACCGCCGCGACACCGAGCCCCGGCGCCACGCCCTCCTCGACATGTACGAGGACGCCGGCGTGCCGGACATGCGGGCCCTGGCCTCCGCCCTGGTGTCCCCGGCGGCGGCCAAGCTCGCGGACCCCGACGGCGGCCGCTCCTACCTGCAGCTGTCGGCGGAGTACTACACCCGTCCTAGTCGGATGCCGAACCGCGCACCGCTCATCAAGCCGAACGACAGCATCGTGCGCTGGCACCGCCTCCTCGACCCGCTCGTGCCGGCGGAGGAACGGGCCGTGCTGCACACGCGGTACCCGGCCATCCGCTTCTGCTTCGTCGAGCTCGCGCGGCGCGCCGCCGGCGAGCCGCGGGAGGACGACCGCCTGTTCACCTCCCACCTCACCGACCTCGTCACGGCGCTGCTCGACGCCACGCCGTCGGCGTCGACGTCCCGACTGCTCGCCCAGCGCGAGGAGGACGGCGTCGACCCGGAGGGTGGCCTCGCCGCACCGTGACCCCGACGCTGCCCGCCCGGCTGACGATCGGCCCCGAATCACCCGGGGTCGGTAGATTGGCCCTTCGACTATGAGAGAGCACGACGTGCGAACGAACGACCTGCACAGCGCCCTTCTCGCCGCCGAGCGGCGACGGATCACCAGCGTGCCGGAGGCACACCGATGAGCCGCTTCCTCGATCTCGTCGACGAACGCGTCGTCGTGTACGACGGTGCGACCGGGACCAACCTGCAGGAGCTCGGTCTCACCGCCGATGACTTCGGCGGTCCGGAGCTCGAGGGCTGCACCGACATCCTGTCGGTGACCCGTCCCGACGTCATCGCCAACCTGCACGAGTCGTTCTTCCGCGCCGGCTCCGACGTCGTCGAGACCAACAGCTTCGGCGCGTTCGCCGTCCCCCTCGGCGAGTACGCCATCCCCGAGCGGGCGCACGAGATCAGCCTCGCCTCGGCCCGCGTCGCCCGCGAGGTGGCCGACGGGTACGGCGGGTTCGTCGCCGGGTCGATGGGGCCGGGCACCAAGTCCCCGTCCCTCGGGCAGATCGGCTTCGTCGAGCTGCGCGACGCGTACGAGGTCATGGCGCGTGCGCTCATCGAGGGCGGCGTCGACCTGCTCATCACCGAGACGCACTTCGACCTGCTGGCGGCCAAGGCCGCCGTCATCGGCGCCCGCCGCGCCATGGCCGCGCTCGGCACCACGGTGCCGATCCAGCTCCAGGTCACGATGGAGCAGACGGGCACGATGCTGCTCGGCTCCGAGATCGGCGCCGCGCTCGGCGCGTTGGCGGCCCTGAAGCCCGACATCTTCGGCCTCAACTGCGCCACCGGCCCGTCCGAGATGCACGAGCACCTGCGGCACCTGTCGGCCAACGCCACGATGCCGATCTCCTGCCTGCCCAACATGGGCCTGCCGTCGGTCGTCGACGGCAAGATGCACTACGACCTCGAGCCCGAGCAGTTCGT
>DASUQS010000307.1:0-5580 GCA_036280455.1 Acidimicrobiales bacterium
CTGACCCATCGCTGCTCCGTTCCGGTGTGCGGACCGACCCTGGGGACCTCGACCCGACCGCCCGGCAAAAGCTGAGACATCTGATGAAGGTACTCAGGGTTCGGTTCGACCAGTAGAGCGAAACCCGAGTGCTCATGTCAACATTCACCTTCCGCCGAGTCCCGGGACGCCGACCGAGGGTGCCCAGCGCCAGGTCGAGGCGGTCCCGTGCGGCACACGATCACCATCCGCGACCTTGTAACGGCCGATCGATACGATCCGTCACGGCCGAGGCACGATCAGCCGGCGCGCACGGCGCCGCATCGTCCGGCGGACGGATCCTGGGGAAGGCGACATGCACGACGAGACTCCGGCCAGCGGCGCGCGCCCGACGACGCGGGCGGCGACCTTGCGCTCCGGTGGGGCGGGGTGGGGAGCCGACACCGGTCGCCCCGCCGGCACCGATCACCACGCCGGCACCCCCTCACGTAGCCGGCGGGCGGCCGCTGCCCTGGCGGTGGTGGCCGCGCTGGCCGGTGGGATCGGCTGCACCGAACCGGGCCTGGCCGGCGGCTCGACGACATCCGAACCGACGGATGCCGCCCCGTCGGGCTCCGGCACCGCACCAGGCGATCCGGCGCCCGCCGCGCCGGGTGCTCCGGCCTCGTTGCCGCAGCCGGTTCCCGAGGTCGGGCCGGGGCCCGCCGGTGTGGGCGAGCTCATCGACCTGCTGCCGGTGGCGCCGGAGGCGGACGACGACGGCTACGAGCGCGACCTGTTCGGCTCCGGGTGGATCGTCGCCGACGACCACGGGTGCGACACCCGCGAGAAGGTGCTGATCGACGAGTCGCTCACGCCCGCACAGGTCGACGCGGTCGGCTGCACCGTGGTGACCGGCGACTGGCGGTCGACCTACGACGGCTACGAGACCACCGACCCGAGCGAGCTCGACATCGACCACGTCGTGGCGCTGGGGGAGGCGTGGCGGTCCGGGGCGTCGCGTTGGGACGACGCCACCCGCGTCGCGTACGCCAACGACGTGGACGAGCCGCGGGCGCTGATCGCCGTCACCGCGTCGACCAACCGGTCGAAGGGCGACCGCGACCCGGCCGACTGGCAGCCTCCGAGCCAGGAGTCGTGGTGCGCCTACGTCGTCGACTGGGTGACCGTCAAGGCGCGCTGGGGCCTGAGCGCGGACGAGGCGGAGGTCGGTGCCCTCCGCAACATGGCGGCCTCCTGCTGAACCAGAAGGCCGACGGCCGGCCGGGGCGCGTCGCCCCGGTCCGGCCGGCGTCGCTCGCTACTGGGTGCCCTCCCAGGCGTAGGCCATGACGATGCCCATCACGCCGTCGAGGGGCTCGTCGTTGTCGTAGCGGGCCGTCACCGTGAACGGGTCGCCCCGCTCGAAGGCGTTGTGGGCCGGGCAGGGCGTGATCGTGCCCGGGGCGCCGTGCGGGTGGCTGTGCTCGTACTTCGCCACCATCGTGCAGGAGTCGCCTGTCGGCCCGTGCTCGAGGCTGATGTCGATGCCTCCGCCGTGGACGTGGCCCTCGGCGGCGACGAGCATGCCGTCCCACGGTGCGCTCCACGTGCGGCTGTTGGTGTGCACGCTGCCGGGCCCGCCGTCGCCCGGCACGTCGTACTCGGAGTTGCCGCAGCCGGTGATGTCGAGGAAGAACGGCGTGACGCCACGGGTGTTCTCGGCGGTGGCGCCGGCCTGGTAACCGATGTCGTACTCGATGTACACCTCCTTGGCCTCGCTGCTCTCGTTCATGACGTGCCAGGTGGCGCTCCACCGGTCGTTCGCGCCGACGAGGTAGGCGTAGGGGTCGGGCAGGTCGGTCGGCGTCATCTCGCTGCCGGTGCCGGCGAAGCGCTCCGGCCAGTTGCTGCAGTACGGCGACTGGCCGGCCGAGCTCATCATCACGATGTGGTGCAGGTGGATGTCGCCGTGCGGCACCGGGGTGCCGTCGGCCTCCACGACCCGAAAGGCGATGCTCTTCATGCCGAACGATCCGGCCGGGCGGGGGATGTTCGTGCCCCAGCCCTGGTCGTCGGCGCCCGGCTGGCCCGCCGGAGCGAGGTCGAACGGGCCGAGGCGGTAGGTGCCCTGGACCTCGGTGCCGCCGCCGGGCGGTGCGTTGCGCAGCGGTTCGCAGGCTGCGGCGGTGAGCAGCAGCGCCGCCGTGGCGGCCAGCACGGCCAGCCGCCGGAACGGGTTGGATCTCATCGGAACTGTCCCCTCGTGTGTGGTGCCCGCACGTGGATCGCCCGCACTTCGCTCGCCCGCCCGTGGTGTGCCCGGACGCCTGCGGGCGATGTCAGGTGCAGCTGCCGACGCGCTCCCAGTGGCCGGGGGCGGTCTCGCGGACCGACGTGGTGCTCGAGCGCAGGCCGAGGAAGTCGCGGCTGCCGACCGCCCGCACGAAGATGAACGTGACGGTGGCCCGACCCGCGCTGACGTGGGCGGAGTTGGTGGCGGTCACGCAGGCCTGCTCGCCCGGTTCGCCCGGGCCTCCGTCTCCGAGGGCGAGAGCGAGGATGCGGTCGTCGCCCGTTGTGGGCGTGCCGCGGCCGTCCCGGTTGCTGGTGGTCACCCACAAGGTGCCGTCGGGCGCGGCGGCGGCGTTGCGCAGCCGTCCATACTCTCCGGCGAGGTGCGCGACGGGCGTGCCGACGCCCCCGTCGCCGGTGAGCGGCACCTGCCACAGGCGGCGTCCCCGCAGGCCGGCGACCCACAACGAGTCGTCGACGATGGCGGCCCCGCTGGGCGACGCCTCCGCCGGCGTCCAGGTCACCAGCGGGTCGGTGTAGGCGCTGCCGCCGCCTGGCCCCTCCACGATCGGCCAGCCGTAGTTGTTGCCCGGCTCGATGCGGTTGATCTCGTCGAGCGTGTTCTGGCCGAACTCGGTGGCGAACAGCCGGCCCTCGTCGTCCCACGCCAGGCCCTGGACGTTGCGGTGCCCGTAGCTCCACACCCGGGTGCCGAACGGGTTGCCCGGTGCCGGAGCGCCGGTGGGGGTGATCCGCAGGATCTTGCCGCCGAGCGAGCTCAGGTCCTGGGACAGCCCGGTGTTGCCGGTCTCCCCGACGCCGGCGTACAGCATCCCGTCGGGCCCGAAGGCGATGCGCCCGCCGTTGTGGATCGTGCCCTTCGGAAGACCGCTCAGGACGACCTGCTGCGGCCCGATCTGGCCGTTCGCGTAGGTGACGCGCACGATGCGGTTGTCGGATGCGGCCGTGAAGTAGAGGTACACATAGCGGTCGCTGGCGAAGGTGGGGGAGACGGCCAGGCCGAGCAGGCCGCCCTCACCGCCGGGCTGCACGCCAACCACGGTGGCCACCGTCGTCACCTGGCCGGCGGGGGAGACGTCGAGCAGCCGGGCGCTGTCACGCTCGGTCACGAGCGCGTGGCCGTCCGGGAGGAAGTCGATGCCCCACGGGACGGCGAGGTCGGTGGCGACGGTGCGCACCTCGGGCGCGGTCTGGGCGGGCGTGGCTCGGTGGGTGGCGCGGGCCGGCCCGGTCGCGGTCGTGGCGGCGTGGGCGCTGGACGCGGATTCGGCGGCCGCGGTGCCGCTCCCGGCGCTGAACAGGCCGGTGGCCAGGACGGCGGCGGCGACGAGTCCCCGCCACGCTTCGGGCGCTGGTGCTCTCACGGTGGTCCCCCTCGGGTCGTGTGGGCGCGCGCGAGCTGGTCACCGTGGCGCGGCGATGCCGTGACGTGGATCGGGCCCGTGCACTTCGTGGCGACCCGCCTCCCACCACCCCGCTGGAGGGACGACCACGTGCCGCTACCTTACCCCCGCGTCAGTAAGCGGCCAAGGGTGTCGTCGTGCGGCTCCGGCCATGCCGGCACCATGTTCGACCGAGGATCGCTCGCCCCGGGCCCGCGCGAGCGCGAGCATGGCCGCGACGTCGTGCACGGCGCGGTCGATCGGCCCTGCGACGATGATCCTCGGGGCTCGGTCGGTCGTGCACGCGTCCGGGCATCTGACGGCACTGGGAGGGAACGATGAGCTTCTACCCGTACGTGTTCTTCAGCGGGAACTGCGCCGAGGCGTTCCAGCGTTACCAGCAGATCTTCGGCGGGGAGCTGCAGGTGCTCACGAACGCGGATGTGCCCGAGGGAGCCGGGATGCCCGGCGCCGACCCGCAGGCGGTGATGCACGCGTCGCTGACGCTCGGCGAGGGTCGCCTGCTCATGGGCTCGGACGACCCCACCGGGGACGACGGTGCCAAGGTCGGTTCCGCGGTCTGCTACGTCGCACCGGACGAGAAGGATGCCGAGCGGACCTTCGAGGCGCTGGCGGACGGGGGCGAGGCGACCATGCCGTTCAGCGCCACGTTCTGGTCCAGGGGCTTCGGCATGTGCACCGACCGCTACGGCGTTCCGTGGATGGTCGACACGAAGGGCGAACCCGAGCCGACCTGAGCCGGCGACCTGCCACCGGCCACCGGCCGCCGGCCGCCGGGCGGCGGCGTCAGCGGGGTTTGCGCCACCACACGGCGGTCCAGTCGACGTCGTGGACCTCGGCGGTGATGCCCTCCGCAGCCCGATAGTCGGTGACCGCCTGCTTGCAGGCGTCGATGCCGTTGTAGTCGTCGACGATGACGTAGCCGCCGGGGGAGACGAGCGGCTCGAGGTTCGTGAGGGCGTCGATCGTCGACTCGTACATGTCGCCGTCGAGGCGGAGGACGGCGATCGGCCCGATCTCGGTCGCCAGCTTCGGGAGCGTGTCGCGGAACCAGCCGGCCACGAACCGCACCTGGTCGTCGAGCAGGCCGTAGCGGGCGAAGTTCCCTCGGACGGTGTCGAGCCCGATGGCGAGCTGGCTGTGCTCGTGGAGACGCAGGGGCACGTCGAGCGGGAACCGTTCGGCATCGGCCTCGGGCAGCCCTTCGAACGAGTCGCACGCCCAGACGGTGCGGTCGGTGTCGCCGAGCACGGCGAGGACGGCCCGCAGGTAGATGGCGGTGCCGCCCCGCCACACGCCGGTCTCGACCAGGTCGCCGGGCACGCCGTCGGCGAGGGCGGTGGTGACGCAGTCGCGCACGTTGGCCAGCCGGGCGAGGCCGACCATCGTCTCGGCGTGCGGCGGCCAGTCGTTGCCGACGGCGCGGGTCTCCCGGTCGGCGCCGGGGCGGACCACTCGCCAGCGCCGCTCGCGCAACATGTCCCGCAGCCCGTCCGGCTCGCCCCCGGGCCAGTCGCGCAGGTCGACGTTGCGCACCTCCTCGTCGAGGAACAGGTCCCGGGTCAGCGCTCGGGCGAGCAGATCGAGGTACAGGTCGACGGGGGAGGGGGCGGCGCCATCCATGGATGCATGATGGCCGCGCTCGCCGGATCGGCCCTCAATCGGGCGGAAGATCCATCCCGATGTCGGCACGCCTGATCACGACGGGGACGCCGCTCGTGGAGCTCAGCCTCAGGCTCAGGGCGACGACGTTCCGCTCGTCGAAGCGCAGCCGTCGGCTCAGCGGCGGTCGAGCAGCTCGGCGACCTGGAAGGCGAGGTCGATCGACTGGCGGCCGTTGAGCCGTGGATCGCAGATCGTCTCGTAGCGATCGTCGAGGTCGGCGTGCCCGAGGGCATCGCCG
>DASUQS010000308.1:0-4480 GCA_036280455.1 Acidimicrobiales bacterium
GCCCGCCCCGCCAGCCCTCGACCGCGGTGGTGGCCGCCGACACGCCGTCGGCGACCATGCCCTCCAGCTCGAAGCGGATGCTCCCCAGCGAGGTCTCCTTGGCCTCCAACCCCGCGATGCGCACCGTCGTCGAACCGTCGACGTTCTCTCTCACATCCGTCACAGCAACCTCTACGCGCCAGAACCCGATCAAGGGCCGCTGCTTCCCCCAGCGCGCCGATCTCCGCCGCCGCTGAACGTACCACGTCCCATACGCACCGCAGTCACGCCACGACCCGTGCCGTCGCCGACACCGACGCTCGCCCGCTCGTGGCTCGCGAGGTGGGCCGGCTTCGTGGTGCCACGCCTTCCGGCCCCTACGCTCTCGCCGTGCCCGTCCGTGCCGATGTCGCGCTCGCCGATCTCACGTCCCTCCGCCTCGGCGGTCCGGCTCGCCGGCTCGTCGACGTCTCCGCCGAGGCCGACCTGGTCGACGCCGTCCGCACCGCCGACACGGCCGGTGAGCCGCTGCTCGTGCTCGCCGGCGGCAGCAACCTGGTGGTCGCCGACGAGGGGTTCGACGGCACCGTCGTCCACGTCGTCACCCGCGGCGTGGACGTGCGGGCATCCGACGGAGACGGCGGTTTCGCCACCGACGCGGGCGCAGGCGCCGTCACCAGCGCAGGCGTCAGCACCGGCACCGGCCACGGGACCGGCGACGCTCAGCCGGGTGGCCGAGGCCCGACGGTCGAGGTGACGGTGGCGGCCGGCGAGCCCTGGGACGCCCTCGTCGCCCGTGCCGTCGCCGACGGGTGGTCGGGCATCGAGGCGCTGTCGGGCATCCCCGGATCGACGGGAGCGACGCCCATCCAGAACGTCGGCGCCTACGGCCAGGAGGTCGCCGACACGATCGTCCGCCTGCGCGCCTGGGACCGTCGGGCCGGCGAGGTGCGCACGATCCCCGCCGCCGACTGCGGCTTCGGCTACCGCACCAGTGCCTTCAAGGGGAACGACCGGTACGTGGTGCTCGACGTGACCTTCCGGCTCTCGCGGGGCGCTGCGGGCGCGCCGATCCGCTACGCGGAGCTGGCCCGGCACCTCGACACCGAGCCCGGCGCCACCGCCCCCGCGGCAGACGTGCGCGAGGCGGTGCTCGGCCTGCGCCGCGGCAAGGGCATGGTGCTCGACCCCGCCGATCACGACACGTGGAGCGCCGGGTCCTTCTTCACCAACCCCGTGCTCGACCCGTCCGAGGTGCCCGAGGGGGCGCCGGCGTGGCCGCAGCCCGACGGTCGGGTCAAGACCAGCGCAGCCTGGCTGATCGATCGCGCCGGCTTCGGCAAGGGGCACCCGGGCCCCGGCGGACGGGTGGCGCTGTCGAGCAAGCACCCGCTGGCGCTGACCAACCGGGGCGGTGCCAGCACCGCCGACCTGCTGGCCCTGGCCCGCGAGGTGCGGGACGGGGTCCGCTCCCGCTTCGGAGTCGACCTGGTGAACGAGCCGACTCTGGTCGGCTGCACCCTCTGACGGCGCCGCCACCGGGCCCGACTGGTGCCGGGAGGCGGACGGCGGTGGCCGTTGGCGCTGCCGCGCCTGGCCGGCGCATGCCCAGGCCGGGGCATACCTCGTGGTTAACCTGCCGGAATGGCGGACGAACACGAGAACGACCTGGACGACGGCGGCCCGGTGACGGCGGCCCGGAATCGAGCGGTGGGGGCGTTGCTGGGCCTCGCCTGCGGGGACGCGGTGGGCACCACGCTCGAGTTCCAGGCGCCCGGCAGCTTCGACCCGATCGACGACATGGTCGGCGGCGGGCCGTTCTCGCTCCGCCCCGGTGAGTGGACCGACGACACGTCGATGGCCTTGTGCCTCGCCGAATCGGTGCTCGACCGCGGCGCCCTCGATCCGGCCGACCAGATGCACCGCTACCTGCGGTGGCGCACCGACGGATACCTGTCCTCGAACGGGCGGTGCTTCGACATCGGCACGACCGTGAGCAGCCAGCTCGCCCGGTTCGCCCGCTCCGGCGAGCCGATCGCCACCGACGTCGACGAGGAGGCCGCCGCCAACGGCTCGCTCATGCGGCTGGCGGCGGTGCCCATCCGTTGGCACGCCGATCCGGCCGTGGCGGCCGAGCGATCCGGTGAGTCGAGCCGTCCCACCCACCCGGCCCGCCGTCCCGTCGACGCCTGCCGCGTGCTCGGAGCGATGACCAGCGCCCTCATCGGCGGCCAATCGGCCGACGAGGTGTTCGCCGCCGGGTTCTGGCGCTTTGGCGACCTGCACCCCCAGGTGGCCGAAATCGCCGCTGGATCGTGGCGGGGCAAGGATGCCTCGCAGGTCCGCGGCACCGGCTTCTGCGTCGACGCGCTCGAGGCGGCGATCTGGGCGGTCGAGGGCGCGGCCGACTACCGCGACGCGATCCTGCGGGCCGCCAACCTCGGCGACGACGCGGACACGACCGCTGCCATCGCCGGGCAGCTCGCCGGGGCCCGCTGGGGCGCGTCCGGCATCCCGGCCGAGTGGCGCAGCAAGATCGTCCTGCGCGATCGCATCGAGGCGATGGCCGGCCGCCTGTTCGAGGCCGGGCGCACCGCCGGGCCGACCGGGGAAACCGGAGGGACCAGCGAGACCGGGGAACCCGCAGGGACCAGGGAGATCGGGGGAACCGGGGACACCGGGTCGGCATCCGGCGCCGCTCCGATGCCCGCATCCGCCGCCGGCTTCGGCGACGCGGCGGTGGCGTCCGCCCGGTGGCAGCACGACGCCTTCCTGCACGCCTGGTGGGTGGAGCCCGGCGCCGTGCTGGCGGGGGAGTACCCCGGCGACCGGCAACGCCATCTGGCGGCGCAGAAGGTGAACCTGCTGGTCGATCACGGCGTGCGCAGCTTCGTCGATCTCACCGACGCCGGTGACGGGCTCGCCCCGTACGCGGCGGTCATCGACGAGGTGGCCGCGACCCGCGGCCTCGAGCTACATCGGCACCACGTGCCGATCCCCGACCTGGGTGTCGTGGAGGCCGATGTGTACGACACGACGGTCGCCACCATCCGGGACGAGCAGCAGCGCGGCGTCGTCTACGTCCACTGCTGGGGCGGCGTGGGGCGCACGGGCACTGTCGTCGGGTGCCTGCTGGTCGACGCCGGTCTCGCTCCCGACGACGTCGGCGCCCGCCTGGCCGACCTGCGCATCGGCACGCGCAAGGCCCACCGCCCATGCCCGGAGACGGACGCGCAGCTCGCGGTCGTGGCCGATCGCCGCCCCGGCGGACGGGTCGCGGCTCCCTAGTTCGGCGGCTGATCCCGCCCCGGCGCGGTGTCGTGCTCGGGCGGGCTGTCGTACGCTGGGGGCTGGTCCCGCCCCGGTGCCGTGTCGTGCTCGGGCGGGCTGTCGTACGCCGGCGGCTGGTCCCGCCCCGGAGCAATGTCGGGCCCGCTAGCGGGGTCGTGCGCCGGCGGCACGATCGGCTCCGGTCCGCCCTGGTCGAGGCGGAACGGCGGGTACTCGTCGGTCATCAGGGCTGCGTAGGCGATCACCCGGTAGACCCACCGGTTCAGCCCGACGGCGAAGTCGAAGATCCCCCGGGGATACCGGCCGACGAACAGCAGCACCACGGCAGCGACGATGACCAGCCAGGTGATGAGGCCCGGCCCGCCGGCGGACCGGCCACCGTCGTCGCCCCAGGACGCGACCAGGCCCCCGCCGATGATGCCGAGCACCACGTAGTGCGGGATGGCCAGCAGCCACCACTTCACCAGCACCAGCCCCCGTGACAGCTGCTTGGGATAGGCGACGTCGAGCGTGGCCGGGTAGTCGGGCGCCGCACCGAGCGTGAACGGCGGGTAGCGGTCGGTCGCGAATCCGCCGAACGAGTAGAAGGCCACCCGCCAGCTCCACCGCAGTACGCCGACGTTGAAGTCGAACAGCGACCGTGGGTACCGCCCGGTGAACAGGATGGCGAAGAACGCCACCACGGTGACCACGAAGAAGGCCAGCCAGAGCACCAGCAGCACGATGAAGTGCGGGATGAGCAGCAACCACTTCACCAGCCACAGCCACCGGCTGAGCGGCATGTCGAGCCGGCCCTCCAGGCGGAGCGGGTAGGGCCCGACGACGGGTGCTGCGGCCACGTGCGTCCCGAGCCCCGCGGCGCCGAGCACCAGAAGCACCGCACCCACGACCGCCAGCACGGCGGCACCAACCAGCAGCCCGATGGCCAGCGGTAGCAGCCAGTCGACCTTCACGCCGGCCGACGCCTCGACCCCGACGCCCGCGGACCCGTCGGCGTTCATGAACACGACCGTCCACTCGCCCGACTCGAGGTCCCACTCCAACGTCTGGATGCCCGACCCCTCGGCCTGGGCGGCCCAGAACGTCTGGTCGCCAGGCGGGTCGTCCGGCTCCCCGCCACCGGTGGAGCGGTAGGTCACCCGGAAGGGGTCGACCTCGAGGTCGGTGATCTCCGCGTGGGCGACGCCGTCCAGGTAGCGCTCGACGTCGT
>DASUQS010000309.1:0-7412 GCA_036280455.1 Acidimicrobiales bacterium
CGCTAGGCACGCCGGCTGGTCGCGCTCGGCATCGCCGGCGCGTGCCTCATCGACATGGACAAGCCCGGCCTCCACTTCTTCGGCCGGTCGCCGTTCCCCGCCGCGGTCGACCGCCTGCACGCCCGCATCCAGCGCCAGCGGCCTGTGGGCGTGCTGGTCGAGGCGGCGACGGCCGCCGGCCTCGCCGCTGCCCTTCTCGCGCTGCACCGGCGCACCTGAGCGCCGCGGCGCCCAGGGCCCGCCCGGGATCGGTCCGCGACTCGCTACGGTGCGAAGCGACGTCTCCCCGGAGGTCCTCAGATGGCAGACATCGACGCCCGCGACACGCTCGAAGCCGGCGGCGAGAGGTATGAGATCCACCGCCTGAGCGTGCTGGGCGACGCCGTCGGGCGCCTGCCCTACTCGATGAAGGTGCTGCTCGAGAACCTGCTGCGCAACAACGACGGCGTGCGCGTGACCGACGACGACGTGCGGGCGGTCGCGGGCTGGACCGGCGGCCACGGTGCCGCCGGCCGCGAGATCTCGTTCCTCCCCGCCCGGGTGCTGATGCAGGACTTCACGGGCGTGCCCGCCGTGGTCGATCTGGCCGCCATGCGGCACGCGGTGGCCGAGGCCGGCGGCGACCCGGCCGAGCTCGACCCACTGATCCCCGCCGACCTCGTCATCGACCACTCGGTGCAGGTCGACGTGTTCGGTCGCCCAGACGCGGTCGCCCGCAACACCGAGCTGGAGTACGAGCGCAACCTCGAGCGCTACCAGTTCCTGCGCTGGGGGCAGCAGGCGTTCGGCCGGTTCTCGGTCGTGCCGCCGTCGACCGGCATCTGCCACCAGGTCAACCTCGAGTACCTGGCCACGGTCGTCGCCACCCGCGACGGCGTCGCCTTCCCCGACACGCTCGTCGGCACCGACTCGCACACGCCCATGGTCAACGGGCTCGGCGTCGTGGGCTGGGGGGTGGGCGGCATCGAGGCCGAGGCCGCCCTGCTCGGCCAGCCGATCTCGATGCTCATCCCCGAGGTCGTCGGCTTCAAGCTCGCCGGCGAGCTGCCGGAGGGGACGACCGCCACCGACCTCGTGCTCACGGTCACCAACATGCTGCGCGCCCACGGCGTCGTCGGCCGCTTCGTCGAGTTCTACGGGCCGGGCGTCGCCAACGTCCCGCTGGAGAACCGGGCGACGATCGGCAACATGTCGCCGGAGTACGGCTCGACCATCACGGTCTTCCCGGTCGACGACGAGACGTTGCGCTACCTGCGCTTCACCGGTCGGCCCGACAGCCAGGTCGCGCTCGTCGAGGCCTACGCCAAGGCCCAGGGCCTGTGGCACGACCCGGCCGCGGAGCCGATCTTCACCGAGACGCTGGAGCTCGACCTGGCGAGCGTCGAGCCCTCGATCGCGGGGCCGGCCCGCCCCCAGGACCGCGTCCCGCTGCGCGAGGCCAAGCAGCAGTTCGCCATCGACGTGGTCGGATCGCTGCCCGACGCACCCGGGGGCACCGGTGCCGGGTCTGCAGCATCGTCCGGCACGCCGGTCGACATCTCCGACGCCTACGACGCCGAGTCGGCCCAGTCCTTCCCGGCGAGCGACCCGCCCTCGTCCACCCGGGACGAGGCCCCCGACTCGTCGGCCGACGCCAGCGCGCCCACGGGCGACGAGGAACTGGTGGCGACCGACCGGCCCCATCGGCCGGTCGCGGTGCGACTCGACGCCACCTCGGGGCTCGACGCCGAGGCCGAGGTCACGCTCGACCACGGGCACGTGGCGATCGCCGCCATCACGAGCTGCACCAACACCTCGAACCCGCAGGTGATGGTCGCCGCCGGCCTGGTCGCCCGCAAGGCGGCCGAGCGGGGCCTGACCCGCCGTCCGTGGGTGAAGACGTCGCTGGCGCCGGGGTCCAAGGTCGTCGTCGACTACCTCGAACGGGCCGGGCTGCTCCCCGACCTGGCCAAGCTCGGCTTCGACGTCGTCGGCTTCGGGTGCACCACCTGCATCGGCAACTCGGGCCCGGTGCCGCCGCCCATCGCGGCGGCCGCCCAGGACGCGGGCCTCGCCCTCGTGTCCGTGCTCTCCGGCAACCGCAACTTCGAGGGGCGCATCAACCCCGACGTGCGCATGAACTACCTGGCGTCGCCGCCACTCGTCGTCGCCTACGCCCTGGCGGGGACGATGGATCGCGACCTGATCACCGAGCCGGTCGCCACCGATCCCGACGGGCAGCCCGTGTACCTGCGCGACCTGTGGCCCACCTCGGCCGAGGTCAACGCCGTGGTGGAGAGCGCGCTCGAGTCGTCGATGTTCCGCGAGGCCTACGGCCGGGTCTACGACGGCGACGACCTGTGGCGGGGCCTGCCCGTCGAGGCCGGCGGGGCCTACGAGTGGTCCGACACGTCCACCTACGTGCGCCGCCCGCCCTACTTCGACGGCATGCCGGCCGAGCCCGCGCCGCTCACCGACATCGAGGGCGCGCGGGCGCTGGCCGTGTTCGGCGACAGCGTGACCACCGACCACATCTCCCCCGCCGGCGCCATCCACCCGGACAGCCCGGCCGGGCGGTGGCTGCTCGATCAGGGGGTGGAACGGGGCGACTTCAACTCGTACGGCTCCCGGCGCGGCAACCACGAGGTGATGATCCGGGGCACGTTCGCCAACGTGCGCATCCGCAACCGCCTGGCGCCCGGCACCGAGGGCGGCGTCGCCGTCCACCAGCCCTCCGGCGAGCAGATGTCGATCTACGAGGCGGCGGAGCGCTACGCGGCCGAGGGCGTGCCGCTCCTCGTCTTCGCCGGCAAGGAGTACGGCTCCGGCTCCTCGCGCGACTGGGCGGCGAAGGGCACGGCACTGCTCGGCGTGCGCGCGGTGGTGGCCGAGAGCTTCGAGCGCATCCACCGGTCCAACCTGATCGGCATGGGCGTGCTCCCGCTGCAGCTGGCCGACGGGGCGACGCTCGACTCGCTCGGCGTCGACGCCGAGCGAGCCGGCACGGCCACGTTCGCGGTGCGGGGCATCGCGGGGGTCGACCCGGCGTCGTTGCTCGGCGCCCGGCTCGAGGTCGAGGTCGCCGGCGCCGACGGCTCGTCCGTGACGCTGCCGGTGGTGGCCCGCATCGACACGCCGACCGAAGCCGCCTACTACGAGCACGGCGGCATCCTCCAGTACGTGCTCCGCCGGCACCTGGCGGATGTGTGACTACTGCGGCTGCCGGTCCCGGCCGCTCGTGGCCCGGCTCGCTGCCGACCACGAGCGGTTCACCCGCCTCGCCGACCAGGCCCGCACCGCCTTCGCCGCCGGCGACCCCGCGGCCGCCCGCGCCGTCCTGGAGGAGCTGGCCGCGCGCCTGCGGGCCCACGACGCGCTCGAGGAGGGCGGCATCTACCCCGAGCTGATCGCGGAGGGCCTCGCCACCGACGCGCTGGCGGCGGAGCATGCCGCCATCGACGACGCCGTCGCCGCCGCCCTGGCGGACAGCGGCGCGCTCGCGGGCACCGGGGGCGGTGCCGACCTGGCCGCCGCCCTCGACCGGCTGGCCGCCCACATCGTGCGCGAGGAGTACGACCTGTTCCCCGCCGCGCACCAGATGCTCAGCGACGCGGCGTGGGACCGCATCGACCGGCACCGCACCGATCAGGGCAGCAGGTGAGGTGCCAGAGCACGGAACGCCCGGCCGCGGTGGCTGAGGGCGTGCTTGTCGGCATCTGACATCTCGGCGAACGTCCGCCCGTCGCCCTCGGCCGGCACCATGATCGGGTCATAGCCGAACCCGCCGCTCCCCCGCGGACCGTCCGGCACGGCGCCCTCGACGACGCCGCGCACCACGTACTCCCGCGACGCCGGTGCGGGCCACACGACCGCGGCGGCGCAGACGTAGCGGCAGCTCCGCTCGCCCTCCGCCACGCCGTCCAGCTCGCGCAGCACCCGGGGGACCCAGTCGCCCTCCTCCGTCCACCGGGCGGAGTGCACCCCGGGGGCGCCGCCGAGCGCGTCGATCTCGATGCCGGAGTCGTCCGCGATCGCCGGTTCGCCCGTGGCGGCCGCCAGCGCCCGCGCCTTGATGAGCGCGTTCTCCTCGAAGGTGGTGCCGGTCTCCTCGACGTCGGGGTCCTGCGCCTCGACCCGCCAGGCGTCCCCGAGGATCTGCTGGATCTCGGCCACCTTGTGCGGATTGCCGGTCGCGAGCAGCACGCGGGCGCCGGTCATCGCGGTGCGGGCGGGACAGCCACGGCCTGCTGCTGCAGGGCGATGATCTGCCCGATGCCCTTCTCGCCGAGGCCGAGCATGCTGTCGAGCTCCTGCCGGGAGAACGCCTGGCGCTCCGCCGTGCCCTGCACCTCGACGTAGCGGCCCTCCGACGTCATCACGAGGTTCATGTCGACGTCGGCCGTGCTGTCCTCGACGTAGGGCAGGTCGAGCATCGGCTCCCCGCCCACGACGCCGACGGAGATGGCGGCGCAGAACGCGGTGAGCGGATGGTTGGCGATGGCGCCCCGCTGCACCAGGCGGGCGAGTGCGTCGTGCAGCGCCACGTAGCCGCCGCAGATCGCCGCGGTGCGGGTGCCGCCGTCGGCCTGCAGGACGTCGCAGTCGACGATGACCTGCCGCTCGCCGAGGCGGCCCATGTCGCACACCGAGCGCAGCGCGCGGCCGATGAGCCGCTGGATCTCCTGGCTGCGCCCCGACGGCTTGCCGTCCTTCACCTCGCGACGGACGCGCTCGGGGGACGAGCCGGGCAGCATCGAGTACTCGGCGGTGACCCACCCGGTGCCGCGGCCCCGCATCCAGCGCGGGACGTCCTCGTCGATCGAGGCGGTGCACAGCACCCGCGTGCGACCGAAGCTGACGAGGCACGAGCCGTCCGCCATCTCGGTGAAGTCGCGCTCGAAGCTGATGGGGCGCAGCTCGTCAGGGGATCGTCCGTCGGCTCTCATCGCCCGCACGGTAACGCGGCGCCCCGGGTCGTCCCGCACGGCGAGCGGCGCGGCTCACACCGTGAAGGTGGCACCCGTCTCGGCCACGGCGACCGGGCCCGCGTGTCCGACCTCCGCCAGCCGCCGCTGCTCCCCGGGGTCGGCGCCGGGCGGGACGTGGGTCAGGATCAGCCGGTCGGCCGCCATCGACGTGGCCAGCACCGCGGCCTGGCGTGCGGACAGGTGCTGGTGGCGGCCCTCGTGCTCGGGCGCGAACGACGCCTCGCACAGCAGGGCGTCGACGCCGCCGCCGAGGTCGCCGCCCTGCCAGCCCGGTCCCGTGTCGGCGCTGTAGACGAGGCTGCGACCGTTGTGGTCGATGCGCATCGCCAGCGTCTCGACGGGGTGGTCGGTGCGGCTGCACCGCACCTCGACGTCGCCGACGGTGAACGCGGAGCCGTCGGCGATCGTGTGCCACCGCAGGGTCGGATCCATCTCGTCGATCAGCCTGTCGGCGAGGCGGCGCGTGCCCGCCGTGCCGTAGACCGGGAGGTCGCCGAGGTCGAGCATGTAGCGCATCGCGTTGCGCAGCAGCGGCAGGTCGAGCCAGTGGTCGGGGTGCTCGTGGCTGAGCACCAGGGCGTCGACCTGGTGCAGCCCGACGTGGCGTTGCAGGTTGGCGAGGGTTCCGGCGCCGAGGTCGACCACGACGGTCGTGCCGGGCGAACGCACCAGGTAGCCGCTGCAGGCCCCACCCGGGCCGGCATACGTGCCGGAGCAGCCGAGCACGGTGACGGTCAGGTCCCCCTCAGGTGACACATCCACCCGCGGGAGGTTACGCAGATCCGGCCGGCTCGTGTCCGCCGCGTGGCGGGAACCACGCGTCGGTGCGATGCGCTCGGCTCAGGCGGCCTCGGCCCAGGTGCCGTCGTGGCGCCGGTGCACCGTGCCCAGCTCGTCGAACCGGGCGAGCAGGTCGGCGGCGCCCGGCCGGTCGCCGACGGCGTGGCGCACCTCGGTCCACATCGTGTCGAGGGTCTGGCGGCGGTTGGGCCCGATCGACAGGGCGACGGCGCCGTCCCAGAGCCGCCCGACCAGGTCGGCGCCGGCGTGGCGTGCGCCCTCGTCGCCGACGATGGTGCGGTCGCGCAGCTCGGACAGCGCGGTGCGCAGGTAGTCGACGTGCGGCGTCTCGTCGGCCCGGATGTAGGAGACGATGCGCGCACCCTCGCCGTCGCCGGCCACCAGGTCGGTGTCGGCGAGCAGCGCCTCGGCCCAGGCGAACGTGTGGAAGGCCGAGATCTCGATGAGCAGCAGCCGCACCATGCGGGTGATCAGCATCTCGAGGTCGAAGTCGACGTCGCTCGGCCACTGCCGGTGGGCGAGCGCCTGGGCGCGCAGGGCCGCCGGATCGGCCTTTCGCGCACCGGGGGCGACGATGCCCATGCGCTCGAGCATGAGCGCCCGGGCGTCCTCGGTGACCGGGTTCTCGAAGGCGATGTCGCGGGCGGCGAACCACATGTGCTCGTGGCCGCCCTCGTCCTCGTGACCGGCCTCGTCACGGGCGTGCGCCTCGAACAGGCCCGTGCCGAGGTGGGCGAGGGCGGTGCCCCGGGTGTCCTCGTCGACGACGCGGGTCATGTCGGGGATCGGCGAGTGGCGGATCAGGCCGCCGAAGCCCTCGACGGTGCCGACGCGGGTGAGGGTGGCGATGATCGGCTCGGGCACGCCGCTCTCGATGAGGAAGCGGGCCTGGGCCACGTTGGGGTAGTGCTCGGGCCAGGTGTCGAGCGGGAGGTGCAGCAGCTCGGTGCCGACGTCGCGGGCGTGCTGCGCCTGCCAGGCGGCGATGGCCGGAACCCGGTGGGCGGTGCGGGGCGACACGTAGGTGCCGTCCTCGTCGAACCCGCCGTGACAGCGACGCCCGGCGACGACGAGCGGCTCGGCGTAGCGGTGCGAGGCCAGCAGCTCGGCCGGCGCGAACTCGACCTGGTCGGTGGTGCGTGCCTCGGTGTCGTCGGCGGCGCTGGCGTCCATGTGCATCCCTCCACCCGAAAGTATTTGCAGAGTCTATGCATGAACTCGCGGCCGCGCCAGGCTGGCGCTTCCCGGCCCGGCCCCCGTAGCGTGGGCGGCCTTGAAGGGGAGTAGCCCCCCGACGATCGTTCGACACGCTGGCAGATACCTGCCCGGACGGTCGGCCCGCCCTCACGGGTGGGTGGGCGAGACCTTCGACCGACGGACGCACACAGGTCGTCCGGGTCGAGGTCGCGCGCGTGCCCCCCGCCCCGGTCGACAGACCGAGGAGACACATCGTGGAATCACTGTTGGCGGCCCTGGGGCTCGTGTTCATCGCCGAGCTGGGCGACAAGACCCAGTTGGTGGCGCTGGGCTTCGGCGCCCGCCACAAGCTCGCCCCGGTGCTCACCGGCGTCGCGCTCGCCTACATGGCCACCAACCTGCTGTCGGTGATCGTCGGCGGCCTGCTGGGAGCCACGCTGCCCACCC